>NZ_CALXGI010000019.1 GCF_944387805.1 uncultured Pseudoflavonifractor sp. | reverse complement strand
CGGCTTGATTTTGTGTTGCCTTTTTCGCTGCCTCCAAAACCTGAAATTTCTACTTGACTTTTGTTAGCAGGTCTTTCTGCTTCACGTCTATTGTTCCCGGAAAAACGGAAAAATGCGTTGCTAAATAATGTGATTCAATGCTATAATATATCTGTCTGACCAGCCGCAAGAAGGCAGCAGCTGGCTGAGACACAAAATATGGAAAAATATGCTTGCCCCGGTTATCGGAGTGACCGGAAGCACATAGGTTCGTAAGGCAGAGGGGCGGGGAAGACCTTGTCCCTTTTTTGGTGCGCACAGGTGGGGAGAGAAGCCCGCCGGGCGCGGAAAGGAGTGGTATTTTGAAGCTGCTGATCCGTCAGGGAAAGCTGGTTGACCCCGTAGGGGGCATCGGCGGAGTGATGGACGTATTGATTGAGGACGGAAAAATCGCCGTCATCGGCAGTGATATCCGGGAGCCGGACGCCCAGGTAGTTGACGCGCGGGGCATGGTGGTGTGCGCCGGACTGATCGACATGCATGTCCACCTGCGCGAGCCTGGCTTTGAGTACAAGGAGACCATCGAGACGGGCTGCCGGGCGGCGGCAGCCGGCGGCTTTACGGGCATCGCTCCCATGGCCAACACCCGCCCTGTCACCGATAGCCCGGAACAGGTGGCTTTTATCCGCCAGAAGGCAGAAGAGGCCGGACTGGTGCGGGTGTACCCCATTGGCGCGGTGTCCAGGGGACAGAAGGGGCAAGAACTCACTGACGCCGCCGCCCTCCGGGAGGCGGGAGCTGTGGCGCTGTCGGATGACGGCGTGCCCGTCCAGAATGCGAACCTGCTGCGGGATGCCCTGATCCTGGCTCACCGGCACCATTTGACCGTCCTCTCCCATTGTGAGGACGCGGATATGGTGGGCAACCGGGCGGTGAATGAGGGGCGCATCTCCCGCCAGCTCCGACTGGACGGACGGCCCGCCATTGCCGAGGAACTGCAAGTTATGCGGGACGCCATGCTGGCGGAGGAGACCGGCGCGGCAGTTCATATCTGCCATATTTCTACCGCCAAGTCCGTGGCCATTGTCCGGCGGTACAAGCGCAAGGGGGTGCAGATTACCTGTGAGACCTGCCCCCAGTACTTTACCCTCACTGAGGACGAGATCCTGACCAAGGGCACCATGGCCCGGGTCAACCCGCCCCTGCGAACCAAGGCGGATGTGGAGGGTATCATCGAGGGCCTGAAGGACGGCACCATCGATGCCATCGCCACCGACCATGCGCCCCACTCTGCCGAGGAGAAGTCCAGACCTCTCACCGAGGCCCCCAGCGGCATGGTGGGCCTGGAGACCGCCCTGGGCGTTACGCTGACCGCACTGTACCACACGGGAGAGATGGGCCTGTCCGATATTCTGCGGAAGATGACCATGAACCCGGCCTGCATTCTGCGCATTCCCCATAAGGGCCGTCTGGCCATCGGAGGAGACGGAGACCTTGTAATTTTTGACCCGGAGGAAAAGTGGACCGTGGACCCGGAAAAGTTCTATTCAAAGGGCCGCAATACCCCCTTTGCCGGCAGGGTTCTGAGAGGAAAGGTCAAATATACCATAGTCGGCGGCAAGATTGTATACCAGGATCAGCCCCAGGGCTGAGACAGATAGAGAGCAGGAGGAAAAGAACATGTCTTTTGACGTTTTGCAGGAGAAGATTCTTGAGAAGCACAACCCCACTGTGGCTGGTCTGGACCCCAAGCCGGAGCAGATTCCCGCTCACATCCTGAAGGAGGCCTACAAGAACTACGGCACTGGCCTGGCCGGTGCAGCTGAAGCAGTGTGGCAGTTTAACCGGGGCCTGATTGACGCCCTGTGCGACGTGGTGCCCGCCGTGAAGCCCCAGGCCGCCTACTATGAGCGCCTGGGCTGGCGGGGCATGGAGGTTATGGAGCGCACCATCGACTACGCCCACGAAAAGGGCCTTTTTGTCATCGCGGACATCAAGCGGGGCGACATCGGCTCCACCGCCCAGGCCTATGCTGACGGGTGGCTGGCCGGCACCAAGGTGGGAGAGGATACTTATAAGGTTTTTGACGCCGACTGCGTCACCCTCAACGGCTACATGGGTTCTGACACGCTTAAGCCCTTCCTGGACGCCTGCAAGGCCAATGACAAAAGCATGTTCGTATTGGTCAAGACCTCCAATCCCGGCTCCGGTGAGCTGCAGAATGTGACCGCCGGCGACAGCCTGATTTATCAGCGCATGGGCGATATGGTAGAGAAACTGGGCCAGGGCCTGGAGGGCAAGTATGGCTATACCCCTGTGGGCGCGGTCACCGGCGCTACCTGGCCTGAGGAGCTGAAGGACCTGCGGGCCCGGATGCCCCACACCTTCTTCCTGGTGCCTGGATACGGCGCTCAGGGCGGTACTGCCGAGGACGTGCAGTACGCCTTTGACAAGAAGGGCTGCGGCGCCATTGTCAACGCCTCCCGGTCCATTATGTGCGCCTGGCAGAAGACCGGCGGCGACGGCCGCGACTTTCAGGATGCTGCCCGGGCCGCCGCCGAGGCCATGCGGGATGCCATCGGCGCCTATGTGAAGATGGGCTGAGGTGGACGCCCATGAAGGTAGAGACAAAGTGTAAAATTGTCCAGAAGGTCTGGCTGAACCAGGACACGGTCTATATGGTGCTGGAGGCGGGCTCCATAGTGCGGGACACCTGCAAGGCCCCCGGCCAGTTCGTGCACATCAAGTGCGGTGAGGGCAGCTTCCTCCGCCGCCCCATCTCGGTGTGCGCCTGCATGGAAGGGGAACCGGAGGACACCGTGGCCATCGTTTTTGAGCGGCGGGGCACCGGTACCGACTGGCTGGCCCAGCGGGCGTGCGGGGAATATCTGGACGTGCTGGGCTTCCTGGGCAACGGCTTCACCATGAAGCCGGAGGGACGCTACCTGCTGGTGGGCGGTGGAATCGGCGTGCCCCCCATGCGGGGCTGCGCCCAGTACACCATGGGCCGCTCCACCGCCATCCTGGGCTTCCGCACCGCCCAGCGGGCCATCCTGCTGGACTGTTTCAGGCAGGAGTGCGCCCAGGTGCTGGTGGCAACTGACGACGGCACCATGGGACATCACGGCTTTGTGGACGCTCTGGTCCGCCAGGTACTTGAGAAGGATAGAGACTTTACAGCCGTTCTGGCCTGCGGCCCCAAGCCCATGCTGCGCTCTGTCTGGAATGTGGCGAAGGAGTTCGGTGTGCCCTGTCAGGTGTCCATGGAGGAGCGGATGGCCTGCGGCGTGGGCGCCTGCCTGGGCTGCGCCACCCCCATGGCCGACGGAACCATGAAGCACGTCTGCAAGGACGGCCCCATTTTCCCCGCGGAGGAGGTGGACTGGAATGCCTGAGTATAACCGCACCTGGCTGCCCAAAGCGGAGCAGTTCGCCGGCCGGTGTCCGGCGGAACGGCCGGAGACGGACGAGCCCTGGACGCCTGCCCAGCCCATTGACGGTCTGGACATGTCGGTGACCCTGGCGGGCATGACGATGAAAAACCCCGTTGTGGTGGCATCGGGCACCTTCGGCTTTGGACGGGAGTATGGCCAGCTCTACGACATCAGCCGCCTGGGCGGCATCTGCGTCAAGGGCTTGACCCCCCAGCGCCGGGAGGGCAATCCGGCTCCCCGCATCGCCGAGACCCCCATGGGCATGCTCAACTCCGTGGGCCTTCAGAACCCGGGCGTGGACGCCTTCATCGCCCATGAGCTGCCCCGGCTCAGGGACATCGACATCCGCATTATTGCCAACATCTCGGGCAACACCCCCGAGGAGTACGGCGTCATGTGCGAGAAGCTGTCCGCCGCCGGCGTGGATATGATTGAGGTCAACATCTCCTGCCCCAACGTAAAAGCGGGCGGTCTGGCCTATGGCACCCGGCCTGAGCTGGCCGCCGAGGTGACGGAGGAGGCAAAACGTCATTCCACTGTCCCTGTGATGGTGAAGCTGTCCCCCAACGTGACTGACATTACCGAGATTGCCCGTGCGGTGGAGGGGGCGGGCGCCGATGCCATCTCTCTCATCAACACCATCCGGGGTATGCGGATTGATCTGAAGACCAGACGGCCCATTTTGAAGATGAACACCGGCGGCCTGTCCGGCCCGGCGGTGTTCCCGGTGGCAGTGCGTATGGTCTGGGAGGTGGCAAACGCCGTAAAGGTGCCCGTGCTGGGCATGGGCGGCGTGTCCAACGGCCGGGACGCGGCGGAGATGATGCTGGCAGGCGCCACAGCAGTGTCCGTGGGCGCGGCCTGCTTTGCCGATCCCTATGCGCCGGTCAAAACCGTGGATGAGCTGGCCCAAATCGCTGCGGAGCAGGGTCTGTGCCAGGTCTCCCAGCTGACCGGAGCCGTGCGGCCCTGGTAAAGCACTTAATCCAGAAGACGGGAGTGGTCCCATGACCCGAATTTATATTGTCCGCCATGCCGAGGCGGAGGGCAACCTGTACCGCCGGGCGCACGGCTGGTACAACAGCCTGATTACCCAGCGGGGCTACCGGCAGATTGCCGCTCTGTCTCACCGCTTTGCCCAGGTCCATATTGACGCGGTATATTCCAGCGACCTGTTTCGTACAATGACCACTGCGCGGGCCATCTATGAGACTCACGGCCTGGAGCTGCACACTCTTCCGGCGCTGAGGGAGATCAACCTGGGAGACTGGGAGGACCGGCCCTGGGGTGAGATCCTGCGCCGGGATGGCGTACGGATGAGACAGTTCAGCACTGCATCCCCTGACTTTCAGGCGCCGGGCGGGGAGAGCTTTGCCCAGGCAGGAGGGCGTGTGTACAGCGCGGTGCTTGACATCGCCAGAGCCCATCCGGGCCAGACAGTGGCGGTGTTTTCCCACGGTACGGTCATCCGTCAGCTCCAGGGCATCATCCGGGGCATGGACCCCCGGGAGATCCGCACCCTGGGTCACGCGGACAATACCGCCGTCACTTGTGTGGAGGTGGAGGACGGGAAGGCACGGCTGGTATTTGAGAATGACAACAGCCATCTGTCTGAGGAGATCTCCACTCTGGCCCATCAGACCTGGTGGCGTCACCGGGAGGGCAATGCAGTTGAGCCCAACCTGTGGTTTGAGCCCCTGGATATGGAACGCGACAGCGAGATCTACTACCAGGCCCGCAAAGAGGCGTGGGTGGACATCCACGGATCTCTGACCCACTTTGACGGGGAAGGCTTTGTCCGGGAGGCGCTGGAGCAGTGCCGGCGGGACAGCCGGGCGGTGACCGCCGCCTACCTGGGAGAGGAGATGGCCGGGATTATCCAGATGGCCACAGAACGGGACAAGGAGCTGGGGGTGGGCTACATCCCGTTCTGCTATATGCTGCCCAACCGCCGCAGACAGGGGCTGGGCATCCAGCTGTTGGGCGAGGCGGTGTCGGTGTATCGCCCTCTGGGCCGGGATAAACTGCGCCTGCGCTGTGCACCGGACAATTATGTGGCCCAGAGGTTTTACCAACGCTACGGCTTCCACAAGATCGGCCAGGCCCAAGGTACCCGTGTCCCGCTGGATCTGATGGAGAAGTACATCGGATACGAGCCCCAGAAAATCTGAACCAGGGGCGAAGCCATACGGGCATTTGTCCGTATGGCTTCTGTGTTGAAAGTGTAATGATATTTTACTTTACAGGAGAGAACCATGAGTATTGATGCACGGCAGTTCCTGCCGGTTTCCAAACAGGATATGGCGGAGCGGGGCTGGGATTCCTATGACTTCCTGGTGATCACCGGAGATGCCTATGTAGACCACCCCTCCTTTGGCCCAGCCATTATCTCCCGCCTGCTGGAGCATGAGGGCTACCGGGTGGCCATTCTGTCCCAGCCGGACTGGCGCAAGGAAGAGAGCTTTACAGTGCTTGGCCGGCCAAGACTGGCTGTCCTCATCTCCAGCGGTAATATCGACTCCATGGTGGCCCACTACACGGTAGCCAAGCGCCGCCGCCAGGACGACGCCTATTCCCCGGGAAATAAGGCGGGACTGCGGCCGGACCACGCGGTGGTGGTGTACGCCAATAAGGTGCGGGAGGCCTTTGGGGACATCCCGGTGGTCATCGGCGGTCTGGAGGCCTCTCTCCGCCGCTTCGCCCATTATGACTACTGGGATGACAAGGTGCGCCGCTCTGTTCTGCTGGACAGCCAGGCTGACCTGCTGGTCTACGGCATGGGGGAGACCGCTACCAAGGAGATTGCCGCCCGTCTGGCCTCCGGTACACCCATTGGGGAGATCACCGACGTGCGGGGTACCGCCTTTCTGGCAGACAACCCCTCCGCCTGTGCCTATCCCATGGTGGAGGTGGCGTCCTTTGAGACGGTGGCAGGAGACAAGCGGGCCTATGCCGAGGCCAATATGACAGAGTACAGAGAGCACGACCCCATCGTGGGCCGCGCCATTCTCCAGCGCCACGGCCGGGATCTGCTGGTGGTCAACCCGCCTGCTATGCCCCTCACCACCGAGGAACTGGACCTGGTGGCCGAACTGCCCTACGTCCGGGAACCCCATCCCATGTACGACAGCATGGGCGGCGTGCCTGCCATTGAGGAGGTCCGGTTCTCGGTGGCCCACAACCGGGGCTGCTTTGGCGCCTGCAATTTCTGCTCTCTGGCCTTCCACCAGGGACGCATCATCTCCGCCCGGAGCCATGAGAGCGTCATCCGGGAGGTGACCGCGCTGACCCATCACCCCGGATTCAAAGGGTATATCCACGACGTGGGCGGCCCCACTGCCAATTTCCGCCGCCCTGCCTGCAAGAAGCAGATGAAGGCCGGTCTGTGCAAGAACCGGGCCTGTCTGTCTCCGGAGGCCTGCCCCAACCTGGACGCGGACCACACCGACTACCTCATGCTTTTGCGGAAGCTGCGGGAGATCCCCGGCATAAAGAAGATCTTTATCCGGTCCGGTATTCGCTTCGACTACATGATGAAGGATAAAAGCGGCGAGTTCTTTGCCGACCTGGTGAAGTACCATGTCTCCGGCCAGCTGAAAGTGGCGCCGGAGCACTGCGTCAACTCGGTGCTGGACTACATGGGCAAGCCCCATATCGAGGTCTATGAGAAATTCCGCCAGAAGTATGAGCGGCTCAACCAGAAGTACGGTAAGGAGCAGTATCTGGTGCCCTACCTCATGTCCTCCCATCCGGGCTGCACCCTGGAGGACGCGGTGAAGCTGGCCGAGTGGCTCAACAAGTCGGGCCGCCAGCCCGAGCAGGTCCAGGACTTCTATCCCACGCCCGGAACTCTGTCTACCTGTATGTACTACACCGGCATCGACCCCCGCACCATGCAGCCGGTCTTTGTGCCCACCAACCCCCACGATAAGGCCATGCAGCGGGCTCTCATGCAGTGGAAGCGTCCGGAGAAGCGGCCTCTGGTGCTGGAAGCTCTCCACCGGACCCATCGTGAGGATCTCATCGGCTTTGGAAAACACTGTCTGGTGCGGCCCAACGGCCCCCAGGGCGGCCAGAGCCGTTCCAAAGGACCGGAGCGGGATAATAAGGGCAAGGGCGGTAAGCCCCGGAAGCGGCCGGAGGAGAAGCTGAAGCAGGCGGGCAAGCGGGTGGAGCACAACAGCCCCACGCCCGCCCGTAAGGCGGGCTGGGCCAAGCCCAAGACCAAGAAGAACGCCAGGCCCAACCAGGGCAGACGGGGGAGAGGGTAAGACCATGGCGGCCATGCCGCAAGACGGAAGGGACGCGGCCCAGCCGCTGACCCTGACCTATATCTGGGACCGGGAGACCCTGGCTCAGGCTCTGGAACAGGTCAACCTGCACCGGGCCAGGAGCCTGATCTACTGGCGGCCGACCACAGTTCTGATGGCGGTATGCGGCGCTCTTTTCCTGCTGCTGGCCGCCCTCCGGGTGCCCCATATGGTGAAATGGCCGGAGCTGGTGAACGTGCCGTCGGTGTCCGCCCTCATCGTCCCGCTGGCGGCGGGGCTGGCCCTGAGCACAGTCTGGCTGCCGTTATTCCGGACCTTTGTCCGCATCCGGGTGGAGCGAGAGCTGGAGCAGGGGACCTGTTCTTACCTCCTGGCGGGGCGGCAGACGGTCCGGCTCTCCCCGGAAGGCCTGAAGTACTGTTACGGCGCAGTCTGTGACCTGACGCCATGGAAACAGGTGCGGGCTGTCTGGCGGACCGGCGGGACTGTGGCTGTCTATCTCCGGGACGGCGGCTTCCGGCTTATCCGCTGCGATGCCTCCGCCCAGGCGGTGGAGCAGTGCCTGCGGCAATATATTGGGAGATAAGAGAGGCTGTCGATAAGCTCTGGGACGCAAGGTTTCGGAGGGAAAGATAGTGTAAAAGAAAGCCGTCGGGGTTGTCTTTTGTGTGCAATCAAACCACTTTTTCAACGTTTGAAAAAGTGCAGCAGCCTGTCGAAAAAATTTTTTCGACAGGCTGAACGCCCTCTGCCTGGCAGAGGGCGTTTTTCTATGAAATCATGACCCGGGTAACCCGCTCTCCCAGCCGGGAGAGCAGCTCGTTGGTGATGGTACCGGCGTCCCGGGCGACCTCTTCGGCAGTGAGAATCTGTTCGCCGTCCTGGCCGATGAGGGTGACGGTGTCGCCTTCCTGGGCCTCTGGGATGCCGGTTACGTCTACCAGCAGCTGATCCATGCAGATGAGTCCCGCCACAGGGGCAAACTTGCCACGGATAAGCACGCGGCCCCTGCCGTTGGACAGGCTGCGGGGGTATCCGTCGGCGTATCCGATGGTGACGGCTGCGACCCGGGCGGAAGCGGAAGGGGCAAAGGCGCCGTCGTATCCGGCGCAGTCACCGGGCTCCAGGCTGTGTATCCGAGCAATCTTTGCCCGCAGGGAGAGCACCGGCCGCAGGCCGGGCGAAGTGCCCACCTGGTCGTCCGGACGGCTCAGCACGCCGTAGAGAGCAATACCGGGCCGGGCGTAGGCCATGCCGGCCTGGGGCGGACAGTTGAGCAGGCCGTAGCTGCTCAGGGCATGGAGGGCTACCGGCCCATACCCGGATTGGGCGACCAGCTCCGCCGCCTGGTAAAAGCGCTCCAGCTGTGCCTGGGTGCGCCGGGCGGCATCGAGCTCCAGGGATTCGGAAAAGGCCAGGTGGGTAAACATCCCTGTGACGCGGAGCCGTCTCAGCCGGCAGACAGCCAGCAGGCCGTCCCCGTCGTCCCAGGCGAGCCCCAGCCGGTGCATGCCAGTATCCACCGCCAGGTGGACCTTCACCTTGCAGCCCGAATGATTCAGCTCCTGTGCGTACTCGGGGCCGACGACTGTCTGGGTCAGATGCCAGCGGGACAGCAGTTGGGCCAGTTCCGGCGGTGTCCAGCCCAGAATCAGGATTTCACCTCTGATTCCTGTCCGGCGGAGCCGGATGCCCTCTTCCAGAGTGGCCACAGCGAAGGCTTTCACACCATTTTCCATGCAGACCCGGGCAGTGAGCGTATCTCCATGGCCGTAGGCGTTGGCTTTTACTACCGCCATCAGCTCACAGCCGGCAGGGAGCAGCTCGGTCAGCCGACCGATGTTGTGGACCAGGGCGGAGCGGTCAATCTCTGCCCATGCCCTCAGACGGTTCGGGGTATTCTGTACATGTCTCTGGCGCTGCCGCCAGAGGGCAAAGGGGAGCGCCGCCAGCAGGGAGACGGCGGCTACGGCCAGATAGTGGAGCAGACTGCTGCCCAGCAGAAAACCGTCTGGGGAGAGAATGCCCAGAGCCTTGGCGCCGCCCCGCACCGCCACAATGCAGAGGGGGTGGATTACATAGACCACTGTGGACGCGGTTCGAACAGCCGGAAAGCTCTTGCACTTTATAGAGCAGAGAAGTCGCATCAGGGGCCAGATACACAGGGGCAGGGTCAGGTACATGCTGTCGTGCCGGGGCAGACCGAACTGGGCGACTAGTTCTCCCTCTGCCACAAGCAGGATGAATCCTCCGCAGAGCAGTGCGCTGTACTGGCCGGCAGCAAGACGGGGCGAATGTTTCCGCAGGAGCACCCCCAAGAGAAGGAAAAGGGGAGAGAGAAAGAGCCCATTTCTGGTATAGTCAAAGCAGGAGAAAAGCAGATTATAGAAAGTGTTCAGAGGCGGAAGTGCGGCGGAGAGGCCGTAATAGCTGTCACCCAGCAGGCCCACCAGATAGAGCAGACTGCAGATGGCCAGCGAGCCCCGCACTCCCAGCCGCCGGAGCAAAAGGAATATAATAATAGTGCCCAGCACGGCGGCGGGGAAGTACCATAAGTGGTAGAAGGGGCCGTTGAATATCAGGTCAGCGGCCAGAGAGAGGGGTGTACAGCCGCTGAAGTAGCCGTTGCGGACCATGAGGGGCAGGTAGAGCAGGATGGAAATTCCGTAAAGCAATAAAACTTTATGGAAGAAATGCCGCAGACTGTGCCAGTCCTTTTCTATCCCGGGGGCCAGGAAGAAGCCGCTGACCGCCAGAAAGAAGGGAACAGCCAGCCGGGCCAGAATGTCGGTGATGAGATAATTGGCCTGGGCACTGACAGTGAGCAGCGGGCCGGTGTGGACGGCCACCACCAGCAGTGCAGCAAGGATGCGAAACAGGTCCAGTCCGCCATACTGGGCCGTTTTTTCCTGGGGGGCGCTCACGGCACATCCCTCCAGATGGTAACCACTACGCCGCCGCTGTTGTTGCCCGACCACTGACATGGGGTGTCTCCGGGCAGGCGTTTTGGCAGCGCCTCCAGATTTTCCTGGGACACGGTATACAGTTCAAAGGAGCGGTCCCGGTCATGAAAGTGCAGGTGGGCTCCGGACTCCGGGTAGTCATTCAGCAAGCGGATATACTCCTCCAACACCAGTCCCGCCTCCTCCATCAGCCTGGAATGGGGCCAGCCCACATAGCGGAAGTGCCAGGGCTCAAACTGGATGCCGGTGACGGCAGTTTTATTCTCTGGATAGCGGAGAATGAAGCCGTACTCCGAGGCCCGGCGGCGGAAGGTGCGGAACACGCCGGTGTCGGGGAATTGAGGGCGGATAAAGTCCAGGTCGGGCCGGTTCTCCCCCAGGTCGATGGCCAGGCCGGTCTGGTGCTCGCTGCACCCCGGCAGCGCCACATAGGCCCGGGTAAAGTCCTCGCCGCTGTTCCGGAGGGAGTCGGAGAAGATGGCCTCCTGCTCTGCCCGGCTGCGGTATCCGCTGACCGGCACAATCTCCCCTGTGCAGCCCAGATCGGAGAGAAAGCGGTTGAGCACCGTTCCGGCCCGGGCTTCCAGCAGGATGTTGGGGCGGCGGTTGTCGGGGGGAAGGAGGGACGCGGCGTCGGGCTCCCGCTCCAGGGGATGAAACTGATTGACCAGCACCAGCGGGCCGGTGCGCACCATCTCTGCCGGGCTCATGTGCCCACCGCCTGTTCCACCAGACGGTTTACCAGGGCGGAGAAATCCAGCCCTACCCCTGCCATCATGGCCGGGTAGCGGCTGTGGGAGGTAAAACCGGGAATGGTATTGATCTCATTGAATACGATTGTTCCCTCCGGCGTGAAGAAAAAGTCCACCCGGGCACAGCCGGTACAGCACAGGGCCCGGTAGGCTGTGACAGCGGCCTCCTGGACCCGTGCCTCGTCCTTGGGGGAAATACGGGCGGGCATGTGAATTTTAGAGGTGAGGAGCTGGTATTTTTCCGTATAGTCAAAAAAGCCCTTGGTCAGCTCAATTTCGTCCACCCGGCCTACGGTCAGGGTTTCGGTGCCCAGCACGGCACAGCCGACTTCGAACCCTGGGATGCTCTCCTCAATGATCACCTTGTCGTCATGCTCCAGGGCGGTAGCCACAGCCTGCGGCAGCGCCGTCCGATCGGTGACTCTGGTGATGCCGAAGGAGGAGCCAGACCGGGCCGGCTTGACAAACAGGGGAAGGCTCAGTCCGGCAGTCAGATCGGAGAGAAGGCCGGGGTTCTCCCAGGCATGAAACAGGGCGGAGCGGGGCACCGCCAGCCCGGCAGAGGCCGCTAAACGGTGGGCCACATCTTTGTCCATGCACAGGGCGGAACCCAGGCTCCCGCAGCCCACCACGGGGATACCAGCCAGCTCCAGCAGTCCCTGGACTGTGCCGTCCTCGCCGTTTTTGCCGTGGAGCACTGGGAAGGCGGCGTCCAGCCGGATGACCGTCGGTCCGGCCGCCGCCAGGAGCAGCAGTCCGTGGGTCTCCCGGTCGGGGGAGATGAGGGCGGGGGTGCAGTGGGCCGTGTTTTGGTGCCAGGTATCAGCGGGAATGTCGTCCGCAGGTCCGTCATAGTACAGCCAGCGCCCATCCCGGGTGATGCCCAGCAGGACCAGATTGTATTTGGCCCGGTCCAGATGGGTAATGACCGCGTGAGCGGACTGGAGGGACACAGGATACTCTGTGGAACAGCCGCCGAAGAGTATGGCAATGGTCTTTTTCTTCATCATAACGCCTTCTTTCTGTAACGTTATGATACAGGAAAAACCGCCCGGATTTTTGACGGCGGAATTTCGATTTTCTTACGAAAAGAGGTCGGAGTTCTTACAAAAAACAGCGTTCTGATTTGTGAAAAACTGCCTTTGAAAAAGCGGGGCGGATTTTGTACAATAATGTTGCAACGTGTGGCATTCACTGCGTAAATCCGGTTGAATGCTGCACGTATTTTGTTTTTTCTATTTTTAAAAGGAGGTGCCGCGGATGAAGCGGGTAAAGGCGGCGTGTATCTGCCAGACCCTGCATTTCATGCTGAAAGAGGACTTGGAGCAGGGGCTTGCCCAGAGAAGAGTGCAGGATGAGGTGGAGCACTACAAGCAGGGGCTGAACCGGAGCGGGACGAAGTACAAAATCGTGGAGGAGACGCCCCAGAGCGACGGCTCGGTTATGCTCAGGATTATCAAGCAGTACAATCAGTGTCCCGTGGGGGACTACCTGAACTGAAAAGAAAAAGCGTGCAGCCAGCAGCTGCACGCTTTTTGTATATGGAGACGCACATTAGAGAGAAGAAAACAGGGTGAGCAGCCAGCTGGGAATGGCAGGGAAAGCCTGAAGAATGGCACTGCGGATGGCGGCGGCTGGAAGCGCCGCGCCGCCGTGGTTTGAAAAGGTCACCGCACCCTGAACTGCGTCCCCAATGGCAATGTGTCCGAAGGCTGCGCCTCCGGCGGCCACCTTCTCGGCAAAGGCTAGGCCGCCTAAGGCGTAAATTCCTTTGGCCAGGCCGCCGATGGCCAGCCAGCCCGCAGCCAAGCCGCCAGCGGCAATCCCGGCTCCCAAGGCGATGCCGCCCAGCGCCGCAACTCCCAAGGCCAGTGCGCCCATAGCCAGCAGGCCCAGGCTCAGGCAGCCGAAGGAGAGCAATCCTGCGGAGATGAGGCCGATGGATACCAGTCCGGTGGCTACGTTGCCAATGGCCAGAATGCCTTTTGCCCGGTGCAGTCCTGCCCGGCCAAGGTTGATGTGGACCAGGGGCAAACCAAACAGCGTGGTGCTGCTCTTGTATTCATAGTGGAAGCCGTAGGGAATACAGACCACTTGGGATGTTTCTTCGGGGGGGGCCTGCCGTCGTTTCCCAGCCGGGAGCTGGACCCTTGAGCAGGTAGTCCAGTGTGACGCCGAAGTATTCGCTGATGGCAATCAGGTTGTCCATATTGGGCTGAGAAGCTCCAGATTCCCATTTCTGCACCGCCTGGCGGGAGACACCCACGACATTGGCCAGTTCCTCCTGGGAGATGCCTCGCTCTCTGCGGAGCTGATAGAGCTGCTCTTCAAACATAGATGATTCCTCCTCTTGATGGTGGTGACATGATAGCATACGGCGGGGAAAAAGACCACCAAGAACAGTAAAACATTTGACAACCGCCGGTTGCGGCTGGCGGATGCAGTGCAAAAGAGCGGCCAAAGCCGCTCTTTTGCATAAGCTGTATCGATTGGATTTACACCCGGCCGATGTCGGTGCGGAACTGCATATCTGTAAAGGAGATGTACTTGGCGGCATTGTATGCACTGTCAATGGCATCATTCAGAGTGCTGCCGGTGGCGGTGACGCCAAGTACCCGGCCGCCAGAGGTGAGAATCTGCCCGTCTTCGGCCAGACGGGTGCCGGCGTGGAAAACCATGGCAGTCTCACCCGCCTTCTCCAGGCCGGAGATAGGATAACCGCTCTGGTATTTCCCGGGATATCCTCCTGAGGCCAGCACCAGACAGCAGGCGGCGGCATCCTTCCAGCGAATGTCCAGCTGATCCAGGGTACCTTCGCGGCAGGCCAGCATGATATCCAGCAGGTCGCTCTCCAGCAGGGAGAGGACAGCCTGACACTCCGGATCGCCAAACCGGGCGTTGTACTCCACCACCTTGGGGCCGTCGGGGGTGAGCATAAGCCCGAAGTAGAGCACGCCGCGGAAGGGGCGGCCCTCCGCCTTCAGTGCGGCCACAGTGGGGAGAAAGATCTCCTTCATGCAGCGCTCCGCCACTTCGGGGGTATAGTTGGGGGAGGGGGAGATGGCGCCCATACCGCCGGTGTTGGGCCCCTGGTTGCCGTCAAAAGCCCGCTTATGGTCCTGGGAGGAGGGCATGGGGACCACATGCTCGCCGTCACAGAAGGCCAGCACTGTCACTTCGGGGCCGGTCATGCACTCCTCGATGACCAGGCGGGTTCCCGCCTCGCCGAAGCGCTTGTCCGCCATCATGGAGCGGACGGCGTCCTCCGCCTCGGCCACAGTCTGGGCCACAATCACGCCCTTGCCCAGGGCCAGGCCGTCTGCCTTGACCACGATGGGTGCGCCCTGCCCGCGGACGTAGGAGAGCGCGGCTTCCATATCCGTAAAGGTGTTATATTTGGCGGTAGGGATGTGGTACTTGGCCATCAGATTCTTGGAAAAGACCTTGGAGGCCTCGATGATTGCCGCGTTGGCCCGGGGACCGAAGGCAGGAATGCCTGCCGCCTCCATGGCATCCACCATGCCCAAAGCCAGGGGGTCATCGGGGGCCACCACTGCAAAGTCGATGGCGTGAGACACGGCCCAGGCCACCATGACCTCCACGTCGGTGGCCTTGATGGGGATGCACTCGGCAAGGGCAGCGATGCCGCCGTTGCCGGGGGCACAGAAAATCTGCTCAACCTTATGGCTCTTGGACAGAGCCCACACGATGGCGTGCTCCCGTCCGCCGCCGCCTACGACGAGAACTTTCATTGTGATTTACCTCGTTTCTTGTTCATGTTTGGAGTCCCTGCCGGGGACTGGTTTTACGGATGCGCCTTAGTGGTGGAACAGACGCATGCCGGTGAAGGCCATCACAATGCCGTACTTGTCGCAGGTCTGGATGACGTTGTCGTCCCGGATGGAGCCGCCGGGCTGGGCAATATAGGACACGCCGGACTTCCGGGCCCGCTCCACGTTGTCGCCGAAGGGGAAGAAGGCGTCGGAGCCCACGCTGACGCCAGTCTGACGGGCAATCCACTCCTTCTTTTCCTCTGCGGTGAGTACCTCGGGCTTGACCTTGAAGGTGTTCTGCCACACGCCCTCGGCCAGCACGTCCTCATACTCGTCGGAGATGTACACGTCGATGGCGTTGTCCCGGTCGGGGCGGCGGATGCCGTCCACAAACTGGAGGCCCAGCACTTTGGGGTGCTGCCGCAGGAGCCAGATGTCCGCCTTATTGCCCGCCAGGCGGGTGCAGTGGATGCGGCTCTGCTGGCCGGCACCCACGCCAATGGCCTGGCCGTCCTTGGTGTAGCACACCGAGTTGGACTGGGTGTACTTCAGGGTGATCAGGGCCAGAATCAGATCCCGCTTGGCGTTCTCGGGCAGGTTTTTGTTCTGGGTGACGATGTTGTCCAGCAGGGCGGCGTTGATCTCAAAGTTGTTGCGCCCCTGCTCGAAGGTGATGCCGTACACATCCTTGCGTTCAATGGCCTTGGGCACATAGTCCGGGTCCATCTGCACCACGTTGTAGTTGCCCTTGCGCTTGGTTTTGAGGATGGCAAGGGCCTCGTCGGTGTAGCCGGGGGCAATGACGCCGTCGGACACCTCCAGGGCCAGGTAGCGGGCGGTCTGGGCGTCGCACACGTCGGAGAGGGCGGCCCAGTCGCCGTAGGAGCACAGGCGGTCGGCGCCCCGGGCCCGGACATAGGCGGAGGCGATGGGGGAGAGCTCCATGCCTTCGGCAAAGTAGATCTTCCGCTCCACGTCGGTCAGCTCAGTGCCCACGGCGGCGCCGGCGGGGGAGACGTGCTTGAAGGAGGCGGCGGCAGGCAGGCCGGTGGCGGCCTTCAGTTCCTTAACCAGCTGCCAGGAGTTAAAGGCATCCAGAAAGTTGATGTAGCCGGGTTTGCCGTTGAGCACCTGGACGGGCAGCTCGCCGGATTCCATAAAGATGCGGGCGGGCTTCTGGTTGGGGTTGCAGCCGTATTTCAGTTCCAGTTCCTTCATGTTCGCTCCTCCTTACTGATGCTTGTTGACGATAACGCTGTCCGCCTTGCCGGTCTCCAGGTCCAGATAGGAGACAAAGAGGGACACCTTATTCTCCGCGTTCAGGCTCTCCCACAGGCGGGCGGCCAGGGTGTTGGCGTCGGGGGCATCCAGAGCCACGGTGCGGGGCTCGCCCTCAAAGGAGGGCAGGGGGGAGCCGTCGCCCTGATAGGTGCTGATGAAGTGAGCCTGGCCGGCGATGGGGGCGTCGTACTCAAAGAAGAACCGCTGACAGCAGGCGGGATCGCCGCCGGCACTCTTGAGGATGGACAGCCGGTAGCTGCCGTCGGGCCGGACTGCGCCGGAGATGCGGGGGGTATAGTTGGGACAGTCGGGCTCAAACTCACGGGTGCGCAGGGCGCGGACAAAGCCCTCGCCGCGGCGGTAGGCGTTGGCGATAGTGTCGGTCTGGTCGCCGTTGGTGACGATGGTAGTGCCGTCCACCACCCGGACAGGGTGATAGATGATGAGGGAGGGATCGGTCATCTTGGACTCGTCGTAGGCCCGGGTGCGGATGCCGTCTTCGGTGGCTTCAAAGACCCGGTTGCGGGAGTTCTCGCTGCGGCCCATGATGAAATAGGCAATCACGGCCTTTTTGTTGTCGGCGCTGCGGCCCAGGACAATGCCGCGGCCGGGGTAGGAATTGGAGCTGAGAAGCTGAAACAGATCAAGCATTGTTATAATCTCCCTTTAAAAAATATCAAACGCGGGGATGTTACGCCTGGGGAAGAGTGCGTACGCACCGGCCCTCCACGGAGAGCCGTCCCTGGCAGAAAAGGGATACGGCCAGGGGAAGAAGCTTCCACTCAGCCTCTTCCATGACCCGGCGCTGGAGTACCTCAGGGGTGTCGCCCTCTCGGATCTCCACCGCCTTTTGGAGCACAATGGGGCCGCCGTCCGCCTCTTCGTTGACAAAGTGGACGGTGGCGCCAGTGACCTTTACGCCGTAGGCCAGGGCCATCTCATGGACATGGAGGCCGTAGGCCCCCTTCCCGCAGAAAGAGGGGATAAGGGCGGGATGGACGTTGAGAATGGCGTTGGGATAGGCCTGGACCATCTCCTCGGTGAGGATGTGCATAAAGCCGGCCAGCACCACCAGGTCCGCTTTCAGCGCCCGGAGCTTGGCCACCAGGGCCTGGGTCATCTCCCGGTTTCCCGGGAAATCCTTTCGGGCCACCACATAGCCCGGAATACCGGCCGCCTTGGCCCGCTCCAGGGCGTAGGCGTCGGGGCGGGAGGAGATAACGGCGGTAATGGCACCGTTTTTGATCTCACCGCGGCTTTGGGCGTCAATGAGAGCCTGGAGGTTGGTGCCGCCGCCGGAGACCAGGACGACAATGTTTTTCGGCATGAGAGTTACCTCCCCAATGTAGTAGAGTCTGTGCTGCAAAATCTGAAAAGTAAAATTCCTTCACAGAACGCAGTCA
Source organism: uncultured Pseudoflavonifractor sp. (assembly GCF_944387805.1). GTDB lineage: Bacteria > Bacillota > Clostridia > Oscillospirales > Oscillospiraceae > Pseudoflavonifractor. The sequence continues at coordinate 26,045 of NZ_CALXGI010000019.1, read as the reverse complement.
CAGAGAAAAGAGACAGGGCGGCCCGGGCCGCCGGAAGGACAGCTGCGGGCCGCCCTGAGAGGGGGCGTCAGTCCAGCACGACGCCGTCGCTTCCGGGGATGACCTGGCCGATCTGGTAGGCGGTCTCGCCCGCGGCAGACAGGACATCCAGAGCCTGACCGGCCTGGGGAGCGGGGACGGCAAGGATCATGCCGATACCCATATTGAAGGTATTATACATATCCCGGGTGGGGATGTTGCCCTTCTCCTGAATGAGCCGGAAGATGGGCGGGCAGGGGAAGCTGCCGGTGTGGATGGCAGCGGTGAGGCCGTCTGTCATCATGCGGGGCACGTTCTCGTAGAAGCCGCCGCCGGTGATGTGGCTGACGGCGTGAATATCCACACCTGCCTTCAGCAGGGCTTTGACGGCCTTTACATAGATGCGGGTGGGGGCCAGCAGGGCCTCGCCCAGGGTGGTGCCCAGGCTGTCGTGGTACTCCTTCAGGTTTTCAGCGGTCACGTCAAAGACCTTGCGGACCAGGGAGAAGCCGTTGGAGTGGACACCGGAGGAGGCCAAGCCGACGAGCACGTCGCCCTCGGCGAGGGCCTTGCCGTCGATGATCTTCTCCTCGTCCACAATGCCCACAGAGAAGCCGGCCAGGTCGTACTCCTCGGCGGGGTAGAAGCCGGGCATCTCGGCGGTCTCGCCGCCCACCAGGGCGCACTCGGCCTGACGGCAGCCCTCAGTGATGCCGGAGACAATCTCCGCGATGCGGGAGGGGTCGTTCTTGCCGCAGGCGATGTAGTCCAGGAAGAACAGGGGGGCGGCGCCGCCGCAGATGATGTCATTGACGCACATGGCCACGCAGTCAATGCCCACGGTGTCGTGCTTGTCCATAAGAAAGGCGATCTTCAGCTTGGTGCCCACGCCGTCGGTGCCGGACACCAGGACAGGCTTCTTCATGCCGGTCATATCGGGGGCAAACATGCCGCCGAAGCCGCCCAGGGTACCCATAACGCCGGGAATGTAGGTGGACTCTACCATGGGCTTGATGCGCTTGACCGCCTCGTAGCCGGCAGTGACGTCCACACCGGCAGCGGCGTAGGACTCAGAATGGGAGTTCTTCAATGGGGGAACCTCCAATCAAAATTTGTAGTAGAAGGGGCGTGGCTTACTCCTTGCCGTTCCAGCAGTAGGTGCAGATCTTGTCCCGGTCGATGCCGATGGCTTCCAGCAGGCCATCCAGGGACTGATAACCCAGAGAATCAAAGCCCAGCTTCTCGCAGATGGACTTAAGCATGCACTGGCCCCGCTCGGTAGAGGAATCGGCGTACTCCTCCAGATGCTGCTGGCCCTCATCTCCCTCCAGCTCCTGGATGGTGCGGCGGGCAATGAGCTCCATGTCGGAGTTGCTGCGGGAGAAGTTAAGATATTTACAGCCGTACATAATGGGGGGACAGGCCGAGCGCATGTGGACCTCTTCAGCGCCCGACTCATACAGGAATTCCACGGTCTCCCGCAGCTGGGTGCCCCGGACAATGGAGTCGTCCACAAAGAGAAGCTTCTTGCCCTCAATAAGCTCGGGGACAGGAATCTGCTTCATCTTGGCCACCTGATTGCGGGCCTCCTGGTTAGCAGGCATGAAGGACCGGGGCCAGGTGGGGGTGTACTTGACAAAGGGGCGGGCAAAAGGCTTGCCGCTGCGGTTGGCGAAGCCGATGGCGTGGGGCACGCCGGAGTCGGGCACGCCGGCCACATAGTCCACCTTGGGCAGCTTGCCCTTCTGGATTTCGTCCCGGGCCATGATCTCTCCGTTGCGGTAGCGCATGACCTCCACGTTGACGCCCTCATAGTTGGAGTTGGGGTAGCCATAGTAGGTCCAGAGGAAGGCGCAGATCTTCATCTTGTCTCCGGCGGGAGCCAGGGTGGTCCAGCCGTCGGCTGTGACCTGCACGATCTCCCCGGGGCCCAGCTCATAGGCGTCGTGATAGCCCAGCTTGTGGTAGGCAAAGGACTCAAAGGACACACAGCAGCCGCTGTCGCTCTGGCCGATGAGCACAGGCAGGCGGCCCATGGCGTCCCGGGCGGCGATGATGGCGTCGGGGGTGAGGAGCAGCATGGTGCAGGAGCCGTCGATCTCCTCCTGGGCGTGACGGATGCCGGAGACCAGGTCGTCCTTCTGGTTGATGAGGGCGGCCACCAGCTCGGTGGAGTTGACCTTGCCTGAGCTCATGGCCATGAACTGGTGGCCGTGGTCGGAGAAGTAGCGCTCGATCAGCTTGTCGGCATTGTTGATGATGCCCACGGTGGTAATGGCGTACAGGCCCAGGTGGGAGCGCACCAGCAGGGGCTGGGGGTCGGTGTCGCTGATGCAGCCAATGCCGGAGCAGCCGTGGAAGTCGGCAATATCCTTGTCGAACTTGGTGCGGAAAGGAGTGTTTTCAATATTGTGGATCTGGCGCTGGAAGCCGTCCTTGGCGTCATAGACTGCCATGCCGCCCCGCTTGGTGCCCAGGTGGGAGTGGTAGTCAGTGCCGAAGAACAGATCCATCACGCAGTCATGCTTTGAGATGGTACCAAAAAAACCGCCCATGGATTACTGCTCCCCCATCAGCCGGCGCATGACCTCTTCGTAGGCCTCTTCAGCGCCGCCCATATCCCGGCGGAAACGGTCCTTGTCCAGCTTCTCGTGGGTCTTTTCATCCCAGAGGCGGCAGGTATCCGGAGAGATTTCGTCGGCCAGCACGATGGTGCCGTCGGCTGTCTTGCCGAATTCCAGCTTAAAGTCCACCAGGTCGATGCCGATCTCCTTCATGAAGCCCTTCAGCAGATCATTGACGGCAAAGGCATACTTCTTGATAAGGTCGATCTCGTCCTGAGTGGCCAGCTTGAGGGCCAGAGCGTGGTAGCTGTTGAGCAGGGGGTCGCCCAGATCGTCATTCTTGTAGGAGAACTCAATAGTGGGCTGGTCGAACACAATACCTTCCTCCACGCCGTAGCGCTTGGCGAAGGAGCCGGCAGAGATGTTGCGGATAATGACCTCCAGGGGGACGATGGACACTTTCTTCACGGCGGTCTCCCGGTCGCTCAGCTCCTCCACATAGTGGGTGGGCACACCCTTGGCCTCCAGGCGGCGCATCAGGTTGTTGGTCATGCGGTTGTTAATGGCGCCCTTTCCGGTAATGGTGCCCTTTTTCAAGCCGTTGAAGGCGGTGGCGTCGTCCTTGTAGGACACGATGACCACCTGGGGATCGTCGGTAGCATAGACCTTCTTGGCCTTGCCTTCGTACAGCTGCTCACGCTTTTCGTAACTCATGTAAAACCGCTCCTGTCTATCTGAATTGATTTATTTTATATGATGGGGAAGGAGAATTCAAAAGGTCTCGGCCTGGAGCTTGCGGTCCTTTTCGGCCACTTCATCAGCCATGGCGGCCTTAAAGTCCTTCAAAGCGGAAGCCAGGGTGACATCGGAGAGGGCCAGCATCTGGGCGGCCAGAATAGCGGCATTGTCGGCGCCGTCTACGGCTACACAGGCGACAGGGATACCCTTGGGCATCTGGACCATGGACAGCAGACTGTCCAGACCGCCCATCATGGAGGTCTTGATGGGCACGCCGATGACGGGCAGGGTGGTGTAGGCGGCCAGGACGCCGGCCAGGTGGGCGGCCTTGCCTGCGGCGGCAATGATGACGCCGAACCCATTCTCTGCGGCGTGGGAGGCAAAGTCCTCGGCGGCAGCGGGGGTGCGATGGGCGGAGATAACCCGCACCTCGCAGGGAATGCCGAAGCTCTTGAGCCGCTTCACGCAGGGACGCATGGTCTCCAGGTCGGAGTCAGAACCCATAATAACTGCAACTTTCTTGCTCATAACGACCTCCATGATACAAAAAATTTCAGCACTGCGAAAAATAAATCAGGTCATCCTTTGTTCTGGATGACCTGATAGAATTCAGCAGTCTGGTCTGGGTGCATTGGGGCCGTTGAGAATGGCGGTCAGGCAGGCAATATGTCCTCCGTTCAGCAACGCAAGCACCCCTCATAGTACCAAGAATACATACAATATATCGTATTGTGTCCTGCTTTACAAGGGATAAAAACTAATTTCGTAGGCTTAGACAAGAAAGGACAAATGGATACAATGGACAATTGACCAATTTTGACAGAGAACAAAGAAATGGTTCGCTCAGCACAGGCCAATGGCGTCCAAAATGCGGCACACCTCATTGGCTCGGACGCTCCAGGCTGCTGCGGCGCCGTAATCCCGGCGCCGGATTCTGGTCCAGGAGCCCACTTCGGTCAGGGCGCTGGCGCAGAGCTGCACAAACTCCCGGGCAGTGTGAGCGCCGTAAATTACGTCGGGGAAATGCTCAATCTGCCCGCTGCCCACCATGGAGACAATGGGGTTTCCGGTGGACAGGTACTCGTAGATTCGGCTTGGGATGATGTCGGTGGGCTGCTCCCGGGCGGACAGCAGGTTTAGGCATACGTCGAACCGGCACAGGTAGTCGGGCAAATCCACCGGCGCTTTGGGGCCCAGCAGGTGCACGTTGGGCAGGGCGGACAGCCTTCTCAGCTGAGGGCTGCCCTCTGCCCGGCCTACCAGCACAAAGGAGCACTGAGGGAGTTCAGATGCAGCGCGCAGCAGGGGAGCGAGGTCCAGGCCGCGCCGAATAGTGCCTGACCAGCCCAGAATAGGCCGGGGGATTTGGACCAAGTCGCTGGGAAACTCGGCTTCCTGGCGGGCGAACATAGGAAAGTTGACCCCGTTGGGAATTAGGGCAATATTGTCATTGCAGGGAGACAGGTGGTCGATGAGCCCCCGTGAGGCGGCGAAGATAACGTCGGCAGCCAGCGCCAGGTCACTCTCCCACTCCAGCGGGAAGCCGGACCAGTACCGGTCGCAGTCGTACACGAGCCCACGGAAGGGCAGCGTGTCCAACAGGTGGACCTGGTCCGGGCAGGTGGCCCATAAAATGGGCTCCCGGAACCGGTGGCGGTCCATTTTGGCGGTGATAAAACGGGTGACCTTGTTTACGCCCCGGGAGAAGAGAAAGCCGTGGCGCTCATCGACCTGGAAAACAGGGGGCAGAGAGTACACTGTCAAACCGGGCCGCACCTTACGGCCGCCATCCCGTCCCCCTCTGCCTTTGGGAGAGGGGGGCTCAAAGAACAGAATTTCCGCGTCCCGCAGCCGGGTCATCAGCTGCTGGGTCCGGGTAGGAACCGTTTGCCAAGGAGAGGGGGAGAGACAGATATATTGCTTCAACCGAGAAACCTCCCGAGGAGTAATATAAGAAGTATATCGGGAAAGGCGAGAGAAAAGGACTATTTGCCAAGAAGCTCCGCTGCAGTCTCGCTGTTGCGGCGCTCTACTTTCCGCAGCCGGTCCACGCCGCCGGCTAAGAACGCTGTGTCCCCGATCCGGGCGCAGGCGGCGTCAATGTGGGCGCACAGGCCCTCATAGGTCAAGTCGGACAGATCTGTGTACAGGTCTTGCCCGATGTAGGAGAGGAAGGAGCTGATCTTGGGGTCGTACACTACGCCCACCAGCGGCACGCCCTGTCCTGCGGAGAACACCAGCGCATGGAGCCGCATGGATACAACCGCCTGCATCCGGGCAAAGAGACCGATGGTGTGGTCGCTGCTGCCGGTGGTGTGGAGAATGTGGTAGGGAGCTTTTTTGATATACGCAGCGGCCTTCTGGGCGGCGCCTACGTCCAGCCGCCGCTCAATGGGCAGAAATACAGGCGTCATGCCGTACTTCTCCCACACGTAGTCAGCCGCCCGGCCGAAAATAGCCGCCTTTGCGTCAAAGCCAGGCCAGGGACGAAGGGTAAAGCCAAAATACTTGCCGGAAGGGTCCAGCCCTTCGTTCTCAAGCACGCCGTCGATGACCTCAGGGCTTGCGGCAGGAAGGATGACCGTGGGGTCGGCCGAAAGGATAACCTTGGGGTTGGTGACTCCCATAGCCTCCAGCTCGGTTTTAGAGTGCGTGTCCCGCAGGGTGATGGCATCCACCCGCTTCTGGAGCACTTTGGCGGCCCGTTTCCGGTTGGAGGGTGAGTGGATAGGGCCGATGCCGCAGCCATACATCATCACCTTGTTGCCCAGAATTTTGCCGGCGGAGATGGTGAAAAGATAGAACCACAGAGAGCGGTGGCTGGTCACGTCCTGCATGAGAGAGCCGCCGCCGTTGATGTAGAGCCTGGTCTTATGCATCCGCCAGAGAAACTTGGGGAAGGCGAAGGTGTAGATAGAGTTGACCCGATAGGTCAGCCGGGTCTCCGATGGTTTGCGGGACAGAACCCACACCGGCAGGTCGGGGTCAATCTGCCGCAGCTCGGTGACAATAGCCTCCAGGATGGCGTCATCGCCTGCGTTGCCCCGGCCGTAGGCGCCGCACACCAGCGCGCCGTCCCGCTTGCCGTGGTTCCGGGCCTTCCGCCGGAGAATGACGGAGTAGATCTCCAGCTGACGCTGAAGGGTGCTCTCCAGGGAGTAGTCGCGCTTTCCCTTCTGATAGAGCCGCTGGCCCATATGGGTGCGCAGGGTCTCGTCGGAAGCCAGGGTAGAGAGGTGCCTGGCCAGGGTTTCATAGTCTCCCGCCTCAAAGAGCAGGCCGTTGACGCCGTGATCAATAAGGTAGGGCACGCCGCCCACTCGGCTGGCCACAGTGGGCAGACCGGCCCGGGCTCCCTCAGTGAGGGAGTAGGGGAAGGTCTCGGACAGGGAGGTGAGGGTGTTGATATCCAGAGCGCCGTAGAAGCTGTCCACATCGGACACCCATCCGGCAAAGCACACATCCTCTGCTACTCCCAGGTCGGCGGCCAGGGCCTTGAGTTCGCCCATCTGCTCGCCGTCGCCGGCGATGAGCAGCCGCAGCTTGGGGCAAGACTGCCTGGCCCGGGCAAAGCCGCGGATTAGAGTGGGGATATCCTTGACCGGGTTAAGCCGGGCGGCGATACCGGCAATGACGCAGTCCTCCGGCCAGTTTGCGCCTACACTCTTCAGATACTCGCTGCGGGTCATGGAGGGGATGCGGGGGGTGAAGTCAATGCCGTTGTAGATGGTGAAGAGCTTGTCCGGGTCGAAGCCCCGGGAGATAAGCAGGTTGGTCATGGCGTCAGACACGCCGATGCGGTAGTCCAGAAGCCGCAGGGCGATGGCGTTGATGGTGCCGTAGGTGATGCGGGAGATGGGCCGGCCCATATAGTCCAGACGCCAGTCGGAGTGGACGGTGGTGACCACCGGCAGGCCGGTGGATCTGCGGAGCAGCGCGCCCATCATGTTGCCCCGGGCGCCGTGGCAGTGGATGATATCGTAGCCGCCGTCCAGAATCATCTTTTTTAAGGTGTGGAAGGTGCGGAAGATATTCTTGCCGGGCAGCACTACGGTGGGAATGCCCAGCTCCCGGGCCTCTTGTGAGAAGGGACCCTCCATGAAGCAGACCATGGTAACGGTTACGCCGGGAGTGCGGGACAAGTTTTGAAGAAGCATATGGACATGGGTTTTAGCGCCGCCGCTGTCGCCGCCGGAAATGAGCGTGATAACTTTCATATGGTTGGAGCCTCCAAAAAAGACTTGTTATCTTAGGCTGGGATATGATACAATAGCCGCGAAGCGTCATTGAGCCTGTGTATGGCCCCTGCTGCCGGCTATGCACGGGAACATTTGCTCTGCGGATGAGAGGATAATATCCGCGGTATCTCTTGTATTGTACCATAATGATGTCAATTTACAAGTTCCATTGACAGCGCACACGGAGGTTTCTCAGAATGAATGAAAAAAAAGGAAAAATCGTGGATGAAAAGGGCCGGCTGTTTGGTAAGATCAATGTTATCGATCTGATTGTGCTGGTTCTGATTGTGGCTGTGGCCGCTGTGGTGGCCCTGAAGTTCCTGGGCAAGGACGCGGGAATTCCCGGCGATAACAGCACCACCCAGATTGAGTACACAGTCAAGGTTCCTCTGGTCCAGGAGTCGGTCTATGAGGCGGTGAAAGCCCAGGTAGAGGCCGGCGGCGAGGGCGCTCAGCTGATGGCGGACGGCTCTATGCTGGATGCATATGTGCTGGATGTCTCCTCTGAGCCCTATCTCATCCCGGTGGAGAAGGAGGACGGCACTGTGGTGGCCAGCGCGCAGCCCGGTTATGTCAGCGTCAACTTCACCATCCGGGCCACCATCACCAACCCCATTACCCAGGCGGTTGGCACTCAGGAGGTCCGCATCGGCAAGACTCACATTGTCAAGACCAAGACCTTTGAACTGGTCAACGGCATTATTCAGACCTGCGAGACCGTGGAGCCGGCGGCCTGACATAAAACAAGACAGGGCGGGGGAGACCCCGCCCTTTTTATCACCCATATGTAAAAGGAGGAAAATCGTTGCTGGATATACTGCTCAGCCTGGACGGGGCCGTTCTGCTCTGGATTCAGGAATTTGTACGCTGCGAGGTGCTCAACCCGCTGGTGACATTTTATACCCAGCTGGGCAATGCGGGAATAATCTGGATCGTGCTCTCTGTGGCAATGCTCTTTTTCCGCAAGACCCGCCGGGCAGGGTTGCTGTCCCTGATTGCCATGCTGCTGGGCCTGCTGTTTACCAATGTTGCAATTAAGCACCTGGTAGCCCGGCCCCGTCCTTGGCTGACCGTAAAGGGACTTTACTTCCTGGTGATAGAGAATGACCCGAACTCCTTCCCGTCGGGACATACCTGCGCGGCGTTTGCCTCTGCCGGCGTATGGTTCAGGACGCTGCCCAGACGCTGGATGCGGCGGACTGCTGTAGTGCTGGCTGTGCTTATGGGGCTCTCACGGCTGTATGTGGGGGTCCATTTCCCTTCCGATGTGCTCGCCGGGTGCCTGGTGGGCCTGTTCTGCGCCTGGCTGGCCTGGCGCCTTTATCAAGCTGCCGAAAAGCGCTGGGGTCCCATCCGCTGGCTGGAATAATTTAAAAAGGTGGAAATGGGCACTGCCCATTTCCACCTTTTTTCCGTCGGAAATCTGTCTGGATCATCACATTACGTCGGCGTTTACCTTGTTGTCCAACAACTTGCTGAGGACCACATAGCACACAAAGGTGACCACAATACCAACAATGGCAGTAATAAAGATCTCTCCAAGCAACCTGGCTGCTACGGCGCCGGCAATCCAGGAGACAATGGCGATCCAGTTAATGGTTTTGTTTTCCTTGGAGCGCTTGACAACCAAATATTCGCCCATCATCAACCCGGTAATGGGGGGCACCAGCACAGAGAGGAAGTTGGTAATGGGAAGAAGGAAATTGGTAGCGCCGCAGGCGGCAAAGATGGCGGCGGCCACAGCGATGATAGAGACCATCACGCTGTTCTTTACCTTTCCCTCAGCGGGCGTGTCCGCAAGGATGTTTTGGAAGGCCAGGCCGGCGCTGTACATATTATTGGCCTGAGTGGTCCAAAGAGCAAACAGAGAGCAGAAGAAAACCAGCACGCCCAGACCAAGCTGAACGCTGACATTTGTGAAGCTGTCCTGCTTGGTAGCCTGTGCGGTAATGATGCCGATGACTTCCAGACCAAACTGCCCCAACATTAGCGAGATGAAACCAACAGGCAGGATTGTGGATTCCTTTTTGGCAAAACGGCAGATATCCGGCGAAATGGTGCAGCCGAAGATCCAGGTGCCAATAAAGGAGGCGGTAGCGCTCATAAAGGAAAGGCGCATCCCCTCAGGCGGCTGGTAAGTAATAACAGAACCGAGGCCTACCTTCAATTGAACAAAGAGCACAAAGAAGGCGGCAAGGATCAAGGCGCAGGGGACACCCACCCAGCCAAGAATTTTCAGACCGGAGATGCCTTTGATAGCAGAGGTAGCCCACAGAACGATGCAGAGCGCGGCAGTAATTGCCACAGGCAGGGGCCACCAGGTGAAAACTTGACTGACCAACTGGCCGAAAGTATCGCCATTAACGGCAACCCAGTTGACCGCGGAAAAGCAGAGAATGGCAGAGAAGAAAATGGAACCCTTTTTCCCGAAGGCCTTTCTGGAGATGAGGGAGGTGGTCAGGCCGGTTCGATAGGCCAGGCGGCCCATAAACACACCGACAAATACAAGAATCAGGTTTGCAATGAGACAAGAGAGAATCGCGTCGCGGAAATTCATCTGGTAGCCGATAGTGGTACCCGAGACAAAGTCGGCCAGAGAGATGGCGTAACCAGCCCAAATCATGAACAGACTGCCAGCCGTTACCTTTGCCGACTCAGGAACCTTATTGAATGCGTATTCTGTTGAGGCGCCGCTTGTTTGCTCATTTTTTGCCATACTAGATCTCCTCCTTAGTGAAATAACGGACAAAACAGATTTCCGGGGAATGCAGAAACGGACAACACACAGAAATGTGGAAATAAAAGGAAATGCGATCTGCACATGTGCAGATCAAGGGGAGCGCGCTCCCCTTGATAAACCTCTGCGGACAGGCTAAATGAGAAAAGAGTAGATAAAGCGTGAATGTGATTGTCAGAATGTCAAAAGTATCGAACTTAATATACAAAAAATAGTCAATTCTGTCAATAGATTTGCATTACAAAAATTCAGAACAAAATGAGAATAACCGATGCGCCGATACAGCTGGAGAGCCTGGTTATGAGGACGGCATAAAAGGCTCCCTTCAGCCGGTGAAGGAGCCTTCTCGGTGCAATTCACCGTGCTTACACTACCGCACTTCCCGCGGGCCCGTTTCCCGATTTTTGGCATTTTCTCGGCATAAAAAATTCCCCCTGATGTTCCTGCATCAAGGGGAATTTTTTATAGGTTACTTTATTTTTAGGGCTCTCGTGGCGTTGAGGATGGCGATAACCGATACACCCACGTCGGCAAAGACTGCCGCCCACATGGTGGCATCTCCGGCAGCGCCCAGGAAGAGCACCAGCAGCTTGACAGCCAGGGCAAAGACAATGTTCTGGAGCACAATGCGACGGGTTCTGCGGGCGATACGGATGGCCACCGCAATTTTGGAGGGCTTGTCGTCCATAAGCACCACGTCGGCGGCCTCAATGGCGGCGTCAGAGCCGAGAGCGCCCATGGCAATCCCCACGTCCGCCCGAGAGAGGACAGGAGCGTCGTTGATGCCGTCACCCACAAAGGCCAAAGTGCCTTTGGAACTCTTTTCCTTCAGCAGAGCCTCTACCTGGTCCACCTTGTCCGCTGGGAGCAGCTGTGCATGTACCTCATCCAGTCCCAGCTCAGCTGCCACGGCCTCACCCACTGCGGCAGTATCGCCGGTGAGCATAACGGTTCGGCTTACCCCGGCGGCCTTCAGGTCCTTAATGGCCTGAGCGGCATCCGGCTTTACCTGGTCGGAAATGACGATGTGGCCCAGATAAGTGCCTTGGGAAGCCACATGGACCGTAGTCCCCACCTTGTGACAGGGGTGCCAGGTTACGCCAATCTCGTCCATCAGCTTGCCGTTGCCCACCCACACAGGAACGCCGTCTACCTGGGCGCATACGCCCTTGCCGGAACGCTCCTCCACGTCGGATACCCGATTCCGGTCCAGCTCCATACCCCAGGCCTCACGGAGAGAACGGGAGATGGGGTGATCGGAGTAGGACTCAGCCAGGGCGGCTAACTCCAGCAGCTGCCGCTCGGAGCACTGGTCAGGGTGGATGGCGGTGACATTGAACACACCCTGGGTAAGGGTGCCGGTCTTATCAAAAACCACGGTCTCTGTGTTGGCCAGGGCTTCCAGATAGTTGCCGCCCTTGACCAGAATACCCTGCCGGGATGCGCCGCCGATGCCGCCAAAGAAGGAGAGGGGCACCGAGATAACCAGTGCGCAGGGGCAGGAGATAACCAGAAAGATGAGCGCCCGGTGCACGCTCTCTGTCCAGGGGACATGGATGAAGAAGGGGAGAAGGAGGGCAAGCAGCACAGCAGCCACCACCACCACGGGGGTATAGATGCGGGCAAACTTGGTGATGAAGTGCTCTGCCTTGGCCTTCTTGCTGCTGGAGTTCTCCACCAGGTCCAGGATTCTGGCAACAGTGGATTCCTCGAAGGCCTTGGTGACCTGCACCCGCAGCAGGCCGGTCAGATTGACGCAGCCGCTGATGACATCGCTGCCCGCCGCCGCGTCCCGAGGGAGGGACTCGCCGGTGAGGGCGGAGGTGTTGATGGTGGAGGAGCCCTCCAGTACCACGCCGTCCAGAGGAATTCGCTCGCCGGGCTTGATGACGATGACATCACCAACTGCTACGTCCTCCGGATCTGCCTGGACCAGCTGTCCGTCCCGCTCCACGTTGGCGTAGTCGGGCCGGATATCCATCAGCTGAGAGATGGATTTGCGGGATTTATCCACGGCGCAGCTCTGGAACAGCTCGCCTACCTGGTAGAAGAGCATAACGAACACGGCTTCTGGGAATTCGCCGGTGAAGAAAGCGCCCACTGTGGCTAGGGCCATGAGAAAATTCTCATCAAAAACTTGTCCGTGGGCAATGTTGCGGATCGCCCGCCACAGCACGTCCCAGCCGATCACTCCGTAGGGGATCAGGAATACGGCCAGGCGCAGGAAGGGAAAATTGCTGAGAGGAAGGAGAACCGCGGCCAGAAGTAAAGCCGCACTGAGCAGGATACGCAGGAGCATTCGTTTCTGTTTCTTGTTCATAATGCCTCCTAAGAGACGGAGCCTCCGGCCCCGGGCGGATTCGGGCGCCACCCATAATCAATCAGAGGACAATGGTGCAGTCGGGCTCCACCCGCTTGCAGGTCTTGACTACCTGAGCCATAATGTCGTCCAGGCGGCTCTCGTCGGCATCGATGGTCAGCTTTTGGGCGAGAAAGCTGACCGAAACATCGTTGACGCCGTCGATTTTACGGATGGCGTCCTCCATCTTGGCAGCACAGTTGGCACAGTCCAGATCTACCATTTTATAGCGCTTCTTCATAAGAAAAACTCCTTTCCGAATTTTGCATTCTGCAGTCAGTGGGGGAAGAGGATTTACTCTGCCACGTGTTCCATGCCCTGGTCCAGAATAGAGCGGACGTGGTCATCAGCCAGAGAGTAGAACACGGTTTTACCCTCACGGCGGTACTTGACCAGCTTGCTCTGCTTCAGGGCCCGCAGCTGGTGGGAGATAGCCGATTGGGTCATGTTGAGCAGCTGGGCGATGTCGCATACGCACATCTCTGACTCAAAGAGCACATAGAGGATTTTGATGCGGGTGGAGTCGCCAAAGATCTTGAAAAGCTCAGCCAGATCGTAGAGAATCTCTTCGTCCGGCATATTCTCGTTGACCTTAGCAATAATGTCCTCGTGGGCATGGATATAGTCGCAGCGCTCAATGGTGTTTTGCTCGTCCATGGAATCCCTCCTAAAAACAAATGAGCTATTGTTCATATGTTATTATATTCGGAGGTAAGAAAATGTCAAGAGGAAAATCCGGAATTTTCAAAAATCCAGGGGGTCTGAAAACAGACGCCCTGGAACCAGGCAGTAAAAAGTATTTTAATATGAACTCGTTAAGAAATAAGGAATGTATAGGATAGCTGCAAGGGCATGGACTCCGGGAAGAGAGAAGAGGGATGGGGAGAAAGAAAATTTTGAAAAACTTCGAAAAAACACTTGCATAATCTGAGGAGCTGTGCTATCATATCAAAGTCGCCTGAAGCGACAGCAGAATGAGATATCCGGGTGTGGCGAAGTTTGGTATCGCGCTTGAATGGGGTTCAAGAGGCCGCTGGTTCGAATCCAGTCACTCGGACCAAACTCACAAAAGAAGTTGACAGATAAATTGCTGTCAACTTCTTTTGTGAACGGAGACGTTCTGTATATGAAAAAAGTGAATATCCGGGTGTGGCGAAGTTTGGTATCGCGCTTGAATGGGGTTCAAGAGGCCGCTGGTTCGAATCCAGTCACTCGGACCAAGTCCGTATTCTGTAAGGAATACGGACTTTTTTATTTCCCATATGCTCAGCGGCCTTTTAGGATAGAGACGCGTGAAAATCGCCGCCGTCACCTGCTGGTTCGAATCCGGTTATGCTGGCTGCGTCTCTGCGGACGTCGCATTGTTGCCGGCGGATTTTTATCTGTTTTCTCAAAACCAAGGGATCAGCGGCCTGCATTCAGCTGTGCAGTAAGAAAGGCAGACAGCGTCTCAAACAGAGCCGGATCATAGACAGGGGGCGGATAAAAGCATCTGGCCTTTGGGTGGGTGCGTACGGCAGAGAGAAAAGGCGTATCCAAATCCCGAACCCAGGCCAGAATTGGCAGGTTCCGGTCCAAGGCATCCAATACCGCCCGGCAGAAACGAGGGGAATGGCTCTCCATGGCTCCCAGTTCATCTAACAGGAGCAGCCCATGGAGACCCGCCTGCTCAATAATACCAGCGCAATCCTCAAAGGCGTATGGGATGGCGGTGGCCTGTCTGTCCTTGCACCAGCCCAACAGGACCGGACTGTTCTGTTCCGCGGAACAGCCCACAGGGCAGAGTCGAATTTGGGAGCGGCCGGATGCGTCCGGCTGCTCCTTTGGGGTGTGGTAGCCCCAGAGGGGGGTGGGGTCCAACTCTGCTAAAAGCCGCTTTATCCAAATTGCTCTGCCCCTGCCGCTGGGGCCTACAAGAAGTGTGTGGAACATAGCGTCCTCCTGGGCGGGTGTTTATAACTGTCTTATCCCAAAGAGCGGACCTCCATGGGATTGACGTGAACCATGCAGTGTTTGACCTTGGGAAACTGTTGCTCAATAGCATCATGGACTCTGGTTGCCGCCTCGTGGGCTTGGGTCAGAGAAGTACTGCCGTCAGCGGCAATATCAATCTCCACATAGATGCGATCGCCAAAAAGGCGGGTCTGAAGCCGGTCCACACCCAGTACGCCATCCTGGGACATCGCCACATTCCGCATCTGCTCCTCCACCTCATTGGAGCAAGCAGTATCCAGCATTTTGGAGATGGCATCCCGGAAAATATCATAGGCGGCCTTGAGAATGAACAGGCAGATGACAACGCTGGCAATGGGGTCCAGCACCAGAAGGCCCAGCCGGGCGCCCAGAATGCCCAAAAAGCTGCCCACAGAGGACAGAGCATCAGAGCGGTGATGCCAGGCGTCGGCCATCAGGGCGGAAGAATCAATCTTCCTGGCGGCAGCGCGTGTATACCAGTACATAGCCTCTTTAACTACAATGGAGATGACGGCCGCCGCCAGGGCCAACTGGCCGGGGACCGCCAGTGCGGCGCTGCCGCCTATGATGTTCTGAATACCCGCCCAGCCGATTCCCAGACCAGTAACAGCCAGCAGCAGCGCGAGAATCAAGGCGGCCACACACTCAAACCGTTCATGTCCAAAGGGGTGCTCCCTGTCTGACTCCCTGCCTGAGAGTTTTACCCCCACAATAACCACAAAGGTACTGAGAACGTCGGAGGCAGAGTGGATGGCATCCGATATCATAGCGCCGGAATGGGCCGCAATGCCTGCTATCAGCTTGAACGCTGTAAGCAGGCAATTCCACAGTATTGTTACGAAAGAGACGTGCACAGCCAGGCTTTCATTTGCTTGTTTGACCATAAAATCCTCCAAATGAAAAATGACGATTTGGAATCTGATCGCAACCATCAGCTGTGCATGCCTCAGAAATATAAAAAATGCACCCGTGGAACATACAACTGTCCCACAGATGCATAAAAGATCATCTGCTGCCGCAAATGCGGCCCGGCTCCATGGATTTTCGCTCAAATCCGCGGCCTGATCAGTTTGTACTTGTAGTTGTCCCGGTTGGGGACAGAGCGCAGTGCAGAGTGAATGGTAGCATTCTAACATATGCCTCAGTGCATGTCAACGCTACAGCCGGGGCTGAAGGGCGGCGGGCAAAGGGTCCTTTCCGTTGACGGTTTTTCTCCCTGAGGCTATAATGGTGCGTACCGAAAGAAAAGAGAAACCAGCCGCATGCCAGGGCGGGATGCGCTGGATATTGGAGTATGTAATGGATTTTTCCCAATTTAAAAAGAAATTTTCCATTCACCTGGACCCTCAGCAGGCGGCGGCGGTGCAGGCGGTGGAGGGGCCAGTGCTGCTGCTGGCGGTACCCGGCAGCGGAAAGACCACTGTTCTGGTGACGCGGCTGGGCTATATGTGCTGCGTGCAGGGCATCCGGCCTGAGAGTATCCTTACCATGACCTACACTGTGGCGGCCGCTAAGGATATGGAGCGGCGCTTTGCCTCCTATTTTGGAGAGGAGGCGGCAAAGCGGCTGAGCTTCCGCACCATCAACGGCATATGCAGCCGAATTATCCGCTACTATGAGCGCGTCATGGGCCGATCCGCCTTCCGCCTGCTGGAGGACGGCGGACAGAAGAGCGCCCTGCTGGGAGAGCTCTACCGAAACCAGACCAACGACTTCGCCACGGAGAGCACTATAAAGGGCCTTCAGACCGCCATTACCTATGTCAAGAACCAAATGCTCAAGGGGGAAGAACTGTCCGAAATCGAGGCGGAAGGGCTGAACTTCCCGGCGTTTTATCAGTCGTACTGTAAGGCACTGCGGGAGAGACGGCTGATGGACTTTGACGACCAAATGGTCTATGCGCTCCAGATCCTGCGGCAGTATCCCCGTATTTTGGGCGCGGTCCGGGACCGGTATCAGTATTTCTGCGTGGATGAAGCGCAGGATACCTCTAAAATTCAGCACACCATCATCCGGCTGTTGGCGGGACAGAACGGAAATCTGTTCATGGTGGGAGATGAGGACCAGAGCATCTACGGCTTCCGGGCGGCCTACCCCCAGGCGCTTACCGAGTTTGACCGGGCCTATCCCAATGCCAAAGTGCTGTATATGGAACAGAACTACCGCTCCACAGGGCAGATTGTGGCGGCGGCGGACCGGTTCATCCAAAAGAACCGAAACCGGCATCCTAAGCACATGCGGGCCACTCAGGGGAACGGGCCGGAGCTTCGGGAGATTTCCGTCTACGACCGGCAGAAGCAATACCGCTATCTCTGCAAAATGGCGGAGGACTGCAGCACGGAGACGGCTGTGCTCTACCGGGATAACGACAGCGCTCTGCCGCTGATGGATCTTCTGGAGCGATCGGGTATTCCATATCGCTGCCGCCAGGTAGAGAGCCTGTTTTTCAGCAATCGTGTGGTGCGGGATATTACGGACATTATCCGCTTTGCGCAGGAGCCGGATAACGCCGAGTACTTCCTGAACATCTACTACAAGCTGGGAGCGGGTATCAGCAGGTCTCTGGCTCAGGAGGCGGCTGTTCAAGCGGGCAGGGCAGGGGAGACCATTCTGGACTACATTTCATCTTCGGCGGCAGCCTCGCCATGGACCAGGAAGCAGTGCCGTTCGCTTCAGACCCATATGAACAACATGCTGGAGGAGCCGGGAGACAAGGCGGTTTACCGCATCGTACATTTCATGGGCTATGGCAGCTATCTGGAAGAGCGGGGCGGGGATCTGAACAAAGCGGAAATTCTGGAAGCCCTCGGGGCAGAGGAACCCACGCCGGGACGGCTTCTGGACCGGCTGGAGGAACTGCGGGAGTTGGTGCAGGCGGGGACGGGCAGGACAGAGGACTGCCCCTTTGTGCTCTCCACCATCCACTCCAGCAAGGGGCTGGAGTATGATCGCGTGATCCTGATGGACGTGGCGGATGGAATGCTGCCCAAATTTCTGCCGGAACGGGGGGCACCCCCCCAGGAGCTGGAGGCCTACGAGGAGGAGCGGCGGCTGTTCTATGTGGGAATGACCCGGGCCAGGCGGGAACTGGACATCTTTACCTTCCGAAAAGTGGGCTTGGAGTCGACATTTGCGCTTGAAATCTTCCCGCCCAAGGAAAAGGAGAAAATGCCGGCGAAAAAAATTGCAGTAAGAAACAAACTGACCAGGGAGCAGGCGTCTCAGCTTTCGGCGGAGTATACCCCGGGCGCAAGGGTGCGCCACAGAAGCTTTGGCGCCGGGACCCTGGTAAGCCGCAGCGGAGATATTGCCATCGTTGCTTTTGACAGCGGAGAGGTCAAAAAGCTGGCGCTTTCCACGGCGCTCCGGGCAGGTCAAATAGAGACGGCTTTCGACATATAAAAAGCAGGAGGGAGAGGAATCGAAAGCAACACACTGTAAAAACATTGTAAATTAAAAGCGACAGGGAGTATTTCCTGTCGCTTTTCCTAAAAAAATATTCTCAATAGAAATGATAAATCCGAACACATTACCCACTTGAATAATGTAGTTCGGATTATCATTGTTTGGTCCGAGTGTAATTATAGGACTTGGAAAAATCCAGTCATATCAATGGTTGCAAGCCGTCAGCAAGAGGTTTTTATCCTATAAAGCGACATTATAAGGCCACCAAATTTTCAAGAGGTGGCTTTATTCTTTTGTAGGGCTATCAAATGCAAATTTTCGGATATTAGGATAAGCTGATTTATCAACTTGCCGTGCAGCAGTTACCAAACCTCGCAACCGCTGGCGACTCTTAGTGTCAGTTGGATTATTGCGAAGGTGCTCATATTCAACCACAATCTTTTTTCTAAGTGCATTTTTGATTGTAGCCTTACCTTCGCTATTGATTATAACCCCCGTTACTAATTTGGGATATGTTTTGGAATATCCTTTAACTTTTTTCCGAGATACTTGGTAATTATATTTTTTGATAAGGGACAGTACAGATTGTCTAAATTCTGATGAAATCTTATGTTCGCTTGAAAATACCACATCATCTACATAAATCGTCATCGTCACATTGTTTTTATCTGATAAAGACTGCAATTCATCGAACATTTTGTGATTAACCAAGTATGAAAGGATTTGGCTTGTTGGTGCCCCGGAAATCAAATGGTTATAGCATTTAACCCCTTTGTTAGCCAAGAAATCATAAACTTCCAACAGGTTGCTTTGGTTGAGCTTTTTAAGGTCAATGGTAGTTAAATTCGTCAATATCTCAGCAACATCAGGAGAACAGCACAAATCTTCAAAGAAAAAACGGTAGACTGTTTCTCTACTAATCGAGGGGAAAAAAGCGGTCAAATCAATTTTGTATAAGTTTCGCTTACTCCTGCCCAAATGGAGACGCGCATTATCAGAATATGATCTCCCCTTAATACCAGAAAAAACATTATCGGGCACTTGGATTTTTCCCAATAATGTTTTCATTCGTTTTTGCACAGTTTTCAATTCAGCCTGCGGTGGCTCAATGAGTCGAGGTTTTTTAGTTTTATCAATATAGGGACTAATCATTGAAACAACGCAGTCCTGTCTCAATAAATCACCATTTTTAATATGTAGAACATATTTCAACATTTTTTTGGATTGAATTCCATACAGCGGACAATCGGTATATTTCAAAAGGCATTACACCTCAATTCTTAAAATGTGCTGGTGCTAGCTGTTGATCACTTCGCCGATAGAACGGACAAAATCGGGAAGTTGATCAGGGCAGCAGAAGAATACAGCCAGTACGGCTACCGCAACCAACGCAGCGATGATCACTTTGATTGCGACAGCAGGGACATGAGAGCGATTCTCATTCAGGGAAACCTTGTTGTTGTCACCATGGACATGGACATGGATAACAACACACGGCTTGTCCGCCTTTTTCACGGAATTCACCTCCTTGTTATTATTGGCCCCCAGATGCTGAGGGGACTTCCCATCCGCCAATAACAAGGAGATATTGCAGCCTTGTATCCTTATTCACACCAGCACAAATCCGACTTCCCAAACAGCTTTATACTGTTCAGCTCAACACCCCATCACCATACACCGCCACAACGAGACACGCATACACACTGGCTACACGGACAACTACTGTGTCGCCGCGCCCGTGTGTCACTGTGTCACCGTGTCGGGGTGGACGGGTGCTGATGGCACTTCTGCCGGAAAAAATGCATCTGTACCCGTAGGTACGACGCCGCCCGCTTTTTTGATCGCGAGCCAAACGAAGTCTGATCTGACCGCTCGTACTGACGATTGATATTATACCATATCTCCCGCAGAATGTAAAATAATAGATTGTAAATTCCGCCTAACAAGACTATGGGCGGCGTTTTCATATAGAAAAATCCGAAGGGAGGAGATAACACCACCGGCCAGCCGCGAGGCTGGCTTTTTCCATTTCACGACAAAGGAGGTTTTTCATTGGCTGACGACAAAAAGAACATCCCGGATGCTGGGAAGGTAAACGAGCCCGCAAAGGCGGAGAACACGGAGCCCATGAAGGCTGATCCCGCTGTGCCGGAACAGCCCGCCCCATCCAAACCGGAGACTCCTGCGGTAGAGGATGCGCCCAAGGCAGCGGTGCCCCCTGTGGCAGAAAAGGCTCCCACTCCTGGGGCAGAGCAACCTGCTCCGTCCAAGCAAGACAATCCCAAGGGCAAAGACAAGCCCACTCCGCCCAAAGAGGACAAGCCCCAGCCGGGAAAAACGGATCAACAGGTCACGATCCCCGGCATGGGAGATCCCGCCCCCGCTGGAAAGGTGGTGAATTTCACCGCCGCCCGTGACGGGACAGTAAAAGGCAAACCACCGGAAAAGGCCCCAGCCTCGGACAGAGGTAAGCAGCCGGACGCACCCACGCCCCGCCGGGGCCGCCCGCCCAAGGAGAGCAAATCCGCTCCCGGCAAGACGGCCCCTCGGGACAAGAAGTCCCAAGGCAAAGGGGCCGAGCTCTCGGCTCCGGCTAAAAAGAAGGATTCCAGCACTCTGGGTAGCAGTAAGGCCACCTCTACCGTGGAGCCCAAACCACCGACGCTGGAACAGCCCACCGAGCCCAGGGACGCCACCCGCCCGGTCAAGGAGGAGATCGTCTATCTTGACCTGTCCGAACTCCACGCCTTTAAGGACCACCCCTTCGAGGTGCGGGATGACGCGGAGATGCAGGCCCTGGTGGAGAGCGTCAAGACCGGCGGCGTAAACCAGCCCGCCCTGGTCCGTCCCCGTGAGGGCGGCGGTTATGAGATCGTGGCGGGCCACCGCCGCCAGAAGGCCAGCGAATTGGCCGGGTATCGGAATATGCCCTGCATCGTCCGCAACATGACGGATGACGAGGCCATCCTCACCATGACAGACGATAATCTGCGCCATAGGGAGCATATTCTCCCGATGGAAAAAGCCAGGGCCCTGAAACAGCAGGTTGAGGCCATCAAGCACCAGGGCGTCAAGTTGGGTGAGGATGATAAGGACGCCGGAAAACGGTCCACTGAGGTGGTGGGAGCCCGCAACGGTATCAACTACAAGCAGGTGCAGCGGTATATCCGGCTCAATGAGCTGGTGCCGGAACTGCAAAAGATGGTGAATGAAAAGCGGCTGTCTTTTACACCCGCCGTGGAGATTTCCTTCATCCGTCCCAAAAACCAGCAGTTCATCGCGGTTTCCATCGAAGGGGAACAATCCGCCCCGTCCCTTTCCCAAGCACAGAAACTGCGGGAGTTGGACAAGGAGGGCAAACTGAACCCGGACTCCATCGACGGCATTTTATGCCAGGAGAAAAAGGAGGTAGATAAAGTGATTCTTTCCACCGCAGAATTGAGCAAGTATTTTGGCAAGGAGGTCACGCCCCGTCAGATGAAGGACCAGATCATGGCCCTGCTGGACGAGTGGAAGGAAAAGCAGCCGCCGGAGAAAAAGGCGGAACTGGAGAAGTAAGCCCTTGGGACAAAGTGTCCCAGGGGCTTTTCTGATTTCTGCGACAAATTTAGGAGGTGTAATTTGAAAAACAATCATCATTTCCCCCGGAGGCTGACGGCCCTCCTTCTGGTCGTAGCCGTCATGCTCTCCCTGATCCCCTCGGCCTTTGCCGCCCAGCAGAACAGTTACCATAACCCGGCGGAGCATTGGCAGGAGGCTCTGAACCGCACCAACGAACTTGACGCAAACTCGGTGGTGACGAGGGAAACATTTAATTGCTGCGTCTGCGACAAGGCCACCGCCTTTGAGGTGTTCCGTGTTCCTGAGTACACCCGTAACGGTGAAACCGCGCTGACCCGAAATGTTAAGTATTCGGACGGTACCTGTCTGGACGGCGAGAGCAAGGGCGATCTTCTGGACGGTACCCCCGGCCAGGACGCCACCTATACCGGCTACCACTGGACAAAGGCCGTCTGCGAGGTCTGCGGCACCATCAACAGCAACATGGGCGCTACCAGTTACGCCTGCAACAAAAATGTGTATTGGCTCTATGACTGTGCGGCGGATTTCTTTGAGGAATTGCCGGAAACGCAGAACATTGAGCAGGTGGACAGCACCTACCATCGCATCATCACCACCAGCGGCGAATACTGCGCGTTCTGTTACGGCACCTACAAGGAGAATTCTTCCTCCCTGGAGCGTCATCACATGGAAACGGCTATCCGCCCGGAGTTGGCCCATGACCGCTTTGTGGAAATGGACACCTGCACCGACTGCGGCTATGCGGAAACCGCCTACACCGCCGCAAAAGCCGTGATTGCGGACTACTTCGGCGTGGTGGACGGCCAGCCCCACACCGTCACCGTGTCCGATCTCTCCGAGGCTGGCGTCACCACCGCCATCCGATACGGCCACGCGGCAGACGGCTGCACCCTGACCAGCGCCCCCAACTACACCGAGGCCGGAGACTATGCGGTGTACTATGAAATCACCTACACATTCCAGAACACCGACATGGTAGAGGACGGCGTGGCCTATGTCCATCTGCGGGACGAAAGCACCGAGGAGACAGAAGGTGACGGCACCTGCGGCGAGGATCACAACTGGACCCTGCTGGACAGAGTAGACCCCACCTGCCTGACCCTGGGTTATGACCGTTATCTGTGCGTAGACTGCGGCAAGATCGAAAAGCGGGACTATGAGGCCGCCCTGGGCCATGCTTATCAAAGCATCGTCATCCGGGATGCCACCTGTGAGACCCCCGGCAAGGTGCTGGAAATCTGTGAGCGGTGCGGGGAGGTCAAAGAAAGCACCACCCCCAAGGGAGAGCATGAGTTCTCCACCACCGTTGTCCCTGCCACCTGCACCAGCCCCGGCTACACCCTGCGGGAGTGTGCGGTCTGCGGAGAGCGGCACATTGAGGACATCACGGCGGCCCTACCCCACAACTATGTTGCCAAAACCACCCCAGCCACCTGCGAGGGCGGCGGCAAGACCGTCCATATCTGCGAGGGCTGCGGCAGCTCCTTTGTCACTGACTACACCGACCCCCTGGGCCATTCCTGGGACGAGGGCACCGAAGTCACCGGCTCCACTTGCACCGGCGAGGGCGTGATTGAGTATCGCTGCGTCCGCTGCGGCTATCACCGGCTTGAGGGCGACGCGGCGGCGGGCCATGTGCCCGGTGAGGCGGCCACCTGCATCACGCCCCAGCTCTGTACCAAGTGCGGCGCTGTGATCGAAAATGCGCTGGGCCACGATTATGAAACCGTTGTGACTGAGCCGACCTGTACGGAAATGGGCTACACTACCTATACCTGCCCCCGCTGCGGCGACACCTATAAGGGCGACTACACCGACGCCGCTGGACACAAGCCCGGCGACTGGATCATCGACCAGGAGCCCACCACCGACAGCGAGGGTTCCCGCCATAAAGAGTGCGAGGTCTGCGGTGAAAAGCTGGAGGAGGAGCCCATCGAGAAAATCTACAACCAGGCCACCACGGACACCCACGGCGAGGCCATTGTGGGCGGCTATCTGGTGACGGTCAGCGACACGGACACCAAAAACCCCGTTGCCGGGGCCACGGTTACGCTCCACGAGGACGAGTCCCTGTCCATCCGGCTGCCCTCTGGCCGCCTGCTGGACTATGCCGACCAGACCACCATCCAGGTTCAGCTTGTCAAGGACAAGTCCCCCGTGGTGGACATGAGTATTTCCGTCACTGACCACAACGACAATTTCAGCAGCGGCAAGACCGACACCGCCGGGCAGCTCACTGTCCCTGATGGTTCTAATACCACCAATGAGGACGGCAAGGGCACCGTGGGCTGGGAGGACGCCGACGGAGACCGCTGGACCCTGACCGTTAAGGTGGAGGATCACGAAACAGGGCGTCCCATCGAGGATGCCGGAGTATCCATCGGAAAAACCGGCACCATCACCGTCACCCTGCCGGACGGCACCGACATGGACGAGGACAACCGGATCACCGTCACTGCCACCGACCAGAAGCGTGAGCCCCAGGAGGGTTTGACCGTCACCGTTAAAGGCGACCTGAACCAGAAGGCAACCGGAGAAACCGACGAGGACGGCAAGCTAACGGTTCCCGAGGTAGTGGAGCTGGAAACCCACAGGGCCTATGTGGTGGGCTACACCGACGGCACCTTTGGGCCGGACCGGGATATGACCCGGAGCGAGGCGGCCACCATCTTTGCCCGTCTGCTGGCCCAGCGCAACGGGGAGCGTATCACCGCCCCCACAAAAAACACCTTCCCGGATGTATCCACCGACGCATGGTACGCCGGATATGTGTCCTATCTGGCCCGCTACGGCATCGCCGTGGGCTACATTGACGGTCTGTTCCACGGAGACGAGCCCATCACCCGCGCCGAGTTCACGGCGATGGCGGTGCGGTTCTTTGACGCCTACGGCGACGGCGATCCCGCTATCATGGAGGAGTACGGCGGCTTTTGGGATGTATCTTCCGGCCATTGGGCTGCGGGCTACATTGAGGACGCCGCCCGGTATGGCTGGGTGGTAGGCTATGGCGACGGCACCTTCCACGCCGACGATGCAATCACCCGTGCTGAGGTCGTTACCATCGTCAACCGCCTGCTGGGGCGTGAGGCTGACCAGGAGTATATTGCTGACCATCCCCGTGGGCTGGTGCTGTTCCCGGATGTGTCCAAGGGCTATTGGGCCTACTATGACATTCTGGAGGCGGCAAACAGCCATGAGGCGGATGTGTCCGCCGATCCCGAGGTCTGGCAGGACAAGTAACATCGCTCCGGGACACTTTGTCCCAGGGCTTTTTTCGTACCTCTCCCGGAGCTCTGGCGGTATATATCCCCCGTCGCCGCCGTCCACTTTGCACGGGCGGGGCCGGGCAGTCAAGGGGCGGAACGCCCGCCGCCTCGCGGCGGCTTGCCCTTGACGGCCCGCCCCGGCTGTGCTATCTCCACCGGCGCGGCGGGGGTATATCCTCCAGAGCCACACCCCGCCCATGAATGGGCGGGGATGGGGGTGGGTTGAACGCTCCCACAAACATCAAACGACATAAATATGGAGGTTTTGAAGATGAAACGACCCCTTGCGTATATTACTGCCCCGTGGCATGGGGCTGCGGCAGAAAACACGGAACAGGCGGCCCGGTATTGCCGAGCCGTCTATGAGGCGGGCTACGCTCCCATTTGTCCCATGCTGTTTCTGCCGCTGTATCTCCATGATCCGGTGCCCCAGGAACATAAAGACGGGATCGGCATGAGCCGTGACCTGCTCCGGCGCTCCCGGGTGCTGGTGGTCTGCGGCCATATCGTCACCGAGGAGATGAAAAACGACATTGCCGTGGCCCAGCGCCTGGGGATCACCGCCACCACCCTGGAGGGCATCCTGACCGTCAAGGGCCAGGGGAAACGCTGATGCCCTCGCTCTTTGAGGCGTACATTACCAATCTCGGCAAGTATGCCGAGGGTGAACTGGTGGGCGAAACATTGAAATTCCCCACCACCGCCGAGGAAGTCCAGGCCCTCCTAAAGCACATCGGCGTGGACGGGATTCGGTATCAGGAGTTCTTCATCACCAGTTTTGACGGCGATGTGCTGGGGCTCTATGAGTACCTCACCGAGTATGAGAACCTGGATGAACTCAACCATCTGGCCTGCCTGCTCTCGGAAATGAGCGAAGCGGAACGGGAGAAGTTCGAAGCCGTCATTGACAGCGGCGAACATACCGCTGATGTGAAAGATCTGATCAACCTGACATACAACTTGGACAACTACGACTTCTACCCCGACATAGAGGACGAGGAGGCTCTGGGGCGGCTGTATCTCCAGGAGTTCGGGGCCATCCCGGTGCCGGAGGAACTGATTGACTATATCGACTACGAGGCATACGGGCGGGATGTCCGCATCAACGAGAACGGCCACTTCGCCCCCGGCGGCTATGTCCGGGGCGGCGGGGCATTTACGGAG
>NZ_CALXGI010000018.1 GCF_944387805.1 uncultured Pseudoflavonifractor sp. | reverse complement strand
CGGCTGGGCACCAGGTAGTCCCGGGCGCCCTCGGGGGAGGAGGCGGTCAGGATGGGGGTGGTGATCTCCATGAAGCCGTGGGCGGTCATGGCCTGCCGCAGGGCGGCCACCACGTTGCAGCGGAGGACGATGTTGTTCTTCACCTCCGGGTTGCGCAGGTCCAGATAGCGGTACTTGAGACGGGCGGACTCGTCGGCCTCACGGCTGCGGTTGATGGGGAAGGGCAGCTCGTTGTGGCGGCAGCGGCCCAGCACCTCGATCTTCCCGGGCACCACCTCGATGTCGCCGGTGGGCAGCTTGGGGTTCTTGCTGTCCCGCTCCCGCACCACGCCGGTGACCTGGATGGTGGACTCCTTGTTCAGGGCCTTGATGGTCTTGACCATCTCCTCGGTCTCGGCCACCACCTGGGTGGTGCCGTAGAAGTCCCGCAGCACTGCGAAGCCCAGGCTGGCGCCCACCTCACGGAAGTTCTCCAGGAAGCCCGCCAGGGTGACGGTCTGTCCCACGTGCTCCATGCGGAGCTCCCCGCAGGAGTGGCTGCGGTAGCAGGTACGCGCGTTATCCATGTAAAATCAACTCCAAATTGTAATATACAATGCTATAAATAACAAAAAGTATTCAAATTACCCCATCAGACGCTCCAGAAGGCTGTGGGAGTAGGGCTGGTCAATGGGCAGGGTGACGTTCAGATTGTCCAGCTTGAGGGCGCTGCCGCCGGCGGCGCAGAACCACACATCCAGCCCATCCGGGTTGGCGGGGGAGAAGGCGCACTGGATGGTGCGCTGCACGCTGTCCAGCAGGGTGAAGGCCAGCTGGTCGGCGCCGTACATATGGAAGGCCTCAACCTGGGGATCGGGGGGCCCCACAAACAGGGCACAGGTGTCCGCCCAGGCCACGGTCACGCCCCCCTTGCCCACGGTGATGTCGGCGGCGTCCAGGTTCCAGCCGGTGAGGGCGCTCATCTCAGAGAGCAGATGGCGCACCACCCCGGCGCTGTCGGCGGCCGGGTCCAGAGCGGTGGGGGCGGCGGCGTAGGAGGTGAAGGTGCCGTCGGCAGTGCCCACGTAGAGGGTGTAGTCCTGCGCCTGGGAGGCGGTCCCGCCCAGGTCCAGATAGCGGCTGTAAAACACCTGAATGTCCAGGTCCTTGTACTGCTCGGTGGCCATGTCCTTGGTGACGCCGAAGTAGGCCATGGCGCTGTTGGTCACATAGTCCTTGTAGGTCTCGCCGCTGCTCAGAGTGTTGGACCAGTTGAAGGCAACGCCGCCCTCGGCGCTGGCGTCCTCCAGCCCGGAAATCAGGCTCAGGGCGTGGGTCAGGTACATCCGGGCGGTGACGGTCCTGCCGCTGCCCTGGAAGTACACCGTGTCGGGCACGTCCAGGGAGGCCCACACCACGGCGTCAAAGGTGGGGGTGAAGGCGGTGCGCAGCTCCTCCCGGGCCACACGGGCCACCATGGCGGCGGCCTCGCTGCGGGTCAGGGTGTTGGCCCCGGCGAACATGCCGTACTCGTTGACGCCGGTGAGGATGCCCGCGTTGTAGAAGCGGAGCACGTCGGCGTCGCCGGTGTCGGGCAGGGCGGTGATGCTGTTGACGGCGGGGAGCTGCTCCGCGGGCAGGGCGGCGGCAAGCAGCTTGAGGAAGCCCAGGCGGGTGACGGTCTTATCGGGCTGGGACAGCAGGGAGAGCACCATGGCGTTATCCTTGGCCAGCGCCTTCAGGTAGTCCACCGCGCCGGTGTACCAGGGGGAACCGGCGGGATTGTCGAACAGGCCGTCGCCGCCGTCCAGGATTTCGGCCATGCGGGCGGCGATGGCCGCCGCCTCGGACACGGCCATGGTGCGGTAGGGCTCAAAGCCCTTGTCCGAGCCGGTGATGAGGCCGGTCTCGTAGCAGATTTGGGCGCTGGACGCAAACCAGCTGCCGGCGGGCACATCGGCGTAGCCGGGGTAGGTGTTGAGGGAGGGAAAGGCGCCGTCCGCGGACGCGGCCAGGGCGGGGGCGCCGGTGAGGGTGAGGGCCAGGGACAGGCCAAGGGCAATCAGCTTACGGTTCATATTGAAATCCTCCAGCAGATAGTCGTAGTGTCGCGGAAATCCGCGCTCTTTTCAGACGGAAACCGGGGGGTGAAAGTTCCCTTTTCGGGCGGGTTCCGGCCGCTGTCAGGCCTGAGTCAGCCCCAGTCCGCCCTTGTCCAGGATGGGCCGGTCATCCTTGGGACCGCTGAGGCAGTTTTTCACATAGGACACCGCGTCGGCCATAGGCAGGGTCACCTGCTTGTAGAAGCCCTGACTCTCCATATTGGCCTTCTCCTCCTCGGTGAAGCCGTCGCCCATGAGCAGGTTCTTCACCGTGACGGCGCCGGCCTTCACCTCGTCCTCGCCCAGGAAGGCGGCGAAGGGGATGGAGAGCTTGTTGGCGTAGCTGAGCTTCTGCTTGAATTTCTTCTGCTCGCAGTGGAGCTGGGCCCGGACGCCCTGAGCCCGCAGGGCGGTGGCAAAGGAGATGGCTGCGGACAGGTCCTCAGTCATGGGCAGGATGAGCACGTCGGCAGGGGCGGAATTGGCGGCGGGGTTGAGCATCTTCTGCTCCTGGAGCACGTAGAACAGCCGGGTCAGGCCGATGGAAATTCCCACTCCGGGGAGTTGTTTTTCGGTGTAATATTCCGCCAGGTTATCATAACGGCCGCCGGAGCAGATGGAACCCACCTCGGGGTGGTCCAGCATGACGGTCTCGTAGACGGTGCCGGTGTAGTAGTCCAGACCCCGGGCGATGGTCAGATCCACCATGAAGTGGTCGGCGGGCACGCCGAAGGCGGCCATGTACTTCACCACGGTGTTCAGCTCCTCCACGCCCAGGTCGAACAGCTCGTTCTTGCCCTTGAAGGGCTCCAGGGCGGCCATGGGGGCGGCGGCGGAGAGCAGGCTGAGCAGGGTGTCGGCGGTGTCGGCGGGTACGGCAAAGTCGTCCACCAGAATGGCCTTCACCTTGTCTGGACCAATTTTTTCCAGCTTATCGATGGTGCGCATTACGTCGCCGGAGTGCTGCTCCAGCCCCAGCAGGGCGAAGAGGCCGCCCAGCACCTTCCGGTTGTTCACCCGGATTTTGAACCGGTTCAGGCCCAGGGCGGTAAAGGCCCGGTAGATGATGGAGGGGATTTCCGCCTCATTGATGATGTCCAGCTTGCCGTCGCCGATGACGTCGATATCGGCCTGGTAGAACTCCCGGAACCGGCCCCGCTGGGCCCGCTCACCCCGGTAGACCTTGCCAATCTGGAAGCGGCGGAAGGGGAAGGACAGCTCATTGTAGTGGAGGGCCACATACTTGGCCAGGGGGACGGTCAGGTCGAAGCGGAGGGAGAGGTCGCTGTCCCCCTTCTGGAAGCGGTAGATCTGCTTCTCGGTCTCGCCGCCGCCTTTGGCCAGCAGGACCTCGCTGGCCTCAATGGCGGGGGTGTCCAGGGGGGTGAAGCCGTAGAGGGAATAGCTCTCCCGGAGGATGGCCACCATGCGGTCAAAGAGGACCTGATCCGCCGGCAGCAGCTCCATAAAGCCGGACAGGGTGCGGGGCTTGATACGATCCATCATAAAAACTCCTTTTGTATAGGGATAGGCCGCTGCTGCCGGGCCGCCGCAAGTGCGGCGACAAGCGTTTTGCGCAGCAAAACCTTGAAATTGACCGGATTCACTCCGGGCAATTTGAGTCAAATCAGGGGTCCCCGGCGAATCAGGGATTCGCTGGGGCATGCAGCTCCATAAAGCCGGACAGGGTGCGGGGCTTGATACGATCCATCATAAAAACGCCTTCTCTTTTATGGTGTGGGCACAGAAAGGACAAAAAAGCGCCTCCGTCCCTTGTTAATGGGACGAAAGCGCCTGCCTCCGTGGTGCCACCCATGTTCGGCGGGACGTCTCGTCCTGCCCTCTGTGCTCCTGTTACGGGGAGCGGGCCGTGGATGTCTCCATCCCCGCTGGTAGAGCCGTCTTTCCCAGGGTCCGGTCCGTGGGGCGCTTTCAGCCGGGGGCGTCCTTCTCTGTCCGGCGGATGGCCTGGTACTCATGCTCCGTCATAGCGGTGCTTTATCGCTGCATACAGCACAATAGTATCCCAAATCGGCCCCAATGTCAACTGTTAGCGGGCCAAAACCGGGAATTTCAGGGGCGGTGGAACCGGTATTCAATGCTGTACTGCAAGGTTGTTCGAGCAGAATCCGAAATACGGAGCAGAGACTTTGTAAAGCATTGCGATCGCCAATGAATTGCAGGGACTTGCAAGTCTGGGCGGGTAACGCCGCTCGTCCTCTCCCCACGAAAGGCGTACCGCCTTCCGCGGGGACCCCGTTTTCGCTGCGCTGGGCTTGTGCGGGGACCCCGAGGCTAAGGGGGCTTTTATCTGGCTGTCCACCGGACAGCCAGATCCCCGGGGGAAAGGCAAAAAAAGAACGCGCCGCCCGATGGTGCGGGGCGGCGCGGCGGAAGCATTACACAGTAAAGGGCTTGCTCTTGGGATTGATAATCTCCCGCCAATCCAGATCGCCCCGCTCCAGGCCGTGAATGAGCATCTCAGCGGTGCCCACGTTGGTGGCGTAGGGGATGTTGTACTGGTCGCACAGCCGGGTGATATAGTTCAGGTCGGCGTCCATATCGCTGGACTGAGGGTCGCAGAAGAAAAGAACCATGTCGATTTCGTTGTAGGCGATGCGGGCGCCAATCTGCTGGCTTCCGCCGTGCTGGCAGGAAAGGAAGAGGTATACCGGCAGCCCGGTGGCCTCAGCGACCAGCTTCCCCGTAGTATTGGTGGCACAGACGGTGTGCTTGGAGAGAATGCCGCAGTAGGCAATGCAGAATTGGACCATCAGTTCCTTCTTGCGGTCGTGGGCCATTAGGGCAATGTTCATCGGAATTCATCCTTTCTCAGATTATGGGGCCCAGCCCGGATATGATATGCCAGCCGCCGCCGTCATATTCCAAGGCTGCGTCCGGGAGCAGGGCGGTGGTCTGGGTTCCGTCGGCCCAGGTGAGCCGGACCAGGGCCGACCCCTGGCAGGCGGTGCCCGCAGGGTTGGTGTAGGACACAGTGGCGGTGATAAGCCGGGCGGACTGGAGGCGCCGGCCAACGTCCGTATCCTGGGGCAGCTGGAGGGCGGAGAGCAGGGCGGACTGCCCCTGGGCCGCGGTCATGGACTTCATGCCCGTCAGCTGGCTCAGGGTCAGGTCCATGGCCTGAGCGGCCCGCAGCCCGTCGCCGTCGGCCAGGCTCTCCACCAGCAGGGCCAGAGACCCCTCCGGGGTACTGGTCCTGGGCGCCGCGGCCCAGAGGAACACCCCCAGGGCGGCGGCCAGCGTGACTGCGGTCAGGGCCGCCGAGGCCGCTGCCGCCCTCCACCTGCCCTTGACCCGTGTTCCGGTCCGGGGCGGGGGAGGGGACCCGGCCTGAGCCGCCGGATTTTCCACCTTTGCGCCGCAGGATGTGCAAAACTTTAGACCGTCCTTCAGCGGCGCGCCGCATTTGGTACAGAACATAGCGCCTCCCGGGGCCGCATGGCCCATGATTCCGGGCCTGAGCTCGGAGGAGTTTCCACCCGCGGGACCTGCCCTGTGGGAAAACCGGGGCCGGTCAGCGGATGCGCATGAGGGGAACCCGCTCACCCAGCAGGCGGCGGGCGATGTTGAGATAGGCCACGGCGGCGCCCTTCCGGCTGGCCAGGATGATGGGCTTGCCCTGGTTGGCGGAGAGCATGACCTGTTCATCCTCGGGCACCACCCCCAGCAGGGGCAGGCCGGCGGCGTCCATGGCGTCGTCAATGGTGGTGTGGAGCCGGCGGAGCAGCTTGGGCTGCACCCGGTTGACCACCAGATGGATGGCGGGCAGCTGGCGGGAGAGGAGAGAGACCACACGCTGGGCGTCCCGGAGGGCGGAGGCGTCGGTGGTGGAGACCACAATGCCCCGGTCCGCCCCGCACACCGCCAGCCGGAAACCCTCGCCCATGCCGGCGGGGGAGTCCATGAGAATGTAGTCGTACTGCTCCCTGGCCCTGCGGATGAAGGCCTTCATCCGCTCCTCGCTGATGCCGGGGGGCAGGGTGAGAGGGGCGGTGAGGAGGTAGAGATTTTTGATGACCGGGTGGGGCACCGCCGCCCGCTTCAGGGAGCAGCGGCCCTCCAGCACGTCGGTGAAGTCCATGAGGGCCCGGTCGGTGAGCCCCAGGGAGATGTCCAGATTCCGCAGGCCGATGTCCATGTCGATGCACAGCACACGCTGGCCCAGGGCGGCCAGACAGGAGGAGACGCCCCCGGTCAGGGAGGTCTTTCCCGTCCCACCCTTACCGGACGTGACCACAACGGCGGTACTCATAGCGTCCCTCCAGTTCATACGGTGTTAGTATATCATAACGGGATTCAATTTCCAATGTTTTTTGTGCAAATATAACACAATAGTAACAATTGGCCCCATTTAGAGGGGGGCCTTTTGGAGCTTGGCCCACCGGCGGGGGTAGCCCTTGGGGGTGGAACCGGTTTTACGGATGAGCACCACCCGGTGGGTGACCCCTGCGCCGGGGATTTCATAGTCCCGCAGGGCCTCCACCCTGCCGCCCAGGCGGGCGATGGCGTTGGCCGCGCCGGAGAGCTCCTGGGTGCAGTCCACCGCCTTCATGGACAGGAACAGGCCGCCCGGTTTTACATAGGGCAGGCACAGCTCGGTGAGTATCCTCAGGTCGGCCACTGCCCGGGACACGGCAAAGTCAAACCCGTCCCGCCAGAGCGGCTCCAGGGCCTGCTCCTCCGCCCGGGCGTGGACGCAGGTTACGTCCGTCAGACCCAGCTGGCCGCACACCTCGCGGAGCCAGCTGACCCGCTTGCCCAGGCTGTCCAGCAGGGTGAGAGAGATGGTAGGTTCCAGAATTTTCAAGGGAAGGCCGGGGAAGCCCGCCCCGGTGCCCACGTCGATGACCCGCTTGCCCTTGAAGTCCACTCCCTCCAGAGTGAGCAGGGCGGCGGAGTCCAGGAAGTGGAGATCGGCCACCTTGTCGGGCTCGGTGATGGCGGTCAGGTTCATAACCTGGTTTTTCTCCAGCAGCAGCTGGCCGTATCTGGCCAGCAGGGCGGGGGCGGCAGGGGAGGGGAGGGGGACGCCCATGGCCGCCAGTCCGGCGGCAATTCGCTCTTCCATTCCGTTAACCTCCGAAGTTGGCCAGCAAGGCCGGAATTCCATTGATCAGGTTGACGATAATCAGGGCCAGGCACAGGGCGGTGATGAGAATCATCATGGCCCGGCGGGCGGGGGTGCGGCCCTCCTGGGGTGCGGTGACCCACAGGCACACCGCTGACGCCGCCCCGCCTCCCAGGGCGGGGATGAGCATCAGGGCGGCGATGCCGTGGAGATAGGAGCCGGTGCCGTACATGTAGGTCATGAGAAACACGATGATGACCATGTACACCACGCCCACCCAGGCCCAGATGCGCTTGAGGGGAGAAGCGGGGGTGTAGGGCTCCCGGGGCTGTTCCTCCTGGCCGCTGTTGGGGGTCTTGTTGTGTTCGTCAGACATAATGCGCTCCTTACTTCCCGGCGCTGCTGTCCTGCTGCTCCCGCAGCAGGTCCCGGATTTCGGTGAGCAGCTGCTCCTGGGTGGAGAGGGCCGGCTTGGCAGGGGCCGCGTCGGCGGCCTGCTCCTTCTTGCGCTGGAAGGCGTTGAGCCCCTTCACAATGCAGAAGATGATAAAGGCCATAATGAGAAAGTTGATGACCGCGTTGATAAAGCTGCCCAGCATAAGCTGGCCGCCGCCGGGGAGCTGAATGGTGAGGGAGGCGGCCAGGGCCTCGCTGTCGCCGGTAAAGATGCCCAGGACAGGGTTGATGATGTCGTTGACCAGGGAATTGACGATGGCCTGGAAGGCGCCGCCGATGATGACGCCTACCGCCAGGTCCATCACGTTGCCCCGGGCGATAAACTTGCGGAATTCGCCCAGAAAGCCGCGGGACTTCCGGTTGATGTCTTTGATGTTGTCTTTCATGTTCTTCAAGTGCATAACCTCAGTAAATTGTAATAAGAGAAGGGGAGAACCTTCCCATGTGAGAACTTGCCTCAATCAGAGCAGCAGATAAACCGCAGAGACTATGTGCGGCATTGAGATCGCCAATGAATTGCAGGGACTTACAAGCCTGGGCGGGTAACTCTGCTCGGGCAGAAGGGGAGCGGTACGCGGGGCACCGAACCGGCATAGTAACTGCTATCAAGTTTGGCGGGTCATTGGACACCACCGCCGCCGGACGTACTCTGAAAGGGGTCCGGGGAAACGGGCGCGTTTGGCCCTGAAAGGGCCCTTCCGCGCCTGTGTCCCCGGCGGCTTTTGGGTACTTTTCGCCGGTGAAAAGTACCCCGTCGGAGACCCGTCGCCGCAAGCGTCATATCGTTCGCGGCGTCCTCGCAAAGTCCGCTCTGTCTCGGAACGGCTTGAACGGCCATTCCTTGCACCGCTCCCTTGCTCGTCCTTTCCCCACCGGGCCATGAGCCCGGCGGGGACCCCGTTTTTGCTTCGCTGGGCTTCGGCGGGGCCCCCGAGAGGCCAGCCGCCACGGGTTAAGGAAGGGTTCTTTTTGTCTGGCTGTCCACCGGACAGCCAGACCCCCAGGGAAGGTATTTTTACTTCTTGGGCACCAGCAGCTCCTTGCCGCCCATATAGGGCTGGAGGACCTTGGGAATTTTCACCGTGCCGTCGGCCTGGAGGTTGTTCTCCAGCAGGGCGATGAGCATACGGGGAGGCGCGACGACGGTGTTGTTGAGGGTGTGGGGCAGGTACATCTTGCCGTCGGCGCCCTTGACCCGCATCTTCAGGCGGCGGGCCTGGGCGTCGCCCAGGTTGGAGCAGGAACACACCTCAAAGTACTTCTGCTGGCGGGGGGACCAGGCCTCGATGTCGCAGGACTTGACCTTCAGGTCGGCCAGATCGCCGGAGCAGCACTCCAGCTGGCGGACGGGGATGTCCAGGGAGCGGAACAGCTCCACGGAGTACTTCCACATCTGGTCATACCACTTCATGGAGTCCTCAGGCTTGCAGACCACGATCATCTCCTGCTTCTCAAACTGATGGATGCGGTACACGCCCCGCTCCTCGATGCCGTGGGCGCCCTTCTCCTTGCGGAAGCAGGGGGAATAGGAGGTGAGGGTCTGGGGCAGGGACTCCTCGGGAATGATCTGGTCGATGAATTTGCCGATCATGGAGTGCTCGCTGGTGCCGATGAGGTACAGGTCCTCGCCCTCAATCTTGTACATCATGGACTCCATGTCGGTCTGGCTCATGACGCCCTCCACCACGTTGCCGTGGATCATGAAGGGGGGGATGCAGAAGGTAAAGCCCTTGTTGATCATGAAGTCCCGGGCGTAGGCCAGCACGCCCTCGTGGAGCCGGGCGATATCCCCCAGCAGGTAATAGAAGCCGCTGCCGGACACCCGACCGGCGGAGTCCATGTCGATGCCGTCAAAGGACTCCATGATTTCCGTGTGATAGGGGATGGGGAAGTCGGGCACCACAGGCTCGCCGAACCGCTCTACCTCCACGTTGCAGGAGTCGTCGGGGCCGATGGGCACGGAGGGGTCGATGATATTGGGGATCTGGAGCATGATGTGGTGGATCTCCTCGGCCAGCCTGGTCTCCTGCTCCTCCAGCTGGGCCAGGCGGTCGGCGTTGGCCTTGACCTGGGCCTTGACGGCCTCGGCCTCCTGGAGCTTGGAGGGGTCCTTCTTGGCCTGGCCCATCAGCATGCCGATCTGCTTGGACAGGCTGTTGCGGCTGGCCCGCAGCTCGTTGGCCTCGGTCATGGCCGCCCGGTTGGCGGCATCCAGTTCCAGCACCTTGTCCACCAGGGGCAGCTTGGCGTCCTGGAATTTCTTTTTGATGTTCTCTTTTACGGCTTCCGGGTTTTCACGGATAAAACGAATGTCCAGCATGGATATGACACCTCATTATCATATTGTTATCGTGCGGGAGGGAGGTCCCGCGGAGAAATGTTTCACGTGAAACAGGGGCAGGCTCAGTCCAGCGCGTCTTTAATCTCCTGGTACTGCTGGGCGGGGGAGGGGTCACCCTCCCGGCCGGTGAGGGCCTTCTGGGGCAGGTATTGGGGCAGTCCGGCGGCCTCAAACTCCTCCGCCATGTTGGCCGCGTCGGTGTAGTAGCCGCGGGAGAACTGCCGCTGGATGCGCCAGAACCAGTCCATAGCCTCCAGAGCCTTCTGGGCATCCGCCTGGGCGGTCTGGGCCATGTCGGCGCTGCTCTGGGCGTTGGTGAGCTGATCCTGAGTATCCTCCAGCTCCTCCTGAAGGTTCTCCACCTGTCCCTTCAGGTCCTCCACCTGCTGGGACAGCTCGTCCTTCTCCTCAATCAGGTTATTGATGGAGTCAATGGCGTTGCTGGAGGTGGCCTTCAGTCCGGAGATAGCCTGCTCGTTGGCCCGCTGCTGCATAAAGTAGGACAGGAGGAGCAGCAGAAAGGCGGCGGCAAAGAGAATGGTCAGATACCCCATAACGGAGACTTTTTTGTGGGGCTTGGCGTGCTCCGCCTCGTGCTGGAGGGGCTGAGTCTCCAGCTCCTCCTTGTTGTGGTCCTGCTGATTCAAAGGGAAGTTCCTCCCTTCCCGCCGGAGGTCTGCTCCAGCGCTTCAAGAAGGGCGGTCAGGTCCTCGTCGCCGTAGTATTCCAGCTCTACCTTGCCCTTTTTGGCTCCCTGGACAATGGATACCTTGCGGCCCAGCCGGGCGGACAGGTCTTTGGCGGCGGCGTCCCGGTAGATTTTCATGGGGTCGGGGGCCGGCGCCGGATGTTCCGCCTCTTCGGCAGCCTGGCTAATGCGCTTGGCCATGGCCTCAGTCTGGCGGACGGACAGGTCCTCCTCCACCACCTTCTGGGCCAGCCGTTTTTGCAGCTCCCCGCCGGGGACGGACAGGATGGCCCGGGCGTGTCCGGCGGACAGCCTGCCCTCCTCCAGCAGCATGCGCACTGCGTCGGGCAGGGAGAGCAGCCGCATGGCGTTGGCCACGGCGGAGCGGGACTTGCCCACCTGCCGGGCCACCTCCTCCTGGGTGAGACCGTAGTCCTCCACCAGGACCTTGTAGCCGCCCGCCTCTTCAATGGGGTTCAAATCCTCCCGCTGGAGGTTTTCAATGAGACCCAGCTCCATAACCTTCCGGTCGTCGGCCTCAATGATGACGGCGGGCACCTCGGTAAGGCCCGCCTGCTTGGAGGCCCGCCAGCGGCGCTCTCCGGCGATGATCTGGTAGTAGCCGGAGGAGAGGCGGCGGACGGTGAGAGGCTGGATAAGCCCGTGGGTGCGGATGGACTCGGCCAGGTCGCTGAGGGACGCCTCGTCAAACCGCTTCCTGGGCTGCTTGAGGCCCGGCTCTACCTGGGAGATGGGCAGCATGACCGAGCCGCCCTCCTGGGTTTTCAGGGCGGCGTCGCCCAGCAGGGCGCCCAGGCCCTTGCCCAGGCCCCGGTCCTTGTTCACTGGCAAATCTATCATTCCTTTCTTTGAGGCGCAGCAGATTTACTTTTTGTTCTTCTCCATAACCTCCCGGGCCAGCTCCTGATAGGCTTCGGCGCCCCGGGACAGGCTGTCATAGGCGGTGACGGGCTTGCCGTAGCTGGGGGCCTCGGCCAGCCGCACATTCCGGGGAATGACAGTGGCGTACACCTGGCCGGGGAAGTGGCGCTTAACTTCCTCCGCCACCTGCATGGACAGGTTGGTCCGCCCGTCGTACATGGTGAGCACTACTCCCTCCAGCTCAATGGCCGGATTGAGGGAGCGCTTTACAATGCGGATGGTGGACAGCAGGTCGCTGAGGCCCTCCAGGGCGTAGTACTCGCACTGGACGGGCACCAGCACCGTGTCGGCGGCGCAGAGGGAGTCCAGGGTGAGCAGCTCCAGGGAGGGGGGACAGTCGATGAGAATATAGTCATATCGGTCGGACAGCTGGTCCAGGGCGTTTTTCAGAAGATACTCCCGCTTGTCAATGGCGATCATCTCCACGGTGGCGCCGGCCAGGGCTTTATTGGCGGGGATAACGTCGCCGTAGGGGGTCTCTACCACGGCCCGCTTCACGTCCGCGCCGTTGATGAGCACGTCGTAGATATTGGGGGAGGCGGTGGTCTTGTCCACGCCGAAACCGGAGGTGGCGTTGGCCTGGGGGTCAAAATCGCACACCAGTACCCGGGCGCCCTCCTCTTTTAAGGCGGCGGCCAGATTGACACATGTGGTGGTCTTGCCCACGCCGCCCTTTTGATTGACGATTGCAATGGTTTTAGCCATAGGGGCACCTGCCTTTTCACAGCGTTTGTGGGGCTGAAAAGCACCCTCCGGGCCGGAGCGGGCAGTGGTCTGCGTTCAGACATGCGGCAGGGCGGTTTGTTCAGCAGACATTATTATAATATTGATGTCCGCTTATTTCAACTGATTTTGCCCATGTTTCACGTGAAACATGCAGAATTGGGGCCTGAAGCAGAAAAAGCCCGGCGTGTTTCACGTGAAACACGCCGGGCGGGCACAGGAGCGCTGGAAGGAAGTGGGGGAGAGTGGAGAAGGTGACTTTGGGCCGTTTCAAAAGGGGAGTGCGGTGGAAGAGTGTGGGGACAAGTGGAAAACTCTCTGTGTTTCACGTGAAACACAGGTCACGCCGTCCGCTTGGGAATGCGGATGGTGAGCAGAATGGAGTCCTCAGTCTCCTGCCGCTGGCAGTCCGCGTCTACCCCGGCGGTTTTCATCATGGTCAGACCCTTGGTCACCGTATTGAGAAAAAACCGCACATCTTTAATTAAATAGGTAGGTCTCCGCCGCTTGGGCGGGGCAGGGGAGAGCAGGGACTCCACATAGGCCTCGGTCTTGGCCACGGTGAGATGCTCCCGGGCCACATACTGGGCGGCCTGCAGCTGGAGCTCCGGGTTCTCCAGCTTGAGCAGGGCCCGGGCGTGGCGCTCGGTGCATCCGGCCTCCAGCAGCAGCTTGAGCACCTGGGGGGGAAGCCGCAGCAGCCGCAGCTTGTTGGCAACCGCCGACTGGGACTTGCCAATCCGCCGGGCGGCCTCCTCCTGGGACAGGTTGTAGGTGCAGATAAGCCGGGACAGGGCGGCGGCCTCCTCCACAAAGTCCAGGTCCCGGCGCTGGAGGTTTTCCACCAGGGCCAGCAGGGAGGAGTTCTCCTGGTCCACCCGCAGGATGATGCAGGGCACCTCCTTCAGTCCCGCCATCCGGGAGGCCCGCAGCCGCCGCTCCCCGGATACCAGCTCATAGCCCCCGGCGGTCCTGCGTACCGACAGGGGCTGAAGCACCCCGTGCTCCCGGATGCTCTCGGCCAGCTCCTCCAGCCCCTCCTGGGAGAAATATTTCCTGGGCTGGTCCGGATTGGGCGCAATCAGGCTCTCCGGGAGAAAGCACACACGGTTGGTCTCATACAGTCCTTTTCTGCGCAGCAGCGCCATGGGCGGAACCTCCTTTGTAGAATGGGTGATACTGTTATCCATATTTTACCACAACAGAAGGAGAAACAAGGCGCAGCGGGTCGAACGGGAAATATTTTCCATTTTCTGCCGGAGAAGAAGCGGGATCAGGTATTTGCTCTTTTCTCCTGCCCGTGATTATGCTATGATGGTGACGAACGCAGGCCGCCCGGTTTGGAGCGGCCGGTGAGAGAATCCACCTGAGAGGGAGGTATTTCGACTATGAAGCATCGCGTTTCTGCCGCCCTGCTGGCGGTGTGCCTGCTGCTGTCCCTGCTGGCTGTCCCAGCCGCCGCCGCCGGGGGCTATTCTGACGTGCCACAGGGGGACTGGGCTGAAGAGGTCATCCGGAAGGCCACGGACTACGGCCTGATTAAGGGCAAGGGGGACGGCACCTTCGGCTATGGGGAGTACATGAACCGGGCCTCCTTTGTGATGGTGCTGTGCCGTATGTTCGGCTGGGAGATGGTAAGCCCGGACAAGCCCTCCTTCTCCGACTGCGCCCCGGGAGAGTGGTACTACGCCGCCGTAGAGACCGCCCTGGCCAACGGGGCCATTGACTCGGGGCTCTACTTCCGGCCCGGCGACGACATCAGCCGCCAGGATATGGCCGTCATGCTGGTGCGGGCCCTGGGGTATGAGAACCTGGCCCTGGCCCAGGCCTCGGCGGAGCTGCCCTTCTCCGATGTGACGGAGAACAAGGGGTATATCTCCCTGGCCTATGCCTTCGGCATTATCAACGGCGTGCCCCAGGCCGACGGCAGCCTGCGCTTCCTGCCCGGCCACTCCTCCACCCGCCAGGAGGCTGCGGCCATGCTGGTGCGGGTATACGAGAAGTACCACGCCGGCATCGACTTCCTCCACGGCTTCTACGCCATGAGCTCTTACAGCCAGATTGACAAGGCCGGGGAGATGGACGCGGTGAGCCTGGGATGGGCCCGCATGACCCTGGACGAGAGCGGCAGGCCCTGGCTGAATCAGACCTCCTCCGGCGGCAACGAGTGGGCGGTGCCCCAGGGGTCCGAGCTGGCCACCGGCGCGCTGAGTAAGGCCGGGGTGGACTATAACCTGAGCGTCTACGCCGCCGGCAGCGACCTGACCGCCATTCTCAGCGCCGGCAACCGCCAAAGCGTGGTGGAGCAGCTGGTGAAGGCCGCCGGGGACTACAACGGCCTGACCATCGACTTTGAGGGCCTGGGCGCCTCGCTGCGCACCTCCTTTACCCAGTTCATGACCGCCCTCCGGGCCGCACTTCCGGAGGGGAAGAACCTGTGGGTGTGCGTCCAGCCCGACGAGTGGTACGGCGGCTACGACTACAAGGCCCTGGGCGAGACCTGCGGCAAAGTGATTCTCATGGCCCACGACTACCAGGACACCAACCTGCCCCAGGGCTGGGTGGGCACCAGCCAGACCCGCAACGCCCCCGCCCCCCTGAACAAGGTATATGAGGCCCTGGTGTCCATCACCGACCCGGACACCGGCGTGGCGGACAAGAGTAAGATTGTGCTGGCTGTGTCCATCACCAGCGTGGGCCTGAAGGTGGACGGCAACGGCCTGCTGGCCTCCACCGACATCTACACCCCCGCCCCCGACACCCTGGCCGCCCGCATGGGGCAGTCCGACGCCGTCCGCACCTGGGACGCCGCCGCGGCCACCCCCTATCTCACCTATTCGGTGGACGGGGAGCACTACAAGGTGTGGTATGAGGACGCCCAGAGCATTCTGGCCAAGGTGAACCTGGCCCACATGTTCGGCGTGGACGGCCTGTCCATCTGGCGGCTGGGCATTATCCCGGACTACGCCGGCGTCCAGAGCTACGATGTGTGGGGAGCCGTCCAGGCCGCCCGGGCGGGGGAGTAGGCCCATGGAGTTTGCAGAGGTAGACGAGACAAACATCGCTCAGGCGGGGTATATCCACGCCGAGAGCTGGAAGGAATCCCACCGGGAGTTCTGCCCGGCGGAATTTGTGCGGCGGCACACCCCGGAGGCCCAGGCGGAGTATCTGCGCCGGGAGCTGGCCGCCGGAAAGCAGGTCTGGATGCTGCTGGCCCCCCGCCCGGTGGGGATTGTGTCGGTGAAGGACAGCCTGATTGAAAATCTGTACGTCCTGCCCCGGGAGCAGAACAGGGGATACGGCACGGCGCTGCTGGAATATGCCGTCCGCCATTGCGAGGGCACGCCCACCCTCTGGCTGCTGAACATCAACCAGGGCGCATACCGGCTCTACACCCGGAAGGGCTTTCAGGAGACGGGAAACCGAAGGCGGCTCAGTGCGCAGCTCAGCGAAATAGAGCTTGCCCGGTATGGGAAGAAATAAGGAAGAAATGCAGGCGGCGTTTGAGAAGACGGGCCGCTTGGCCGGTTCCGCCTCGAAAACAACAGGAGTGAACAAAATGAATCACAATACTGCCCGGGAAGAGGGCAAAGGGGCCAGAATGGCCAGAGAATTTATCATGATGACCCTGGGCACCTCCCTGGTATCCGTGGGCGTGTACTTTTTCAAGTTCCCCAACAACTTCTCCATGGGCGGCGTGTCCGGCCTGTCGGTGCTGCTGGGGGGGCTGTTTCAGTCCACCTGGCTCACCCCCTCCACCTTCAATACCATCATCAACACCCTGTTCCTGGTGCTGGGCTTTATTTTTCTCAACAAGGGCTTTGGCCTGAGGACTGTGTACTGCTCCCTGCTCTACGCCGGGCTCATCCAGCTCTTTGAGGCGGTGGTGCCCCTGTCGGGCACCCTGACCACCAACAAGATGCTGGAGGCCTTCTTTGCCATCATTCTGCCCGCCCTGGGCTCGGGCATCCTGTTTAACCTGAACTCCTCCACCGGCGGCACCGATATTGCCGCCATGATTCTGAAAAAATACACCGGCATGGACGTGGGCCGGGCCCTGCTCATGTCGGATATCATCATCGCCGGCGCGGCCCTGTTTATCTTTGACATTGAGACCGGCCTGTTCTCCCTGCTGGGTCTGGTGCTCAAGTCGGTGCTGGTGGACAGCGTTATCGAATCCCTCAACCGGCGCAAGAGCTTTACCATCATCACCTCCAACCCTGAGCTGGTGTGCGAGTACGTCACCAAGACCCTGGGCCGGGGCGCCACCGTGTGGGAGGGCCAGGGGGCCTACACCCACCAGACCCACTACGTGGTGCTCACCGTTCTGTCCCGGGGCCAGGCGGTGGTGCTCCGCCGCTACCTGAAAGAGCACGACCCCTCCGCCTTCCTGCTGGTGGCCAATTCCAGCGAAATTTTCGGCAAGGGCTTCCTCCGGGCGTGAGGGCGGCAAATCCCTGAAATTCTGATTACGATAAGGAATAAACTGCATGAATGATGTCGAACTGTATTTGAAAAAGCGGCGTACCGCCCGGGAGGCGGTGGACTGCATCCGGTCCGGGGACTGGATTGACTACGGCTTCTGCGGACAGATGCCCCGGGACCTGGACCGGGCCCTGGCGGAGCGTCTGGCGGAGGAGCCGGAGCTGACCGGCCTGAATTTCCGGGGCGGCCTGGCCCTGCGGCAGCCGGCGGTGACCGCCCTGCCCGACGCGGCGGAGCGCATCACCTGGAACTCCTGGCACTGCTCGGCCATTGAGCGGCGGCTGATGGAGCAGGGGATCTGCTACTACGCCCCCATCCGCTTCTCCGAGATGGCCCGGTATTACCGGGAGAACGTGGAGCGGGTGGACGTGGCCATGATCCAGGTCTCCCCCATGGACAACCACGGCTTTTTCAGCTTCAGCCTGAACACCACCTATCTGGCCGCCATGCTGGAGCGGGCCCGCACCATCATTGTGGAGGTCAACCCCAGGATGCCGGTGGCCTTCGGCGGCCT
This sequence comes from uncultured Pseudoflavonifractor sp., assembly GCF_944387805.1. GTDB lineage: Bacteria > Bacillota > Clostridia > Oscillospirales > Oscillospiraceae > Pseudoflavonifractor. The sequence continues at coordinate 26,728 of NZ_CALXGI010000018.1, read as the reverse complement.
GGGCACCGCCATCCACATCTCCCGGGTGGACATGGTGGTGGAGGGGGAGGGCCACGAGCTGGACCAGCTCCCCACCACCCAGCCCACCCGGGAGGACCAGGCGGTGGCCCGGCAGATTGTCTCCCTCATCCCCGACGGGGCATGCCTCCAGCTGGGCATCGGCGGCATGCCCAACGCAGTGGGGGCTCTGCTGGCCCAGTCCGATTTGAAGGATCTGGGCGTCCACACCGAGATGCTCACCGACTGCGTGGTGGACCTGGCCGAGGCGGGCAAGCTCACCGGCCGGAACAAGAACCTGGACCGGGGCAGCGCGGTGTTCACCTTTGCCGCCGGCACCCGGCGGCTGTACGATTTTATCGACCGCAACCCCACCTTTATGGTGGCCCCGGTGGACTACGTCAACGACATCGACGTCATCTCCGCCCACGGCAACATGATCTCCATCAACAACACCATGGAGGTGGACCTGTTCGGCCAGGTGTCCGCCGAGACCATGGGCACCCGGCACATCAGCGGCTCCGGCGGGCAGCAGGACTTTGTCCTGGGGGCTTACCGGTCCAAAGGGGGCAAGAGCTTCATCTGCTGCTCGTCAGTCTATACGGACCGGCAGGGCAGGGCCCACAGCCGCCTGGTGCCCACCATCGCCCCGGGCAGCGTGGTCACCACCACCCGCACCAATATTCACTACCTGGTCACCGAGTACGGCATGGTGAACCTGAAGGGCCTGTCGGCCTGGCAGCGGGCCGAGGGGATTATCTCCATTGCCCACCCGGACTTCCGGGAGGAGCTCATCGCCGCGGCGGAGAAGATGCACATCTGGCGGCGGTCCAACCGCCGCTGAGCTTCCACAAAAGCGGCATAATATGTGGATAACCCCCAGCCCCGGAGCACGGCAAGCCGTGCCCCAGAGCTGGGGGTTTGTTTTTTCTGAGCGAAAGGCTCGCTCAGGCACAGATTAAATAAGGCGCAGAGATTCTGTGCGGCATTGAGAAAAGTAATTGAATTGAAACTACTTACAAGTTTAGGTGGGTAACTCTGCACGGGCAGGAGGGAAGCGGCACGCAAGGCACCGAACCGGCAAGCAACTGCTTTCAAATACGGTGGCCGATGAATAGCACCGCCGCAGGACGCGTCCCTGAAAGGGGGTACCAGGGGGAAACGGGCGCGTTTGGCCCTGAAAGGGCCCCTCCGCACGTCGTCGCCGCAAGCTTCATATCGTTCGCTTCCCCGCAGAGCGGGAAAGCTCATTCATTTCGCTGCGGCTCCTCTCCCCACCAAACCCGCTTTGCTGGGCTTTGGCGGGGGCCCCTTTTTCCGGCGGCTTTTGGGTACTTTTCGCCGGTGAAAAGTACCCCGTCGGAGGCCGTTTCCCCACCGGCTTTTAGTCCACCGTCTTGAGGGACTCCACCATGTCGATTTTCTTCAGCTTTTTCCGGGAGATGATGTTGACCAGAAGGGAGAACACTGCGGTGAGGGCGGCGGCATACACATAGCTCATAACCCCTGCGTCCCGGCCGAACATAACCATGTCAATCTCCACCGTAATGATAAGCCACTGGTGGAGGAACTTGCCCAGCACCAGGCCCAGCAGGATGCCGAAGATGGTGAGGAAGATGTTCTCCCGGTAGATGTAGGCGTTGAGCTCGTTGGTGTAGAAGCCCAGCACCTTCAGGGTGGCCAGCTCCCGCATGCGCTCGGTAATGTTGATGTTGGTCAGGTTGAAGAGGACCACAAAGGCCAGGGCGGCGGCGGACACGGTGATGACCACCACCGCGTAGTCCACGCCCTTCATGCCCTTGATAAAGGTGTTTTTGGTGCTCTCAATGCGGCTGACCGACGACACGCCGGACAGGGGAATGAGCTGCTCGGCCACGGCGTCGGAGCTTTCCTCCGTGTCCTCGGTGTAGGTGACCATCAGGCTGTTGATTTCAGAGGCCTGGCCGAAGAGGGATTCGTAGCACGCCTCAGTGATGTAAACGTAGTGAAACACATAGTTTTCCGTCAGGTCGGTGATGATGACCTCCGCCCGGCGGTTGTCCCCGTCCACCAGGGTGATGGTGTCGCCCACCTTTACGTCCAGCAGGGAGGCCAGCTTTTCCGTAATGACCGCCCCCTCCTCCGGCAGGGTCACCGGGTCGTTGTCCAGCCGGTGGCGCAGGTGGATGAAGTCATTGAACCGATCCTGGTCGGACACGGTGAACAGGTATACGTTGCTGTCCAGGCTGCGGCTGCCGCTCTCGGCGGTGATGGGCTGGTTGGATACAGGCATCCACTCGGACACCAGATCGCTGCCGTCCAGCACGGCGGAGATTTCGGTCAGCTCGTCGCCGGTGATATTGTCCATCAGGCTGACCTGGGCGCTGTACGGGGTAATCTCGTCGTACTGCTTGTCAAACACGTCGTACAGGGAGTTGCGTACGCCAAAGCCGGTGATGATCAGGGCGGTGCACCCGCCGATGCCGATGACGGTCATCCAGAACCGCTTCTTGTACCGGAACAGGTTGCGCATGGTCACCTTCCAGGTGAAGGACATCCGCCTCCACACCGGGCGAATCCGCTCCAGCAGCACCCGGCGGCCGGGCTTGGGACTCCTGGGCCGCATAAGCTGGGCGGGCACTGCGGTGAGGGCGGCAAAGCAGGTGGCAAGGGCCGTGCCGGTGACGCACAGCACCGCCGCGCCAACCGACAGCACCGCCACGTCGGGCAGCAGGAAGAGCTCCATGTCGCCCACGGTGTAGAGCACCTTCCAGGCGTTGAAGATGATAGTGGGGATAAGGGTGACGCCCAGGGCCAGGCCCAGCAGCCCGCCGAAGAAGGAGGACAGGAACCCGTACCCCACGTATTTCATCGCAATGGCGCTGCGGCTGTACCCCAGGGCCTTCAGGCCGCCAATCTCCACCCGCTGGTCCTCCACCATGCGGGTCATGGTGGTCAGGCACACCAGGGCCGCCACCAGGAAGAAAATCAAGGGGAACACGCTGGCCAGGTTGCCCATGCGCTCGGCGTCCTGCTGGTAGGACACATAGCCCACGTTGGTGTTCCGGCCCAGGATGTACCACTTGCAGTCCTCAATCTCGGCCACCTCGCGGCGGGCGTCGTTGAGCTCCTGCCTGGCTTCGGACAGCTTCTCGTCCGCCTCTGCCTTGCCGTCGGCGTACTCCTGCTCGCCGTCCAGCAGCTCCTGGTAGCCGTCGTCCAGCTCTTTCTTGGCGTCCTTGAGCTCCTGCTCCGCGTCGGCCAGCTCGCCGGGCAGGGCGGCCTTGGCCTCGGCCAGTTCGGCCGCGCCGTCGTAGTACTGCTGCCAGCCGTCGTCCAGTTCGGCGCGGGCGTCCACAAGCTCCTGTTCACCGTCCAGAATCTCCTGCTTGGCGTCCTCCAGCTCGGCCCAGCCGTCAGAGAGCTCCTTCTGGCCCTCGGCGGCCTCCTTCCAGCCGTCGTCCAGCTCCCTGCGGCCGTCGGCGAGCTGCTTCCAGCCGTCCTCCAGCTGCACCCGGGACTCAAACAGGGTCTGTTCCGCCTCCTGGGACTGCTTCACACCTGCTTCAAACTCTGCCCGGGCCTCGTCCACCGCCTTCTTGCCCTCGTTGTACTGCGTCCAGCCGGCGGAGAGCTGGGCGGAGGCGTCAGCGAGCTGGGCCTCGCCGGCGGCGATTTCCGCCTCGCCGGCGGCAAAGAGCCCGGGGATGCTCTGGCTGAAAAAGGCCTTCAAGGGCTCCGGATTGGGTTCCACCGGGTTGCCCTCGCCGTCCACGCCCCCGGCAGCCGCCGCCAGGGCGGCGGTCAGCTGGGCAATCAGGCCGTCGGCCTGCTCCTGAGTCATGAGCCCCTGGTCCACCATGTCCTGGAACTGGCCGGTGAGGGCGCCGCTGCCCCCCGCCATGTTCAGCAGGGTAACAATGGCCTGGCCGTCGGCCGCGGTCCAGGGGGTAGCCGGGTCCAGAATGGCCTCCGCGCTGGTGAGGGCGGTGCCCGGGCTGAATATGGGCAGCACCTGGGCCAGGGTGCCCAGCTGGGCGTTCAAATCCTCTTTTGCCTTGGACAGGGCGGCCCTGCCCGCCTCCAGCTGGGCCTGGCCGGCGGAGAGCTGGGCCCCGCCGTCCTGAAGCTGGGCCAGCGCGCCGGCCAGCTCCGCCTCGGCGGCCATCAGCTGTCCGCCTCCGTCCTCCAGGGCCGCCAGGCCGTCCTGATATGCCTGCCAGCCCTCGTCGTACTCCTGCTGGGCGTCGGAGAGGGTCTTGTAGTTCTCGCTGTACACGGCCTCGCCGTCCAGCAGGTCCTGATACCCCTGGTCGTACTCGGCCTTGCCGTCCTGCCACTCCTTTACGCCGTCCCAGTATGCGGCCTTGCCGTCGGCCATCTTCTGCACGCCGTCGGCGTACTCTTTCTCGCCGTCCTCCAGCTCCTTCAGAGCGTCGGGCAGCTCAGCCTCCCCGTCGGCAATCTGCTGCCACGCGTCCGCCGACTCCTGCTCATAGGTCGCCAGCCCGTCCTCATACTCGGCCAGTCCGTCGTAGTACTCCTCCCAGCCGTCGTCCAGCTCCTGCCGGGCGTCGGCAAGCTCCTGGCTGGCCTGGGCCTCCGCGTCGTCAAACTCCTTCTGGGCGTCGTCCAGTTCCTTGTTGGCCTCGTCAATGACCTCGTCGTACCGCAGGTCGGCCCGCTCATCCCCCAGCGGCTCCAGGGCATCCAGCAGGGCGTCCATCCGGTCGCCGTACGCGTCGTCGTAGCAGTACAGGTCTTTTGCCCAGGACACGGTCAGGTAGGCGTCGGTGTAGGTCTCCATATCAAAGGCGCCCTTGGGCAGCAGCACGAATCCGTTGACCCGGCCGGTGCCCAGGGAGGAGGTGCCCCGGTCGGTGGACAGGTAGAGGGGGGAGTTGGCGGTACCCACGATGGTAAATTCCTCCACCGCCAGGGCGTTCTCATAGTCGCCGGTGCCGGTGTCAAAGGAGAGTTTGTCCCCGATGGACAACCCGGACTGCTCCAGCAGCAGGGGCTCCACCAGGCACTCGTCGTCCGCCCCGGGCATGCGGCCCTCCACCAGTTCGGGGGTATTGATGCCCTGCTCCGACAATGACACCAGCTTGACCACCAGATCGTTGCTCTCCAGGTGGAGAATGCCGTCGGCGGTGTAGCACCCCTCGGCGGCGGAGATGTCCTCCAGGGAGGAGAGGTAAGCGATATCGTCGTCAGTCAGGCCCAGAGTGGACAGCACGTGGAGGTCCATCAGGTTGTGATGGTCGTAATATCCGTCGGCGGTGTGCTCCATCACCGGGGCGGTGGTGCGCAGGCCGGACAGAAAAGCCACCGCCAGGGCGGACAGCAGCAGCAGGGAGAGAAAGCGGCTCCTGGTCTTTCCGATCTCCCGCAGCGCGTCGGTAATCAGGCGGTTGTGCTTGGGTCTCATGGGAGAAATCCCCTCCTTTCGCGGTGTTCAGAGGATTACCACTCGATTTCCTCCACCGGGGTGGGGTGGTCGGTGCGCTCAACGGCGGCCACGGTGCCGTTCTTGATGTGGATGACCCGGTCGGCCATGGGGGTAAGGGCGGTATTGTGGGTGATGACCACCACCGTCATGCCCTGCCTGCGGCAGGTGTCCTGGAGCAGCTTGAGAATCTGCTTGCCGGTGACATAGTCCAGGGCGCCGGTGGGCTCGTCGCACAGCAGCAGCTTGGGGTTCTTGGCCAGGGCCCGGGCAATGGCCACCCGCTGCTGCTCGCCGCCCGAGAGCTGGCCGGGGAAGTTGTCCATCCGCTCGGCCAGGCCCACGTGCTTCAGCACATCCGCCGCGTCCAGCGGGTTGCGGCAGATTTGGGCCGCCAGCTCCACGTTCTCCAGGGCGGTCAGGTTCTGCACCAGGTTGTAGAACTGGAACACAAAGCCGATATCGTACCGGCGGTAGGTGGTCAGCTCCTTCTGGCTGTAATCGGACACCCTCTGCCCGTCCACCAGGATGGTGCCCTCGTCGCATTCGTCCATGCCGCCCAGAATGTTGAGCACCGTGGTCTTTCCGGCGCCCGAGGGCCCCACGATGATGCAGAATTCTCCCTTTTCAATCTCAAAGGAGATATCCCGCACGGCGGTGATGACCACCTCGCCCATCTGGTACCGCTTGACCACGTGCTCCAGGGAGATAAAGGACATGAAACCCCTCCTTGCCCAATAAGTGTAGGATAACAAACAAGTGTTGATTTCTTGATGTGATTTTATTATAGTTATATGAAACAGGGGTTTCAATGGTCAAAGGGGGGAGACCCCGTCTAAAACAAGACAAAAGTCTGATGGAGTGTTGAAAAACTCTGTAAACAATTTTTGAACGCCGGGAGGGCCGGGTATGGAGGCAAAACAGGGGAGTGGAAGGGATGACCGGAGGGTGCGCAGGACCAAGCAGATGCTGCGCAGCGCCCTTCTGGAGCTGCTGCGGGAGAAGAGCGTGGACCAGATCACGGTCACAGAGCTGACCCAGAAGGCCGACGTAAACCGGGGCACCTTTTACGGCCATTACAAGGACATTTATGACATGGTGGAGCAGATGGAAAACGAGATGTTCCAGGAGTTCAGCGACCTGCTCCACGCCTATCCCGCCGACGCGCTCCGGCACGGCCTGCGGCCCATCCTGCAGGATGTGTTTGCGTTTCTCCAGCGGTACGGGGACGTGGCGGCCGCCCTGCTGGAGCGGGACCGGGACACCCGGTTCCTGGAGAAGCTGAAGGGCATGGTGGCGGAGCGGGTCAGCCTGGAGTGGGGGCGGCTCTACCAGTTCAGCACCCCAAAAGAGCAGGCCTTCTGCCTGTCCTTCCTGGTGGGGGGCGCGGTGGGGCTCATCCAGAGCTGGCTGGAAGGGGGACGGAAGGAGTCTCCCGAGGAGCTGGCCGCCCTGTCCGAGGCCATGATTCTCAGGGGGATTGAGGGGCTTAACCAGCCCCGGTGAGGGGTACGGTCTCCGACGGGGTACTTTTCACCGGCGAAAAGCACCCAAAAGCCGCCAGGGGGCAACAGGCGCGGAGGGCCCTGTTAGGGCCAAACGCGCCCGTTTCCCCCTGGTACCCCCTTTCGGGGACGCGGCTTGCGGCGGAAAAATTCAATGAGCCACCGTATTTGAAAGTAGTTGCTTGCCGATTCGGTGCCCTGCGTGCCGTTCCTGCATCGCCCGAGCAGCGTTACCCGCCCAGACTTGCCACTCTCTGCAATTCATTGGCGATCTCAATGCCGCACGAAGTCTCTGCCACTTATCTTTAGCCTTTGCCCGAGCGGGTCTGACGCACAAAAGAACAAAAGAGCGGGTCCGGACAATGTCCGGACCCGCTCTTTTTTAAAATTGATGTTTCAGCGCTCTTCTCTGAAGTAGGCCAGGCCCAGGCTCTGGGGCGGCTGATTTTCGCGCTTGCGGCGCATACTGACGGCCACCAGCACGATGACGGTGGCGATATAGGGGAAGATGTCGTAAATCTGGGCGGGGATGCCCAGGGCCACATAGAGCCGCATGACGGACAGGGCGCCGAACACCAGGGAGCCCAGCAGGGCGCGGGCGGGGCTCCAGGTGGCGAAGATGACCAGGGCCACGGCAATCCAGCCCTTGCCGTTGACGCAGTTGTGGACCCACACTCCGCCCACGCCGTTGGCGGAGTTCATGACGATGTACAGCCCTCCCAGGCCGCAGATGCCGCCGCCCACGCAGGTGGCCAGGTACTTGTAGAGGGTGACGTTGATGCCGGCGGCGTCAGCGGTGGCGGGGGACTCGCCCACGGACCGCAGGTTCAGGCCCGCCCGGCTCCGGCCCAGGAACCAGGCCAGCACAATGGCCAGAAGGATGCCCAGGTAGACCATGAAGTTGTAGGAAAAGAGGAGCTTGCCCACCACGGGCAGGTCCTGGAGCACCGGGATGCCCGAGTTGAAGGCGTCCTTGGTCACGTTGCCCACGGCCATGTACCGGCTGGGGGCGGTGTTGCCGATGGCCTCGCCCAGGAAGTTGGCAAAGCCGGTGCCGAAGATGGTGAGGGCCAGACCGGTCACGTTCTGGTTGGCCCGGAGGGTGATGGTGAGCACGCTGTAAATGAGGGCGCCGAAGGCGGCGCACAGGATGGCGCACACCATGGCGATGAGCACGGACACCACCGGGTTGGGGTTGGACACGGCCTGCTCATAGTAGTAGGACCCGGCCAGGCCGGCCACGCCGCCCATGAACATCATGCCCTCCACACCCAGGTTCAGGTTGCCCGACTTCTCGGTGAGGATTTCACCCAGGGTGCCGAACAGGAGAGGCGTGCCCGCCAGCACGGCGGCCACCACAAAGCTGAGGACTTTATCCATTGCTGTGCTCCCCCTTTCCGCGGAAAATCAGCCGGTAACGGATGAAGAACTCGCACCCCAGCATGGCGAAGAGGATGATGCCGGTGAGCACGTCGGCCACCGAGGCGGGGATGCTGAAATTGGTCTGGATGGTGCCCGAGCCCTTGGTGAGGATGGCCAGGAAGGCGGCGATGAACACCATGATGATGGGGTTGAGGCCTGCCAGCCAGGCCACGGTGATGGCGGTGAAGCCCACGCCGCCGGCGGTGTTGGCGTTGAGGGTGTAGTCCGCGCCGGACACCACCGTGAAGCCCACGATACCGGCGATGGCGCCCGAGATGCACATGGTGCGCATGACGATTTTGGGCACGCTCATGCCGGAGTAGCGGGCGGTGGCCTCGCTCTCGCCCACCACGGCGATCTCATAGCCCTGCTTGGTGTACCGCAGGTAGAGGAACATGAGCACCACGAAAATCAGCACGATGATCCAGCCCGCGTGGACGCCCAGCACCTTGGGCAGCCGGGCATTGGAGGCGAACTGGGCGATGATGGGGAAGCCGGTGCCCTTGGTGTCCTTCCAGGGGCCGTTCTGGAGGTACTGCTCAATGCCCAGGGCGATGTAGTTGAGCATCAGGGTGAACAACGTCTCGTTGGTGCCCCACTTGGCCTTGAAGAAGGCGGGAATCAGGCCCCACAGAGCGCCGGCGATGGCGGCGGCCAGGAACATGACGATGAGCAGGGGCACACGGGGCAGGGTATCGGCCCAGAAGAGGGCGAAGTAGGTGGCGGCGATGCCGCCGGCCAGGATCTGGCCCTCCGCGCCGATGTTCCAGAACTTCATCATAAAGGCGGGGGCTATGGCCACGGCGGCGCCCAGCAGGGGCACCGCGATTTTCACCGTCTCCCGGCGGCCGATCTGGGTGCCCAGGGAGCCCCGGACCATGTCGGCGTACACCAGGAAGGGGTTGTGGCCCAGCAGGAGCATAATCAGGGCGCCCAGCAGCAGGGCCAGCACAATGGCTGCGGCCCGGATGGCCCAGGACTTGCCCCGGGAAATATCGGTCCGCTTGGCGATGCGCACCAGGGGCTCCCGGTGCTCCGCCGCTTTCACTTGAGCTGCCATCAGGCCTCAGCCTCCTTTCCAGCCGACTGGGTCATGAGCAGACCCACCTGGTCCTTGGTGGCGGTGCGGGCGTCCACCACGCCGGTGACCCGTCCGCCGCACAGCACCACAATCCGGTCGCACAGCTCCAGCAGCACGTCCAGGTCCTCGCCCACCAGCAGCACCGCCACGCCCTTCATCTTCTGCTCGTTGAGCAGGCGGTAGATGGTGTAGGAGGAGTTGATATCCAGACCCCGGACCGGGTAGGCGGTCATGAGCACGGTGGGGGAGGAGGCGATCTCCCGGCCCACCAGCACCTTCTGCACGTTGCCGCCCGACAGCTTGCGCACCGGGGTGGACACGCCGGGGGTGACAATCTCCAGCTCCTCAATCAGCTTCTCGGCCAGGGCTCTGGGGGTTTTGCGGTCCACCAGGGGGCCCTTGCTCTCCTTGTAGGTCTTGAGCATCATGTTGTCCACCATGTCCATGGAGGCAACCAGGCCCATGCCCAGCCGGTCCTCGGGCACAAAGGCCAGGGACACGCCGATTTTCTGAATCTGGGTGGGGTTCTTGCCCACCAGCTCCTCACCGGCCTTGTCCACGGGGACATGGTTTCCGGCGATGTCGCTCTTGGGGTGGGGAGGATAGTAGAAGATGTGGCCCGACTCCACCTTCTGAAGGCCTGCGATGGCCTCCAGCAGCTCCTTCTGGCCGGAGCCGGCCACGCCGGCGATGCCCAGAATTTCGCCGCCCATGGCGGTGAAGCTCACGTCGGTGAGGGCCTTGACGCCGTCGCTGCCCCGGCAGTTGAGGCCCTTGACCTCCAGACGCAGGTCGTGGTACTTGGCCATGGGCCGGTCGATGTCCAGGGTGACGGCGTGGCCCACCATCATGTCGGTGAGGGCCTGGGGGTTGGTTTCGGCGGTGTTGACGGTGCCGATGTACTTGCCCTTGCGGAGCACGGCCACCTTGTCCGAGATGGCCATGACCTCGTTGAGCTTGTGGGTGATGATAATGATGGACTTGCCGTCGGCCTTCATGTTGCGCAGCACGGCAAAGAGCTTCTCGGTCTCCTGGGGGGTGAGGACGGCGGTGGGCTCATCCAGGATGAGGATGTTGGCGCCCCGGTAGAGCACCTTGACAATCTCCACCGTCTGTTTCTGGGAGACCGACATGTTGTAGATCTTCTGGTCGGGGTCGATGTCGAAGCCGTACTTCTCGCTGATGGCCCGCACCTCACGGGCCACCTTCTTCCGGTCCAGGCGGCCCTTCTGGTCCAGGCCCAGGACGATGTTCTCGGCGGCGGTGAGCACGTCCACCAGCTTGAAGTGCTGGTGGATCATGCCGATGCCCAGCTCAAAGGCGTCCCTGGGGGAGCGGATGGTGACCTCCCTGCCGTCCACCCAAATCTGGCCGGCGTCAGGGAAGTAGATGCCCGAGAGCATGTTCATCAGGGTGGTTTTGCCGCTGCCGTTCTCGCCCAGCAGGGCCAGAATCTCGCCCCGGTCCACCTCCAGGCTGATTTTGTCGTTGGCCACCACCGGGCCGAAGGTTTTGGTGATGTCTTTCAGGCGGATGGCTGTGTTGGCGTCCAAATCCTTCACCTCGCTTGCGCGTCATATGGCGGGGGACCTGGTCCGCCGCCTGTAGTTTTGTTCCTCCCGCAGAGGAAGGAGCGGGTGGAGCTGCGGGAAAGCAGCGTCCACCCGCTCCGTTGAGACTGTGCCGGACTCCGGGGAGCCGGTTACTGGATGATGCTGGTGATGCCGTCGATGATGTAGCAGAAGCTGGGGGCGGAGGCGGTGCCGCTCTCATCGTAGAACTCGCCCTCGGGCAGGGTCCAGTCCTCAGTCTTTTCGCCGGTGTTGGCGTCAAAGGCGTAGCCGTGGAGGGGGCCGGAGAACACGTGGAAGTCCTCGTTGACGAATTTCTCCTCGGCGGCCTCGATAGCCTCGGCGGTGCCCTCAGCCACAATGTCCTCGTTCAGGGGGGAGAGGTACACGGCGCCGTCGGCGTAGCCCTGGCACCAGTCGTCGGGGATGGTCTCGCCGTTGATCATGCAGTTGAGGGCGAAGGTGTAGTACACGCCCCAGTCCACACGGGCGGACACCAGGGAGGCCTTGGGGGCGGCGGAGATCATGTCGGCGTTGTAGCCCACCTGGAAGGCGCCGTTGGCCTCGGCGGTGGTGGCGGGGGCGGTGGTGTCGGAGTGCTGGGAGATGACGCCGCAGCCGTCGTCAATCAGGGCCTGGGCCACCTGGGCCTCCAGAGTGGGGCTGGACCAGGAGTTGGTGTACATGACCTCCATGGTGGCCTCGGGGTACACGCTCTTGGCGCCCAGATAGAAGGCGGTGAAGCCGGAGACCACCTCGGCAAAGGGATAGGCGCCCACATAGCCCAGCTTGGGGTTGCCGATCTCCTTGGCCTTCATGCCGGCGGCGATGCCGGCCAGGTAGCGGGCCTCAAAGATTTTGGTGAAATAGTTGTGGTCGTTGGTGTTCTCGGTGGTGGCGGCCTGATAGCCGGTGGCGTGGCAGAACTGAATCTCAGGATACTCCTGAGCCAGGGGGATCATAAACTGCTCGTGGCCGAAGCTGTTGCAGAAGATGATCTGGCAGCCGGCCTCGATGCACTCCTGAATGGCGGTGGTGCAGGAGGCGTCCTCGCCCACGTTGCGCTTGACCACCAGCTGGGTGTCCTCATCCAGGCCGCAGGCCGCAAAGGCCTCCTCCATACCCACCATGTGGTTGTAGTTGTAGCCGTTGTCGTTCTCCTCGCCGATCATGACCAGGCCCACCTTCAGGTCGGCGGCGGGGATGGCGGCGGTCTGGCCGGAAGCGCCGTCGGTGGGGGCGGGAGAGCTGTCGTTGTTTCCGGCGTCATCGCCGCAGGCGCCCAGGGCCAGCACCATGGACGCGGCCAGGAGCATGGCAAGCAGTTTCTTTTTCATAGCGTTTTTCCTCCTTAAAAATGCGGGTTTCCTTCCATTCCTACGTACAAAAAGACAGTTCTATGAATCACGGCGGAGACAAAGGGACCGCCAGGGCCCGGCCGCACTCCGCCGGTAATTCCTGCGAAGCGCGGCCGGCAGAATACCCTGACGGTCTCGCGCAGACATCCGCTCATCACGGCCCCGCGGGGCCGCCTGCGGCAGCAGGGGTGCTGTGCACAAAAGGGACAGGCTCCGGCGCACCAAACCGGAGCCATCGCGTTATTTATGGCTGGCAAGCGGGGAGAGGCACAGGGCGGTTCTCTGTTTCAGCAGAACTCCACGCCGTCCTCTTCGCTCATGCTCTTGATTCTTGCCAAAGACTCCACACGCACGCCCATGGAGCGGATGAGGTCGCCGCCGGGCTGGAAGGCCTTCTCCACGCAGATGCCCGCCCCCACCACGGTGGCGCCGGCGTCCTTCACCAGGTTGATCAGGCCCTGGAGGGCGCTGCCGTTGGCCAGGAAGTCGTCGATGATGAGCACCCGGTCCTCCGGCAGGAGGAACTCCTTGGATACGATGATGTCGTACACCTTGCCGTGGGTAAAGGACTCCACCTTGGAGGTGTACACGTCCCCGGCGATGTTCTTGGTCTTGTTCTTCTTGGCGAAGATGACGGGGACATCAAAAAACTGCGCGGTTACGCAGGCGATTCCAATTCCCGACGCCTCAATGGTCAGGATCTTGGTGACCCCGCAGTCACCGAACAGCCGGTAGAATTCCTTGCCGATTTCGCCGTACAGCTTTACGTCAATCTGGTGATTGAGAAAGCTGTCCACCTTGAGTACGCCGCCGCTGCGGATCTTGCCATCCCGGCGGATGCGGTCTTCCAAAAGCTTCATAAGTACGTTCTCCCTGCCGATAAAATAGGTAGATACATTGTAGCGAAAAAGAGACGCCAGTTCAATCACCTATATTCTATCAAAAAAACGGACATTTGTCAGCTTTTTTTTAGAAATTTTCACAGCGGCAGAAAATTGCAAGGAAAAATGGGGAAAACAGAGGAAAAAAGCAAAAAGAAACGGCAAAGGCCGGGCGTCCGCTCCTTGACGCCCGGCCCCTGCCGAAGGAAAGAGGATACAATGAAATGAAAAGAAACTGTCTCTTGCAGGTATTATAGTACCCGAGACTTGTTAACAGAGAAAGAGGAAAATGTTACAAGAGAATTAAATCTTCTGGATTTTATGTAAAGTCCACGTAATGGAGGGAAAGGCCTGAAAGAAAAGGGGGAAAAAGGGGGCCGGGCCGCGGAATTCCGCGGCCCGGCATGAAAAAGGATAGGAGGATAGAATGAAAAGAAGTTGCTGTCTCTTGCAGGTATTATGTTACCAGCAGGATATTAAGAATATAAGGTGGAATTGTTACAAAAGAATCAAATCTTTCCGGGGAGAAAATTGTCCGCCGGTCAGAGAAGAACGTCGGACGCCTCGGGGTGCTTGTCCCGCCAGCTCACCGCGTAGGAGCAGGCCGCATTGGCCCGGCGGCCGCTCTGCCGCAGAGCGGCCACCGCCGCCTCCATCAGCTTCCCGGCCACACCCTGGCCCCGCAGGCTGCTGTCCACAAAGGTGTGGTCGATGACGGGCACGCCGTCCGCCCCGGCGGGGAAGGTGATTTCCGCCAGCACGCCGCCCTTGCCGTCGGGCAGGAAAATCCGGTTGTCCTCATACTGAAATTCCATTGTAAAATCTCCTTTCGTCTCTCCGCAGCAGGGGACGGCAGGCTTTTTCCGCTTCTCCCTCAGCCGCTGGAAAAATTGCTGCATCAGCGCCGCGCTCTCTTGGGCCAGAATGCCGCCTGTGACCTGAGGACGGTGGTTCAGCGGGGCGGAAAACACGTCCAGCGCAGAGCCGCAGGCGCCGAACCGGCTGTCCTCCGCGCCGTACCACACCCGGGGAATCCGGGCGTTCACAATGCCGCCGGCGCACATGGCGCAGGGCTCCAGCGTCACATACAGGTCGGCCCTGTGGAGCCGCCAGCCCCCCAGGGTCTCATTGGCCTGACGGATAGCCAGCAGCTCGGCGTGGGCCAGGGCGTCCTTATTTTCCTCCCGCCGGTTGCGGCCCCGGCCCACCACCCGGCCCTCCCATACTACCACGCAGCCCACCGGCACCTCGCCGGCCTCCATGGCCTCCCGGGCCAGGTCCAGGGCCTGGCGCATGTAGTCCTCGTGGTCCATGTGCTCCGCCTCCTCTCAGGGTGTCTGTCAGAGATCTATTTTATCTATTTTCTCTATATTGCGCAAGGGATAGCTGTGGTAAATTCGGCGGAGTTGTGCTATGCTGAGTAGGACACAGCATACCCGGCGGGCGCGCCCTCCGGGCCGGAAGGAGAAATAAAGAGATGAGACTTTGGGATAAGCTGGGGCTGGACATGGACCGCCACCGGGTCATCGCCCTGGTGGGGGGCGGCGGTAAGACCACCACCATGTACGCCCTGGCCCGGGAGGCCAGGGAGGCGGGAAAGACGGTGATTGTCACCACCACCACCCACATTCTGCCCCATCCCGCCCTGTTTATGACCGCTGAAAGCGATCCGGCGGCCCTGAAGGAGCTGCTGGACAAATACGGTATTATCACCGTGGGCAAGCTGGACCGGAAGGACAAGATGACCGGCGGCGCCGTGACCGCCTGCGCGGCCGCGGCGGATATCGTGCTGGCCGAGGCCGACGGGGCCCGGGTGCGGCCCCTGAAGGCGCCCGCCGGCCACGAGCCGGTGATCCCCGCCCAGGCCGCCGCGGTGCTAGCCCTGGCGGGCATGGACTGTCTGGGCGGGACGGTGGAGGACATCTGCCACCGGCCCGAGCAGGTGTGCGCCCTGCTGGGGTGCGGTATGGACCATGTGATTACCCCCGCCGACGTGGCGGCCATCCTGTCCAGCCCCCAGGGCAGCCGGAAGGGAGTGGGGGAGAATATGGCCTTCCGCTGCGTGCTCAACAAGGCCGACACCGAGGCGCGGCGCAGGGGGGCGGAGGAGATTGCCGCCCTGCTGGCTGAGCGGGGCATTCCCGCCGTCATCACTGCTTACTCCCGGGAGGAGCAGGGCGGCCTGAGCTGGTTTAAGTAAGTTGGGGAAATAGACTGCGCCCCGGCGTTTTGGGGTAAAAAGGAGTGGAAAGACAGTGAAACGGATTTTGATTAAGGGCGCCGGCGACCTGGCCACCGGCACGGCGGTGCGGCTGTACCGGGCGGGCTTCCCCCTGGTGATGACCGACATCGAGCAGCCCACTGCGGTGCGGCGCACGGTGGCCTTCTGCCAGTGCATGTACGACGGCACCCAGACCGTGGAGGGCATCACCGCCCGGCGGGTGTACAGCGGGGTGGAGGCCCTGGCCGCCCTGGAGAAGGGGGAGATCCCCGTCCTCAACGACCCGGAGGCCAAAATTCTCAGGGAGCTGGACTTCTTCGCCGTGGTGGACGCCATCCTGGCCAAGAAGAACCTGGGCACCACCATCCATGACGCGCCTGTGGTGCTGGCCCTGGGCCCCGGCTTCACCGCCGGGGTGGACTGCCACGGCGTCATTGAGACCCAGCGGGGCCACGACCTGGGCCGCCTCATCACCGACGGCTCCGCCGTGCCCAACACCGGCGTTCCGGGCAACATCGGCGGCTACACCACCGAGCGCATCATCCGGGCCTGTGCCGACGGCGTCTTTGCGCCTGTGGCCGCCATTGGCGACCAGGTGCAGAAGGGAGACCTGGTGGCCAGGGTGGACGGAGAGCCGGTGTACGCCCTTATCACCGGCGTGGTGCGGGGCATGCTGCCCGCCGGGCTGAAGGTGTGCAGGGGCATGAAGTCGGGGGACATCGACCCCCGCTGCGAGGTGCGCCACTGCTTCACCGTGTCCGACAAGGCCCGGGCCATCGGCGGCGGCGTGCTGGAGGGACTGCTTTACTTCGGAAAGGAGAAGGGACTGTGGAACGACTGATTATCTGCGGCGGGGGACATGTGTCCCTGGCTCTGGCCCATGTGGCCTCCATTCTGGACTTCGATATCACCGTCATCGACGACCGGCCCGAATTTGCCAGCAAAGAGCGGTTCCCCATGGCGGGCCAGGTGCTGTGCATGGGCTTTGAACAGGCCCTGGACCAGCTGGGCAGCCGGGCCGACGACTACTATGTCATCGTCACCCGGGGCCACGCCTTTGACCGGGACTGCCTGGCCCATGTGCTCCGGGGCAGGTACGCCTACGTGGGCATGATTGGCAGCAGGGGCAAGGTGGCGGCCGTGATGAAGAGCCTTCTGGCCGAGGGCTTCCCCCAGACGCAGCTGGACGGGGTTCACGCCCCCATCGGCATCAGGCTGGGGGGCCAGAGCCCGGCGGAGGTGGCGGTGTCCATCGCCGCCGAGCTGGTGGCCGAGCGGGCGCGCATCGGCTCCATGCCCCCGCCGCCGCCTGAGCAGGAGCCCGGCGTGCTGGTGACCATTGTCAGCAAGCGCGGCTCCGCCCCCAGAGGGGAGGGCGCCTGGATGCTGGTGCGGCCCGACGGGTCCATTCTGGGCACCGTGGGCGGCGGCGCCGCCGAGCACAGAGCCCGGCAGGACGCCATGAAGCTGTGGAACGGGGAAGACGTACCCACCCGGCAGGTCTACGACCTGTCCCCCAACGCCGCCGACCTGGGCATGGTGTGCGGCGGCGTTATTGAGGTGGAGTTCGCCCTCCGCCGCTAAATTTAAGAAAGACAGGAGAATCTCAGCCATGAAACAGGGAAGAATTGCAAAGAAGATTGTGGCCGGGGCCCTGGCCCTGAGCCTGACGGCCGGCCTGACGGCCGGCCTGGCGGGCGCTGCGCCTGCCGGCGCATTGGACAGCTGGTTCTCCCAGCCCTCCGGCTGGGCGGCCGCCGATGTGGAGCGGGCGGAGGACGAGGGCCTGCTCAAGCCCTACTATATCATGTCCGACCTGAAGGGGGACATCACCCGGCAGGAGTTTGCCGTGCTGGCCGTCACCCTGGCCCAGAAGATGGGCCTGCTGGTGGAGCTGTACGGCTCCGACCTGGCGGAGGCCCCCTTTACCGACATTGACTACATCTCCGCCAAGCCCTATGTGACGGCGGCCTGGAACCTGGGGCTGATGAACGGCGTGTCCGCCACTGAGTTCGCCCCCAGCCGCACCATCACCCGCATGGAGATCTGCACCCTGCTCAGCCGGGTAATGGAGAAGTGCGGCGTTGACCTGCCCCAGACCGTCGCCGGTGTGGAGGCCCGGCTGGACTCGGGGGCTGAGGGCGTGGTGCCCGACTGGGCCAGACAGGGCATTGTGGACATTGTGGGCGCCGGCCTGATGCAGGGCGGAGACAACGGCAGCCTGGCCCTCACCGCCCAGACCTCCCGGGAGCAGGCCATGATCCTGGCCCTGCGGAGCCTGGACCTGGGCGGCGGCATCCTGGAGGAGCAGAACTTCACCGCCGCCGAGCGGGAGAAGATCGCCCAGCTCAGAGCGCTGCGGGCCACCTTCGGCAACCCGGGCGAGCCCTACGCCCAGGCGCCCTCTGTCTCCGCGCCATACAGCCCCGGCGTGCTCAACGACGCCTTCCTCCAGGACGGCCTCAACTCCATCAACTATATCCGGGCCGTGGCCGGTCTGGATGCGGTGACCATGAGCGGGGAGAAAAACCAGAACGCCCAGGTGGGCGCCATTCTGCTGGCGGCCAGCGGGTTCAGCCACTACCCCGGCCAGCCCGCCGACATGCCCGACGACCTGTACAAGCAGGGCTATGCCGCCACCTCCACCAGCAACATCGGCTCGGGGTATGCCAATCTGTCCTCCTTCAACCTGAGCTGCGCGGACGACTCCGACGCCTCCAACATCACCAGGCTGGGCCACCGCCGCTGGCTGCTGGACCCCACCCTGACCACCGTGGGCATGGGCTACGCGGAGCGGCGGGTCCTCACCCAGGTGACGGACGGCCTATACACCAGATGGACCGGCCCGGACTATGTGACGTGGCCCTCTGAGGGCGTGTTTCCCTCGGAGCTGTTCAACGAGAACCTGGCCTGGAGCTGCTCTCTGAGCCCCGACGTGTACGGGTCCAACCGGGACGGCCTGACCGTCACCGTCACGGACGGCAGCGGCCACACCTGGACCGGGCAGGCCTCCAGCCAGGTGGACACCACCGCCGACTTCGTCCTCCTGGAGGGCACCGGCTACGGCGGCGCTCCGGCGGTTATCTTCCGTCCCGCCGGCCTGGAGTACCGCACCGGCCGGCCCCTCACCGTAACCATCTCCGGCCTCCAGCTCAAGAGTGGCGGCACCGGAACCATCACCTATACCGTCAAACTGTTCTAAGCTTCCAAAATTCAGACCTCAGAGGAGGAAACCAAGCAAATGTGGGCATATGAGCGGACCTTTTATCAGATCTACCCCCTGGGCATGTGCGGCGCGCCCGGGGAGAACGACGGCGTCACCGTTCCCCGCATCCGGCGTGTGCTGGACTGGGGGGACCACCTGGAAAAGCTGGGGGTGGGGGCCGTGGTGTTCAACCCGGTGTTCCAGTCCGACCGGCACGGGTACGACACCCGGGATTTCCTCACCGTGGACTGCCGCCTGGGCACTAACCAGGACTTCAAGGACGTGTGCGACGACCTGCACCGCCGTGGAATGAAGGTGGTGCTGGACGGCGTGTTCCACCACGTGGGACGTGGGTTCTGGGCCTTCCAGGACGTGCTGCGGAACCGGGAGGGCAGCCCCTACAAGGACTGGTTCCACATCAACTTCGGGGGCAACAGCAACTACAACGACGGCCTGTGGTACGAGGGCTGGGAGGGGCACTATGAGCTGGTGAAGCTGAACCTGTCCAACCCCCAGGTGGTGGATTACCTGTTCTCCTGCATCCGCCAGTGGGTGGAGGAGTTCGGCGTGGACGGCCTGCGGCTGGACGTGGCCTACCTGCTGTCCCAGGACTTCCTGCGGTCCATCCGCTCCTTCTGCGACAGCCTCAAGCCCGATTTCTTCCTCTACGGCGAGATTCTGGGCGGCGACTACCGCCGCATCATGGGCGACGGCCTGCTCCACTCCTGCACCAACTACGAGTGCTTCAAGGGCCTGTGGTCCAGCTTCAACGACAAGAACCTGTTTGAAATCAACCACTCCCTCAACCGCCTGTTCTCCGACGGGCAGTACACCCTCTACCGGGGCTGCCACCTGTTCTCCTTTGCGGACAACCACGATGTGAACCGGCTGGCCAGCAATCTGCGCCGGGCCGACGACCTGCCCCTGTGCTACGCCGTCCTCTTTGCCATGCCCGGAATCCCCTGCCTGTACTACGGCAGCGAGTGGGGCATCCAGGGGGCCAAGGGCAGGGGGGACGACAGCGCCCTCCGTCCCGCCCTGGAGAAGCCGGAGTGGAACGGCCTCACCGACCGCATCGCCGGGCTTATCAGGGCCCGGGCGGGCAGCAGGGCCCTCAACAACGGCGGCTACCAGACCGTGGTCATCACCAACCGGCAGCTGGTGTTCCTGCGGCAGTACGAAGGCGAGCGGGTGCTCTGCGCCGTCAACCTGGACGACGCAGACTATACCGCCCGGCTGGGGGGCTGCTCCGGCCCGGCCACCGACCTGGAGACCGGCGAGAAGCTCACCCTAAGCGAAAACCAGCTGCTCCCCGCCCGTACCGCCTTCCTCTGGAGGCTGGACAACGGAACACAGACATAAAAACGGCCCCGGAGCCATTGCTCCGGGGCCGTTTTCCACATAAAGAGAGAAAAATGTTGAAGGTTTCAGCGCTGTTCCAGGTCGGCGGGGGTGTCCACGTCCAGCAGCTCGGCGGGGGAGTGAGCCTCCACCAGCCGCAGCCGGTCCCGATGGGCTTTAATCACCGCGCCGCCGCCGGTGTCCCCGGTGAGGGCGGACAGCTCGGGGAACAACTCCCGGGGAAAGAGACAGGGATTGCCCTTCTTTCCCTGCCAGCTCAGGGCCGGGATGGTGTCCGGGTGGGAAGCAAAGGCGGCTATTACCCGCTCCACACTTGCCCGGGTGAGCCAGGGCTGGTCGGCAACGGCGAACAGGGCCCCGTCGGCCCCCGCTGTCTGGGCCGCGGCAGTGCCCAGCCGGACGGTGGCCGAAATGCCCTCATCCGCGCCGCTGTTGAAGATGGGGGTGTACCCCAGCTCCTCCGCCAGGGAGAGGATTTCCGGGTAGCGGCTCACCACCAGGGGCGGGGTGAACAGCTCAGGCGGACAGGCGGCCATCACCCGGCGCACCAGGGGCAGGCCGTCCACGGTCCGGAGCAGCTTGTTGGCCCCGAAACGCCGCCCGGCCCCTGAGGCCATGAGCACAAGGGCGACCTTTATCTCCACAGCTGAGAGCTCCCTCTGTGGACAAACTGTCCCGCCTTCTCCAGCACCACCTTGCCGTTCTCCGCCGCCACCTGGCCGGAGAGGAACACAGTCTCGGGACGGCCCACGGCCTCAAAGCCCTCGTAGGGGGTGTAGTCCACCTTCTGGTTCTGCTCGGCGGCGGTGATGGTCCACCGGGCCTCCGGGTTCCAGATGACCAGGTCGGCGTCGCTGCCCACCGCCAGCACGCCCTTCCGGGGGTACATGCCGAAGAGCTTGGCGGGCTGCTCGGCGAGCATCCGGGCCATGTGGGCGGCGGTGATGCGGCCGGTGGCCACGCCGGCAGTGTACATGAGGGCGGGACGGTGCTCCACACCGGGCATGCCGTTGGGAATCCTGGAGAAGTCCTCCCGGCCCAGGGTTTTCACGCCGTTGAAGTTGAAAGAGCAGTGGTCGGTGCCCATGGTGTCAATCTCACCGGCGGAGAGCGCCTGCCACAGAGCGGCGCAGTCCTCCTCCTTGCGAAGGGGCGGAGACAGCACAAACTTGGCACTTTCGAATCCGGGCAGTAGATATTTATCCTCATTCAACAGGAAGTATTGGGGGCAGCTCTCCACATAGCACTTCTGACCCCGCGCACGGGCGGCCCGGATGACCTCCAGACCCCGCAGGGTGGACAGGTGCACCACGTTCACCGGGTAGCCCGCCATCTCGGACAGGGCCAGCCACCGGTTCACTGCCTCGGCTTCCACCACCGGCGGACGGGACATGGGATGAGCCGCCGGGGTCAGGTGCCCGGCCGCCCGCTGGGCACGGATGCCCTCGGTGACCATGTCGCCGTTTTCGCAGTGACAGCCCACGATGCCGCCCTCTCGGGCCACCGCCTCCACCACCTCCAGAGCCTGGCCGTCGGTGATGCGCAGGTTGTCGTAGGCCAGGTAGATCTTGTAAGAGGTGACGCCCTCGGCGGTCATGTCGGCCAGCTCGGCCTTGATGCGGGGGTCCCAGTCCTTGATGGTCATGTGGAAGCCGTAGTGGCAGGAGGCCCGGCCGTCGGCACGTCCGTGCCAGGTCTCCAGGGCGGAGGCCAGGGAGCAGCCCCGCTGGGACTCGGCAAAGTCCAGCACGCAGGTGGTGCCGCCCGCCAGAGCCGCTCTGGTGCCGGACACCCAGTCGTCCGCCGTCTCGTTGGGCAGGCCCTTGTTCATCTCAAAGTGGGTGTGGGTGTCGATAAAACCGGGGAACACCAGCTTGCCCGCCGCCTCGATGACCTTGCAGCCCTCAGAGGGCAGGTTGGGGCCGATGGCGGTGATTTTGTCCCCGTCAATCCGCAGGTCGGCGGCCACGGGACCCTGGGGCAGGATGAGGGTGCCCCCACGGATGAGGGTAGATGTACGCTCAGACATAATAAAACCTCCGTTCCGCCGCATGGCGGCGTATCTCTTAGGTTCAGGGATGGATATTCCGCGCCTCAAAGGCGGACAGCAGGTCGGCCATGTCCGGCTTCACCACCATGGGCTCACCGGCGGCCTTGATACCGTTGGCCGCGTCCTTCAGGCCGTTGCCGGTGACCACGCTGATCACCGTGGACGCCGGGTCGATGAGCCCCAGCTCCACCGCCTTTTTCACGCCCGCCGTGCCGGTGACCCCGGCGGGCTCGCCAAACACGCCGCAGGTGCGGCCGATGAGCCGCATGGCGGCCAGAATCTCCTCGTCGGACACGTTGACCGCCACGCCGCCGCTCTCTCTTACGGCGGCCAGAGCTTTGTCCGCGTTGCGGGGTACGCCCACGGCAATGGAGTCGGCCAGGGTGTTCTCCTCCATGGGCTGCCAGGGCTCCCCGGTCTGGAGGGAGCGGTTCAGGGGGCAGCAGCCCTCGGCCTGAACCGAGATGAGCTTGGGCAGACGGTCGATGAATCCGGCGGCATACAGGTCCTTCAAGCCCTTCCACGCGCCGGCGATGGTGCAGCCGTCCCCCACGGACAATGCCACATAGTCGGGCACCTGCCAGTGGAGCTGCTCCATAATTTCCAAAGTCACCGTCTTTTTGCCCTCGGACAGGTAGGGGTTGATGGCGGCGTTGCGGTTATACCAGCCCCAGCGCTCAATGGCGGCCTTGGACAGGGCAAAGGTGTCCTCATAGCTGCCGTCCACACTGATAACGGTGGCCCCAAAGATTTGCAGCTGGGCCACCTTGCCTCTGGGGGCACGGGAGGGGACAAAGATGTAGCTGACCAGGCCAGCCGCCGCCGCGTTCCCCGCCAGGGAGGAGGCGGCGTTGCCGGTGGAGGAGCAGGCGATGGTGTCCGCCCCCGCCTCACGGGCCTTGACAACCGCCATGGCCGAGGCCCGGTCCTTCAGAGAGGCGGTGGGGTTGAGACCGTCGTCTTTGAGGAAAAGCCTGTAAAGGCCAATTGCTTGCGCCAACCGGTCCGCCCGGTACAGGGGGGACCAGCCCACCCGCAGGGGCGGCGGGGGAGAGTCGGGCTCCACGGGCAGAAACGGACGGTACCGCCACATGGACCAATCGGTGCAGTCAGCCAGGGAATTTGGGGAGAAAACCGAGCGAATATAGTCGTAATTGTACTCAATATCCAGAATTCCGCCGCACGCGCAGGTGGTCAGGCCGGGCACGGCCTCGTACTCCCTGCCGCAGCGGACGCATTTGGCGCAGCGGACGTTTTTCATCATAAAAATTACTCCTTTCGGCTGCAAAAGAGTTGAAACTATGAAAAAAGAGCGAAAAGAGTGTTCGGGCAGAGACGAGAACAAAACGCAGAGACTGTGTGCGGCATTGAGAAAGGTAATTGAATTGAAACTACTTACAAGTTTGGGTGGGTAACGCTGCTCGGGCAGAGGTGGAACGGTACACAGGGCACTGAATCGGCAAGCAACTGCTTTCAGGTTCGGTGGCTACTTGAACCCCACCGCCGCAGGACGCGTCTCCGAAAGGGGGTACCAGGGGGAAACGGGCGCGTTTGGCCCTAACAGGGCCCTCCGCGCCTGTTGCCCCATGGCGAGCTTTGCCTACTTTCCCTCGCTGGAAAGTAGGCCGTCGGAGACCCTCGTCCTCGCAAGCTGCGTATCGCTCAGCCCGCCGCAAGCGGCAGGCCTCGCTCACTTCGCTGCTCGTCCTCTCCCCACGAAAGGCGTACCGCCTTCCGTGGGGGCCCTGGGAGACCAGCCATTTTCCCCGGGGGGAGGGCCAATTTATCTCACAGCTGATTAAGTACGCCGGAGGCGGTGTTGAACTGGTCAATGAGGGCGTCCAGCTCGCCCACCTGGGCGTGGACCTTCTCCCACTCGTCGCCGTACCACAGCTCGTCCAGCTCCGCCGCCGTGCGGCCCTGCTGCTCCACCCAGGTGTAGTACTTCAGGTTGTGAACCCGCCTGCGGTCGCAGTAGTTCAGCTCGGCCATGGCGTCGGTCCTGAGGCCCAGCAGGTGGAGGCGGTGGTCGATGGCGGCGGCACGGCGGTCGTAGGGGCCGTACTGCTCGGCCAGCTCGGCCACCCGGGAGCCGTACATGGATGCCGAGTCTGTGAGCACCGTCACCACCACGTCCCGGGCGGTGAACTCGTAGTACCTGGCCATCTTCACGCAGCAGAGCACGTTGGCAATGCCGCTGATGCCCAGCCAGGACAGCTTCTCCAGGGTCTCGGCGTCCACACCGGCCTCCTCGGCCAGATACCGCAGGCCCTCCTCCTCGGCAAAGAGCCGCAGCAGCCGCAGGGCGTCCTCGTCGTCAATGTCGATGACCATGTCGGTGTTCTTCACGTTGTGAATCCAGGGGATGTGCTTGTCGCCGATGCCCTCAATGCGGTGGTCGCCAAAGCCGTTGTTCAGGATGGTGGGGCACTGGAGGGCCTCGCCCACCGCCAGCTTCATGCCGGGGTAGACCTCCTTGAGATAGTCCCCGCAGCCGATGGTGCCCGCGCTGCCGCTGGTGAAGCAGGCGCCGGCAAGCCGGTCGCCGGGCCGCTTGATGCCCTCAAACAGGGCGGACAGGGCCTCGCCGGTGACCTGATAGTGCCACAGGTGGTTGCCCATCTCCTCAAACTGGTTGAAGATCATGCAGCCCGGGTCCTGCCGCAGCTCGTTGGTCTTGTCAAAAATCTCCTTCACGTTGCTCTCGCAGCCGGGGGTGGCGATGACCTCCGCGCCGATGGACTCCAGCCAGTCAAACCGCTCCCGGCTCATGCCGGCGGGCAGGATGGCCACGCCACGGGCGCCCAGCAGCTTGGAGTTGAAGGCGCCGCCCCGGCAGTAGTTGCCGGTGGAGGGCCAGACCGCCCGGTGGCGGGTCACGTCGAACTGGCCGGTGACCAGCCGGGGGGCCAGACAGCCGAAGGAGGCGCCCACCTTGTGGCAGCCGGTGGGGAACCACTTGCCCGCCATGGCCACAATGCGGCAGGGTACGCCGGTGAGGGAAGGGGGCAGCTCCACGTAGTTGGGCACATGCTGGAACAGGCCGCCGTACTCCTTGGCCTCGTTCTTCCAGGTGATGCGGAACAGGTTCAGGGGGTTCACGTCCCACAGTCCCACGGACTTGAGCCCCTCCTTTACCTTGTCCGGCATGGAGTCGGGGTGCTTCATCTGCCGGAAGGTGGGGATGAGGATGTTGTTTTCCCGGGCGTTGCGCAGGTTGCGCTCCAGCGCTTCAGGGCGGATGGTCAGGTCAATCATGGCGGTGCCTCCTTTTTTATGTCTGTTTCTGGGGGACGGCGGGACGGACTCAGCCGTTCTTGTCGTCCAGGTAGCTGTACAGGGTGTACTTGGAGATGCCGAAGAAGGTGGCGATCTTGTCGCCCGACTTGGTGATGAGCAGGGCGCCCGCGTCGTTGAGGAAGCGGATGGCCCGGATTTTGTCCTCCCGGTCCATGAGGGCCACCGGCTTGCCCACCAGCTCCACCGACTCCCGCAGCAGGTCGTCCAGCAGGTCGGACACGCTGCGGGTAATGCGCTCCGGCTCCCTGGTGGGGGCCTCCCTGGGGGAGACCAGGGGGCGCAGGGCCTGCTCCACGGTGAGGAGGGCGGAGATGTCGTAGTTGATGGAGAAGATGGCCTCCGGCCTGCCGGAGGAATCCCGGATGAACAACGTGGAGGATTTGAGCACCTTGCCGTCGGGGGTGCGGGTCAGGTAGGCCAGGTGGTCCTCCTGCTGCCCGCCCTTGAGGGACTCCAGCACCACGTGGGACGGACCGTCCCCCAGGGCCCGGCCGGACACGTGGCCGTTTTCAATGTGGACCACCGTGTGCTCCGGGCCGTCGGTCAGGTCGTGGATGAGCACCTCGCAGCAGGGCCCGAACTGGACGGCCAGGCCGTGGGCAATCTGCCGCAGGAGAGAGAGGCGTTCTTCACTGAGCATGGGGAAAGAGGCTCCTTTCTGAAGATGTACGCCGGGAAAGTGGGAAAAATCCCGCCCGGCGGAGCAGTTTCTTTCATCATATCACAGCGGGGGGAGAAATCAAGGCGAAAACAAAAAAACTGACAGCCTCCCTGAAAAAAAGAAAAGGACGGGAAACTCCATGCGCCGCAGGCGCGCCGTGAAACCAGGCGGAGGCCTGCGGCGCGCAAAACTTATGCGCATATGGGCCCCACCGGGCAAAGCGCCTTTTGCTATGGTTTTGCACAGCAAATTGTTTACAAAAAACCGGTTGATTCCGGCCGGGGAGATGCTATGCTTATGTCAGAAAAATTCGTGCCGAGGAGGATATAAAGCATGAGCGCACAGTTTGACGAAATCATCCGGGAGCTGAGCCAGCTAGACCTGAAGAATATGTACGGGAAGGACTTCTTCCTCACTTGGGACAAGACCGGCCAGGAGCTGGCAGGGGTGTTCGCGGTGGCGGACGCCCTGCGGGACCTGCGGGAGCGGAACATCTCCACCCGCCTCTTTGACTCCGGCCTGGGCATCTCATTGTTCCGGGACAACTCCACCCGCACCCGCTTCTCCTTCGCCTCTGCCTGCAACCTGCTGGGCCTGGAGGTCCAGGACCTGGACGAGGGCAAGAGCCAGATCGCCCACGGCGAGACCGTCCGGGAGACCGCCAACATGATCTCCTTCATGGCCGA
>NZ_CALXGI010000017.1 GCF_944387805.1 uncultured Pseudoflavonifractor sp. | reverse complement strand
TAGCTTAGGCACGAGATGGAAAGAAAGCCGGACTGGCTGCCCGGCTTTCCTGTCCAAATTTATTGTAATAGGAGGCAGCAATGCAATGAAGCGAGTTAAGATCACAGTTCTAAAAACTACCCTGGACAGGGAACTGGCCGATGAATACGGTGTGGAGAGCCTTACCGCCTGTCCCATGCTCCAGGCAGGTCAGGTCTTTTATGCCGACTATGCCAAGCCGGCCGGGCTGTGCGACGAGGCCTGGAAGGCCATCTATCAATACGTGTTTGCCCTGGCCCATGGGGCGGAAAAGGAACTATTCTATTATGGAGATTGGATCCGGAAGCCCGGCATAGCCATCTGCAGCTGCAACGACGGCCTGCGGCCGGTTATCTTCAAGCTGGAGGCCACCCAGGAGGAGGCTAAGCCCAGCGATACCCCTGTGCGCTGACCGGCTCTGCCAGTTTCTTGCCCTGGACAAGTTCAAAAAGCTTGATAACCACTCATTCCTGTACCGAATTTTTGGTTAAAAGCGCGTCCCCCGTCCATTTTGGATGGGGGACGCGCTTTTAACTGTTCAGCATCAGCCGGACGTTACCGGGCCGCAGCCGGAGCCTTTGCCACCACCAGATACATCTTGAAGGCAGTGACAGCCTTTACCGCATGAGGAATTCCGGCGGGCATAATGATGGCCTCCCCTGCGCCCAGCGTGTGAGGAACGCCGTCAATAGTGATTTGAGCGGTTCCCTCCAGAATGGTGGCCATGGCGTCTCCCGGAGCGGCATGGGTGCTGATGGCCTCTCCTGCGTCAAAGGCAAACAGGGTGATACCCACGCCGGGCTGCTGAGCCAGGGTCAGGCTGACCACCTTTCCGGTTTCATAGGTCACCTGTCCCGCCAGGTCAAAGGGCTGTGCATGAGGGACATTTTTGATCAGTGCTTCCATGAGGAACGCCTCCTTTTTAGGGTCTTATGAAAGGGTGATTTGCAGCAGCTTACAGCCTCCCGGTGCAGCCACCGCATGGGATGCCCGGGCGGGAACCGCCAGACAGTCCCCCGGGCAAAGCCGGTGGCTGCCGCCCTCCATGGAGATATGCAGCTCACCCTCCAGAACATAGTAGAGGGTATCGCCAAAGTAGCGCTCCTCGCTGACGCTTTCCCCATCGCCAAAGGCCAGAAGGGTCATTTGGCATTGCTCCCGCCGGCTCATGGACATGCTGACCACCCGGCCGGGCTGAATGCAGATAAGCTGAGACAGCGCTTCCGGCTGCTGCGTGGGCAGATTTCGCAGGGCTTCCACAGGCCTCACCTCCCTTATGGCCGCAGTATACCCGATTTCAGCAGAAAATTCCGTTGTATCTGCAACAAAACTCAGGTTCATCATTCACGCTTTCAATTTATAAACCCGGTTTCTGCCGCTGCCCTCCGCCATAACAATGTCCTCGGCAATCAGCTTCTTCAAATACTCCCGGGTCCGGGACGGCTTCAACTGGATATAGTCTGAAATCTCACCTGTCCCCGCGCTGACATGGTCTGTCAGGTACGCAATGATCAGCCCTTTCTTGATCTGCACCAGCGCCGTCCTGGGGACGCCTCCCTTTCCCAGCGGCCTTTTCCTGCTGAGCTTCCGAAGCGGCAGTGTCAGCGTTGTCCGCTCCGGTGCAAATTGCTCCTCAATGGCGGGCTGGGACCAGTCCAGCTTTCTCCATACGGAATAGATGCTCGGAATACCGCTGCCCGCGCCCTCTCCGATGTTGATTAGGTTGAACATTCTGGTCAGCGCCGCATTGCGCGGGTCGGAGACGCCGCCGCTTTTGGCTGTCTCCACCTCAATGCGAAAACTGCCGGGGTTGGAAAAGGCGATGCTGTCCCTGCGCTTGACGATAGAGAGTCCGCAGGCGCCGTAATAATCGGCGTTTACAATGCAGTTGGCCAGCGCTTCCCGCAGAGCGCCGTGAAGAGACGCCGCATCCGCCTGTTCCTCCTGCGCGGCCCCGGCGGGAGGCTTGACGTCCCGGACTATTTTTTCATACACGCGGAAGTAGAATTCATAGAGATTGCCGCTCCAGCCGCCGGCGGACGAGGTCATTCGCTCCATACAGAGGCCGCCCGCGCCGGTCTGCTCCTGGTAGTCAAGAAAATAGTTGGGAAATTCTCTGATGATCTCCTGCTCCCGGCCGAACATCAGCAGCCCGGCGCCTGTGGGGTGCGGTTCGCCATTTGTCCCTCTGCCTGCTGCGCCCAGCTTGCAGAGAAACTCGGTATCCTCCAGCGTCTCCCACACATGGCCGGGACGATAGTTTCCCATGCGGGTGCGGTAATGGCGTACGCTCTCTCTATCCAGTCCCTCCATTGGGATATGATCCAGCACCTTCATATCCTGAGTCTGTATTGCCGCGTCCCGCAGCATGGCCTGGACTTCTTCATATGTGCACCTGTAATCACCCTCGCCGCTGCGGCGGTAAGCTCCGCGCAGAGGGCTTCCGTCGATATATACCGGCCTGTCATACCGCTGGGCCCGGGGCACCGTAATGGCAATGATATTGTCTCCATCGATGTTGACAACCTGAACCTGCCTGTTGGTCAGAATATTGACGCTGACCTTTTGAGGGTCGTTGATGATGCTCCAGAATTCCTGAATGAGGCGCTCCGGCGCAGGGAGATTGACAGTGTGCAGGGAGTGGTCCGCATGCTCCTCCACGCCAAGGAGAATCATCCCGCCGATGGTATTTGCAAAGGCAGAATAAGTCTCCCAAATGCTCCGGGGAAGGCCGCCAAGAGCTTTTTTGGCTTCGATTCGGTTATTCTCGCGGTATTGCTCAATCTGGGAAAAATCAATCATAGCCCGCCTCCTTCGACATCAGCCTCTATTCCGGGATTGTCGCCTACCCGCCCGTCCCGGACGAAGTACGACAAGCATATCATAAACCCGCTGTTTGATCCACCCGTGCGCAGGCGGTCTGGTTTGAAAATCCCGCGCCCATGTCCCCGGTTACGGCCCTTCCGTAAGTTCCTGTTCCAGCTGGGGGAGCAGCAGCTCCTGATAGCCGTCATATCCCCGTCGGGCGACTGCAGCGGCAGCGGACTCCAGCGCCGTTCCCCTGCAGCACTGGAGCAGTGCCAGGCTGCTGCTGCTCAGCTTTACATCAGAGCAGCACCGCTCGTAGTCCTCGGGCGTCATATGCCAGGGGTGCAGCAGCCGGGGATAGCGTGCCCACAGCTGCACGGTGATGGACAGCCCTTTCCCGTCAAAGTCTCCGGAGTAAAACAGCTCCGTACCGCTGTCTGCCAGCAAATCCAGCAGGCGCAGCGCCGCCACAGAGGGCTGCCCTGACGTACAGATCAGGGGCGCACGGAACCGGGCGGCCTCATCACAGAGCTGGGAAAAGACCATCTCGTTTTCCACAAGATATGCCCGCTTTGTGGGGCTGCGGGCGCCGCTGAGCCCAGACAGGCTGGCCAGAGACAGAGTGCACGCCTCATGCCGCTGCCGGAGCAGGCGGTAGGCGGGGTGCTCCCCGTCCTCCGTGTCCAGAACAAGCCCTACCTGGGTGACCAGGCTGGAGATGCTGTCGCACAGGATGCCGTGTTCATAATAGAGCGCGTCCCGCTGCTCCGCCCGGTCTGGCAGCTCTCTCCCCGCGCTATGGGCCAGCAGATGCAGGAACAGCTTCCCGCTCACCGTTCCGCTGTCCAGCGCATGAGGATCCGAGGTGGCCTCCGCGCTGAGCACGGCCAGCCGGACCGGCTGCTTCGTCCGGTTTTCCAGGCAGTCCATGCTCCGGCAGGCCCGCATCAGGCTGACGCTTGCCGCCTCCGGTGCTCTGGCCGCCTCCCGGCGGAGCAGCCCGTATCCGCCTCCCTGCCGCGCCTTCAGGGACTGGAGCCAGCGGATGCTGCTCTCTCCACGGGCAGCATCCGCTGCCTGACCCAGCAGGGCGGAGAGGCGCTGATCCAGCGCCTCTCTGGCCTCCCGTTTGGTCGTAATCTCTCCGCCGAAGTATGCCTCCAGCAGCTCCCGCAGACAGACATCCTGGAACCGGGTCTGCTGGAGGGCCGCTTCAAACTGCGACGACGCAAAACGGAGGGGCTGCGCAAAGGCTCTGCCAAAGAGAAGCCGGGCCGCTTCCCGTTCCTCCTCTGTGGCGTCCGGCAGACAGATTGTTCCCGCCGGCCGGCCATAGCGCTGGTATTTCTGCCGCAGCTCCGCAAGAAGGCGGCGATATCCGGGGTGAGCGCGGAAATACTCCACGCACGCTTTCACTTGTTCTCTCATTACGCGCCGTCCTCCAAAGCTCTCTGCGCGCCATTCCAATGGTAGTGGAGAACGGTGACCACCGGGGTGTTAGGCGGATGGTGCATTTCCGCAATGTCCAGGTCGGTTACGCAGGCGTAACATCCCCACAGGAACTGGGAATTCATGATGTAATCAAACTCCAGAATCCCAACCAGCTCAAACATGGCACTGATATTTTGATCGTCCACACAGGCAAACGCCTCGTCCAGCGCCATCAGCCGGGGGCATGCCTCTCCGCCCTTCAAATACTGGGCCGAGACCGCCGCAAACAGCGGCACATATATGGCCATAGCCTTTTCGCCGCCGCTGAACCAGTTAAAGGCCCGTTCGGTCAGCTCCTTCCTGTCTCCGTCGCCCTGCTGGTAGAACAGGCGGAATTCATACCAGCTGCGGTAGTCCAGCACAGAACGGATCAGGTCTGCATAATTGACCGGAATTCCCTGGATATGGGCTTCCTCCCTGGCCCGCTTGACCTTGCTGCGGAAATGGCCTGAAACCCGCTGGCTGTCCTCCGGAGTGAGCAGCGCCCGGTCCTTATTCAGGAAGGTGACCAACTGGGCGGTATCCAGCTCCCCCGCGCCCTCCGACTTTTTCTCCTTCCATTCCAGGCTGAACTTCAACCCCATGGAGGTGGTCAGCCCGGCCATCAGTCCGGTCATGTTTCTGGTCCACTGGGCGCTCTCCTCAATGCGGGCGCGCAGTGTATGGCTGACGGTCTCGGTCAGAATGTTCTCAAACAGCTCCCGGTCCTTATCGTCCAGCAGGGCCTCTGTGGTGTCGATGTCGGTTTGCAGGGACTGGATGAATTCATAGAGCGACAGCTCTCTGCTGTTCTTCTTCAGCGTGATGACATAGCGCTGCCGGAGCTGGGCAGGCCGGCCGGGCGGGTCAAACCGGATTTTGATCTCGGGATGGTAGTTGGAGAGGCTGCCTCTGTACCGCTGAAAGTTGCTGGATATGGCCTCCCCCATCTCTGCCACCGTGCGGCCCCGGGCAGAGGCCTGGGTATTGCTAATCGCCTGCCGTGCGCACTCGTCAAGCCCCTGATCCCGGTTCAGTTCTGTAAAGCCCAGGTCCAGCTCCTCCTTGAAATAGCCCTCCAGATCCTGCTCGTCGATCACCGCGTCGGTCAGTCTCTGCTTTCTCCCCTGTATGGCCTCGTCCACTCTGTCCAGCTCTGATTTCAAACGGATGCACTGGTTCCCTGCCTCCCGGTTTTCCGCATCCTGAACCTGGATCTCCCGGTCCAGCTGGGCCAGGCGGCTGGCGCGCGCCCGGTTTTCAGGCTGGTTTAAAAAGTCCTGCAGCTCCCGCATGGCGGCCTGCTGAACAGAGATGGCATTCTGAATGTTATAATTGTCCTTCTTCTTGTTGTCCGCCTGATCCCGCAGCTCGTCGATTCTGTCCTGCTCGCTCTGGCTGGAACAAATTGCATAGTTCAGCTTCTGCCGGCTGCGTTCCACCACATTCAGCGCCTCTTGATAGCCGTCGGCGGCCTCCTGCGCCTCCTGATAGGCCTCCACCGTTCGCTCATAGGGCAGGCCCATACTTCGGCTGCGGCTCTCCTGGTCCAGGGCGGCCCAGGCCTGTTTTGTCTTTTGTTCCTCGTCCAGGCACCGTTTTTTCTCCTTCTCTGCCTGTTGGAATGCGTTTTGGGCCTTCTCCAGCTGTATCAGAGCCTGGTCCAATTCCTCCGCAGTGGGCATTTGTGACCGCTCCAATTGCAGCTGCTCCAGCCGCGCCCCGAGGTCGGATATCTTGCGCTGTGCCGCCTGTATCTCAACTCCCAAGCGTTTCAATTCCTCCTCCAGAGCCTGAAGCTGTCGCCTGCGGTTTTCCGCCCTGGCGGCCGCCCCCACAAACCCAGCCGGGCCCTCCGCCCGGCTATGGCCCCGGACCATGCCGCAGCGGAACCGCCCGTCCTCCAGCAGGGCGGTCTCAGCGCTCAGATCAGAGCGGGATATACTGCGCAGACAGGCGGCGGCCTCCTGAGGAAAACGACCCGCGGCGTCCGGGATCAGGCTGTCAATGGGATCGGCAGCAGCGGGACCGGGTACCAGGAAGCGATCCGGATACTCCGCCAATAGCTCCTGTATCTCCGGAATACGGTCGTCAGGCACCACCAGAGCGTCCAGCAGTCCGGCGTCCAGCAGCTGGGCCTCCAACAGGGCCTGGCGCTCCTGGGGCAGGCCGGGCGCGAACTCCACCAGCTCGTACAGAGGCGCGCAGGGCACCCCCCGCATCATCAGCTGAATGCGGGTTGCTTCGGTCTGCTCCCGGCGGGGCGGGATGGGTTCCGGCTGGCTCTCAATCTGTCTGCGGTGGTACTCTAGCTCGCCGCACTTCTTCTGCAGCTCGGAGAGAACGCCCTCCGCCCGGATCTGCTCCCCCCGAAGCGCTGACGCCGCCTTTCGTTCACAGCCGTCCAACTGGTTGCGGATGGGGGTCCAGTCCGCCGGAGTGCGGTAATCGATAAGGCCGCGGCGGAGCTCCAACCAGATTTCCTGGGGAATTTCCAGCTGGGTGTTCTGATCCCGGCGCTGCGTAAACGCCTCTAGCAGCTTATCCCGCTCCGCCCGCTCCTGTACCCGGGTATCCCGTACCCGGCGCTCCGCCTCCTGTGCGGCGTTCTCCGATTGATCCAGCGCCTGACAGGCGGCGTCATAGCGCCCTCTGGCCGTCTCTGTCTGCCGCAGGCAGTCCAAAACCGCTTTAATTTGGCGGGTCCGCTGCTTGAGCGCCATCCACAGGGCTTGGTGATCCCTCTCCAGGCACTCCGTCTGAAGGCTGCGGACATATTGCTCGTGCTCCTGCCCCAGCATCAGCAGCTCATTTTGGCCGTTCAGCTCCCGCATGGTCAGGCGCAATGCAGCCCGGGCGTCCTCCTCTTCCCGGTTCATCTGCCGCAGCCGGGCCTCCTTTTTCTGAATGCTGTCCTCCATTTTTTGCAGCTGTTCCTGGCCCTGGCCCAGCTGTTCCTCCAGATGTTTGCATGTGTCCGCCATATGACTGAGCCGGTTCTGCTTGGCAGACAGGTCGTCTTCCCCCATGGACAGCCGCTGCGCCCTGGCCTGTTTCAGCAGCTGATCCGACCGCCGCATGCGCTTCGTCTGTTCTTCCAGCTGCCGGGCTATATCCTGCCGCTGGCGCTCCCCGTCCTGCAGCTGGCCGCGCAGGCTCTGGGTCCTGTTCCGCGCGTCCAGATAGGCCTGGCCCTTGCCAGCCATTATGTACTGATTATACCGGGTATACTCTCTGGCCATGATTCTGGCGTCCTGGACCGCGGTGTTGTAGCTGTGCAGGGTGTCCTCCAGATTATCCATCTGCTCCATGGTGCTGACCATGGCGGAGAGATCCTCATCAGTCAGCACCTGGAGGGACTCGTTGAGTATCTTTTTCACCTCAGAAGGCCGAAAGTCCTTGGAGAACTTGGGGGCGCGCACCAGGATCAGCAGCTGCACCAGCCGATCGTACTGCCGGATATCCCGAAAGCCAAAAATCTGGGCGTTGACCATCTCCTTGTATTTTGTCTGGCTCTCCGCCCAGCAGCCGGCGTCTCCAATCAAATTGCGCAGTTTCTGTTTGGTGAGGGGCAGCTTCTGCTTCCCCACGGTCTCATACAGCTGAACACCGTCGTCCCCGATTCGGCGTCCGTCCCGCAGGCAAAAACCCCAGAAGTCGATTCCCTTCCCCTTCTGAGCCCGCATTCCCACGCCGATGGTGCGGTATTCCTCCACCCCAGGCTTCCTGAACTCCAGATACAGATATCCGGTGGACTCGTCCCGCTCGTTGTCCCCCAGAAGATAGAACTCCATCTTGCGGTCCCGGGAGCCAAAGGGATCCAGCCGCTCCGGCCGCCGGTCCCCATCCAGGATGAAGGGGATAAAGCTCTGTGTGGTAATGGATTTTCCGGCGGCGTTGTTTCCCCGCAGGAGAATGTGTCCGTTGTGCAGCTGGAACTCCTCCTGATCATAAAGCCAGAAATTGAGAAAGCCCAGTTTATTCATCTTCCAGCGGCTCATCTTCATCCTCCCCATGCAGTTCATTGTGATAGGACGGTGGATAATACCCCACAAGCTTGCCCGCAGCCGGATAGAGCAGTATGTCCTCCTCCAGCGTCTCCAGCAGCATCCAACCGGCCATATAGGCGGTCAGCTCCTGGACCAGCCGTTCCAGCGACATGGCGCGGATTTGGGACCCCCATCCATTCCCCCACTTTGACCGGCACGCCTCGATCTCATAGCGGAATTCCCGCCGGGTCAGCACCACAACGTCGTCCGCCCGGCGATGATAGGCCCCGCTTAGAATCCGCTCCCGGAGCTGTCCGCACAGCAGCAGGGCCACGTCAGACAGTGCCCTGGTGCCAGGGTAGAGCATTCCGCACCGTTCCCCCTCGGACATCAGGAAAAATGCGCCGTTTTTATGGAGCTGCAGTTCTCCGTCCAGCGCCTTGTCCAGGCTGGAACTGATGACCCGGCGCTGGTTTTTGACATACTCGTAGTCACTTTGGTTCTCTTCTGAGCAGTAAAGACCGGGGGTCAGCGCCAGCTGCTGATACACCCGGTGCCGTCTGCGCTCGGTGCTCTCCCCTTCCCAGGAGAGGGCTTCAAAGTCCTCGATGGTCTGGCATTGCAGGATATCCCGCCCAAAGTGGACCGGAAAATGCCGGGACAGGCCAGTATTTTCATAGAGCACCTCCTGCTCCTGATTGCCGCCAAAGCCTGCGCTGTTTCCGTCGTAGGCCACCACCAGCCCCACCTCCTGGGCGTACTGAAGGACCCGCACCAAGGACTTGCGGTGCAGAAACTGAGTCCAATCCACCGGCTTTACCTCGGCTAGAAAGGTCTCAATGGCTTTGGTCAGCGAGGAGAGCAAAAACGGCGCGCCGTCATCCAGGTCTGCGAGAAACAGAAGCAGCGCGCACAGCAGGCAGTAGTCCAGGGGCTCCTGGAAGGACTGAATTCCCATCCAGGACATGGCCCTAGGCGGCACTTTTTCCAGCTTGACCACCGATTCATTGACAATCAGATTCCAGCCCAGAGATTCATTGACCAGCCTGCGGCAGTCCGGCAGAGCCCGCTTCAGGGCAAAGTAGAGCTCCCGGTCCCTCCGGCGGGTGACCCAAAACCGATCCAGCAGAGCGCGAAATTCATCCATGGCCGCCCTCCTCAAATATCAGCACGCAGTTTGGCATGGTCAGCGTCCCATCGGTACAGATCATACGGCAGGTCTGGTTCTGCCGCCTGTGCAGCGTATAGGACTGCCCATACTGGGTCCGTCCCCTGTGATCCGGACTGAAATTGGCGGCAGCTACCCAGGACAAAAACACCCTGCGCACATCCGGGGGCACAGGGTCGTCCAGCGCGGCCAGGTCCAGCCTGCCGTCATGGATATATCCCATCACCTTCTGGCGGAGCATCCGTTCCTTCTCCAATATCTTCTGACGCTGCGCCGCCTTCTCCTCACTTTTGTCCGCGAAGCCGGAGCGGTCCAGGCGGGGTCTGTACGAGCGCGTTCTGGGCTGAAGGAGATGCGAAAAGGGCGCCTCGTCATAGGTGCTCAAATCCGCCCGGTCCGTCTCCCGGACGGCCGTGAAGGCAAAGTGCCGGACCTGCTGTACGCCAAACGCCAGAGCGGAAAGCCTATGGGCCTCCTCCACAGACTGGAACCCGGCAAACAGTTTGAGCAAATGGCTCAGCTCCGCCTTGTTGCTCACCCCCATGTTCTCCATCTGTACCAGCAGAGCCGCGTTCTGCACGGTCCGGCGGATGACCTCGTTGGTGACATTCAGCACTTGGCGGGCCGTGGAATCGCTTCCGACAAACCAGTCCAGCAGAGAGCGCCATACCCCTTCACAGCGGGCGTCCAGCTCATTCTGCCAGCCGGACGCCTGCTCCGACTGGGGCCGTGGGATCTCCAGCTCACTGCGCCGGACCAGCTCCAGAATATGGGCCGTCTCCTCCGGTGAAAATCGCTCCAGCTGGGCGCCGATCTGCGCCACACTGTGCTGGAGATCCTGAATAAATTCCTCCAGATAGCGCACAAGGTTCTGTTTGTAGGCAATGAAATCCACTGACTTCATCTGCATTTCTGTGCCGGGTCCGTAGAATTCCCGAAGATAGTCCTGATGGCTCTGGCTTAAGCGCTGAAAATCCTCCTGCAAGTCCTCCCACCAGGCCTGTATCTCCCGGAGGGAGAGGCTGTCCAGCTGTTCCGCCCTGTACAGATCCTCCCGGATGCGGCGGAAAGGGCTGACAGAGAGGCCGGCGGTCCGGGTGGATAGGTTCTCCAGAGTAATGGTCATCCGCTCAATTTCAACGGCCGGCTGGGACATCATGTACTGGAACTGACGGTTTTTAAATTCGGCGATTGTCCGGGGCTTGCGCGGGTCCTGAATCGGCGTAAGGTTTCTCCACTTCACCAGCTGCTGCAAATCAAGCGTCAGCTGCTCCGGGGAATACTGCGTGAAGCAGGCCTGCTGGCGTAGCAGCGCAAGTACAGTATCCCGGTCCATCTGGTAATGCATTTTCTGGTGCTCCAAGTAGAAAATCCGCATAATAGTGCGGTAAACCAAGTAGTTGTCCGCTGAGAGATACCTGGTCTCAGAGATATTCTCCAAAAGCTCAGCCTGCATCATAGCAATCGTCCTTTATTCTCAGAATTATGTTCCCAGTTCTGTGTTACGGCGAATGATTTCTCTGCTTGGCTGCTATTTTACACTATAAACTGTCCTATTTTCCGGACTTTTTAGCGCTGTCCGAATCCCTCCGGGTTATCCGGCATATTTACGGCCTGGCGCCCTTTCCCCACCCAGCCGGGAGCGTAATGCCGTCATAGTCAATACGGCGCCGAAAAAGTCTGCTCCGGGCAGAGGGCAAACGCCTGATATCTCTGACCGAGCAGGACCGCATGGCCTGCGGTCCCGTATTGTCTCCTTTCTTCTGGCTTTATGCCGTCTCCGTCTTGTGGTTCAGTGCGTAGTAAAAGAAATACTGCTGCATGATGCCGGCCGCGGCGCCGTAACGGCCGAATGGGTCCCGGCCATTGTACTCCCGCTGTATAATCCGCCTGATCCAGGTATCCACCGGGGCGCAGGACGCCCGGCCATAGGCAAACAGCGCCACGCAGTTTGCCACCTTTATTCCCACGCCCCGCACTTCCTCCAGAGCGGCAATCAGCCCGCTGTCCGAAAGGGCGGCAGCTTTCTCCAGGTTCAGGCGTCCCGACAGTACCTTCTGAACCGCATCACAGAGATAAGGCGCCCGATATCCGGCCTTGCAGGCACGGTAGTCCTCCTCGCACACATCCCGCAGCTGCGCCGCTGTTGGAAAAGTATGCAGGCTTTCATAGGGCGTGCGGACGGCGCCGCCGTATCGCTCGCTGAGCATTTCCACCACGGCACGAATGGCCGGAATGCTCTTGCGCTGGGAGATGATAAAGGTGAGCAGGGTCTCCCAGGGGTCCTGGCGCAGAATCCGGATGCCTGCGCCCATCTGTGCGGCCTGGCGCAGAAAGGTGTCCTCGGCCGGGATCTGGCTGCTGATATCCCGGTAGTTCCGGCCAAGATCAAAATAAGGCCGCCAGACACCCTCCCAAACCGCCTGGTTACAGCTCACCTGATAGCGCTCCTCTGAACTCTTTCTGATGTACAGAACCTGATTTCCGGTGATGAAGCGATATGTCCCACCGGAATGTGAGAGAACACGGAAGCATTGTCCGCTGCCCGCAATCTTCTCCAGGTCAAACAGGTCGGAAATGTAAACTTCCATGAATATGCGCCTTCCTTCATCCCCTGTTTTCTATGACAGCGCTCTGCAAAAAGAGAAAAGCGCGGTCCATTGGACGGCAGTATTCCGGTGCTCCAGCCTGCCGCCCCCGCTCTCCTGCCGAGACTTTTCACGCTACTCCCGGCCTTCGGCGGGCGTTATCAGCTGCTCTTGCAGATACTCCAGAAACAGCTCTGCCGCCCGGGAAAAAATCTGGGATTTCTTCCATACCAGATACATGCTCAGTTCCAGCTTCGGCCGCAGAGGACGGAAGCAGAGACTGCTGCCTGTGGTATTGACCTGCCTGTCCAGGGTGAAGGCATAGCCCATTCCCTCGTCTACCATTAGAGATGCATTATAAATCAAATTATAGGTGGCCGCCGTGTGGAGCTGGGCCGGTTCTCTCCTGAGCCAGCGGTACAGGCCGCTCTTGTTGTCCACCTGCCGGGAGAGAATCAGCGGCTTGTCCCACAGGTCCTGGGGGGCGACGGAATGCTGCTGTGCCAGCGGGCTGTCCCGACGCATCAAAATACCCCAGCGGTCCTTCATAGGCAGCTCCAAATAGCAGCACTTCGTCTTATCAATGTCGCCCAGAAGCACGCCGAAGTCCAGCAGGCCCTTATCCAGCCGCTCGCACACATCCACAGCATCTCCGCTGACAATATGAAATTGAATTCTCGGATAGGCGTTCTGAAGCCGGTTTGCCACTCTGGCAATCTGACGCACGCCGTCGGTCTCTCCAGTGCCAATGTAGATATCCCCGCTGAGCGTATCGTCGGACCGCATCATCTCTTTCTCTGTCCGGCTGACCAGATCCAAAATCTCCTCTGCCCGCTTTCTCAGCAGCATCCCGTCCTCTGTGAGGGTAATCTTCCGGTTGCCTCGGACCATCAGCTGTTTGCCCAGCTCCTCCTCCAGCTCCTTGAGCTGTCGTGAGAGCGTGGGCTGAGTGAGATGCAGCGACTGAGCCGCCGCTGAGATATTCTGCTCCCTGGCCACTGCAAGGAAGTACTGCAGCACTCTCAATTCCATAATGCCACCCCCATCCTTGATCATAGCATAGGTTAAATATAGATTTCAAGCATGGCGGAATATTCTATATAGCTATTTATTATCAGTTTATCATTCCCAACACAGCGCTCCGCTTCGTATCCGAAAGCCTCTGAACAGGAGGCGACTAATATGCCTGCTCTCTCTTTCTGTCCCCAATTTCTTGTCACAGGCACAGGTCCTCTCCGGTTGCCGCGCCCTGCATGGCGTTCGGAGCTGCGCCTGCTTTGTCGCCTCTGTGATCTCTGCATCCGGGAGGGCTAAAACGCTGTACGAAGAAGAGGCGGCCCAGACAAGCTGAACCGCCTCCTGTACATCATCTTACACTCACCCTCCGTATCCGGGGATTATCCGCCCAGCAGACTCTGATCAAATGCAAACAGGGCCTCGTTGATCTCAAAGATATTATAGTTTCCCCGGGCAATAAAGTACTCCACAATGATGTCGAACTTGCTGGCGTGGGAAAAGGCAAACCCCGCCTTTTCCAGCAGTTCCCGCGCCTCCGCCAGGGACAACTCCAGCGCCACGGCAAAGGCCATAGCCGTAGGCTTGGAGGGCTTATAGTGGATATCCGATCGGATCTTGGAGAAGAGCTTCCGGTCAATGTTTGCCTTCTTATAGCACTGCGCATCGGTCATGCCGGACTGGTCGATTTTTCGCAGCAGCATCTGGGAAAAGCTCTCGTCCAGCTTGCCCAGCGCCTCCTCCAGGTCCCTTCTGGCCTGCGGCGCAGCCTGACAGGGCGCGGCGTTCTCAGTCTCTTGTTCACAGGCTGTCCCAGCGGCAAACAGGGCCCGGCGCCGCTGCTCTATCCGGCTGCCTCCATGTGCTTTTACGTACCGGTCGTCAATATAGGCGGAAATATCTGCAAAGAGCTTTTCTCCCAGTTCAAAGGAGGCCCTGTCAAAGATCACCAGATAGACCATCATGTCATTGTGGAGAAGAAATTCCCCAATGGTATCCACCGCCACCTTCAGGGCCTGTGCCTTTGGGTAGCCGTAGGCCCCCGAGGAGATCAGCGGAAAGGCCACTGTCTGAAGCCGATATCTCTGCGCCAGCTCCAGCGAGGAGCGGTAGGCGGACGCCAGCAGCTCCCGCTCGCCATGGGTCCCGCCCCGCCAGACCGGGCCCACGGTGTGGATGACATACCGGCAGGGCAGCCGGTACCCCTGCGTAATTTTTGCCTCTCCCGTCCGACAGCCGCCCAGCGTGCGGCACTCCGCCAGCAGCTCCGGCCCGGCGGCGGTGTGGATGGCGCCGTCCACACCGCCGCCCCCCAGCAGGGATTCCTTCGCGGCATTGACAATGGCGTCCACCTTCATAGTGGTGATATCATCCCGGACAATTTGAAGGGGCATAAGCTCCGCCTCCCGCAGTGTTTTGTGCTCTCATCATAACATATCCGCTCTGTTGTGACAACCAGGCAGGCTCCAGCAGATAGAAATACCTTTTGGGCATAGTGAAGAATAAAATATGGGTATTTGCTATTTCAGCCTTTCGGCGCTACACCGAATACAGTACAATCAGCCTGTTCCGGTGGACAGGAATCCGACAAGGAGGACTCATTATGCTTGGAAATTTCACATACTGCAATCCCACCCGCCTGCACTTCGGCGAGAAAGCCCTGGAGGCTCTCTCCGGCGAGCTGGCCGGCTACGGCAGTAAGGTGCTGCTGACCTACGGCGGCGGGTCCATCAAGAAGTCCGGCCTCTACCAGCAGGTGGTATACATTCTGAAGGGCTGCGGCAAAGAGGTCTTTGAGGTGCCCGGTGTTATGCCCAACCCCACAGTGGAGAAGCTCTATGAGGGCTGCCGCATTGCCCGGGAGCACGACGTGGATCTGATTCTGGCCGTGGGCGGCGGCTCGGTCTGCGACTACGCCAAGGCCCTGTCTGTATCCGCCTGGTGCACGGAGGACCCCTGGGACAAGTATTACCTCCGTATGGAGGATGTGGACAACCGGATCATCCCCGTAGGCTGCGTGCTGACCATGGTAGGCACCGGCTCGGAGATGAACGGCGGTTCGGTCATCACCAATCACCAGCAGAAGCGGAAGATCGGTCACGTGTTCGGCAGCAACGTTATGCCCAAATTCACCATTCTCAACCCCACCTACACTTTTACCGTGCCCATGAAGCAGATGGTGGCCGGCATTTATGACGCCTTTAATCACATCTGTGAGCAGTATTTCTCCGGCACTGACGACAATACCACCGACTACATCGCCGAGGGGCTGATGAAGTCTCTGGTGGTCAGCTCCCGGGCCGCGCTTCGTGACCCGAAGGATTACGAGGCCCGCAGCAACATCATGTGGGCGGCTACGTGGGCCCTGAACACTCTGCTGGCCATGGGCAAGACCACCGACTGGGAGGTCCACATGATCGGCCAGTCCATCGGCGCCTTTACCGACGCCACCCACGGCATGACCCTGTCCGCTGTATCCCTGGCCTACTACCGCTTCATCATGCCCTACGGCCTGAGCAAGTTCGCCCGTTTTGCTGTCAATGTCTGGGGTGTGGACCCTCAGGGCAAGGATGACACGGCCCTGGCTGAGGAGGGTCTGAAGGCCATGGAGGCCTGGATGAAAGAGCTGGGCGTGACTATGAATATCCGGGACCTGGGCGTCACGGAGGACATGCTGGAGGGCATTGCCGACGGCACCTTCATTATGCCCGGCGGATACCGGGTACTCACCCGGGAGGATGTCATCGCAATTCTGAAGGCCAGCATGTAAGGGGACGCGCCGGTCTTTTCCCGCTGTGTCCCCTCCATATACAGAAAGGCGTCCGCCGGAAGGCTCCGGCGGACGCCTTATTTTTTATTTCTGTAATTGAACCTCTTTTTTCCCGGAGTGTCCCCGGGCGATATTGACGACCGTACCTGTCAGGGCAAAAAGGGCAATGGCGTTGGGAATGACCATCAGGTTGTTGAACATATCGGTCAGCTCCCACACCAGATCATTGGACATGAGCGTACCCAGGAAGATGAATACCAGGGCGGCAACCGCATACACCGGAACGGCCTTTTTGCCGAAGAGATAGATAACGTTGATCTTGCCGAACATGTTCCAGCTCAGCACCGTGGAAAAGGCGAAAAAGAACAGGCATATCGCCACGAAGACAGCTCCCCCCTCCCCGCCGAACACGGTGCCGAAGGCGGTCTGGGCCAGGTTGGTGTTGCTGATGCCTTCGGGGATGACGCCGGTATGGAGGATACCGTCGCTGGTGTACAGGGTGGAGATAATCACCAGGGCGTTGAGGGTGAGCACCACAAAAGTGTCGATGAACACGCCTATCATGGCCACCACGCCCTGGTCGTGGGGATCCTTCACATTGGCCTGGGCGTGGGCGTGGGGCGTGGAGCCCATGCCCGCTTCGTTGGAGAACAGCCCCCGTTTGGCGCCCTGGCTGACAGCAGTCTTGATGGCGTAGCCGAAGCCTCCGCCGATGATGGCCTGGGGCTGG
Organism: uncultured Pseudoflavonifractor sp.; assembly: GCF_944387805.1. Classification (GTDB taxonomy): domain Bacteria; phylum Bacillota; class Clostridia; order Oscillospirales; family Oscillospiraceae; genus Pseudoflavonifractor. The sequence goes on along the minus strand of NZ_CALXGI010000017.1, from coordinate 32,101 downwards.
AAGGCGTAGCGGAAGATCATGGCAAAGGTCTCGGGAATATAGCGGAACCGGGCTGCCAGCACGGCCAGGCCCCCCACCAGGAAGATAACCGCCATGAAGGGCACCAGCTTCTCGGTCACAGCCGCCAGCCGGTCCATGCCGCCCAGAAAGATGAAGGCGCAGACAACCACCATTACAATGCCCACCACCCAGGCGGGGATATGAAAGGCAGTCTGAAAGGTGGAGCCAATGGAGTTGGACTGGACCATGCAGCCCATGAAGCCCAGGGCCAGAATAATGGCCACGGCAAAAAAGCCGGCGAGAAATTTGCCGAAGGCGCCCTTGAAGGCAGTGGTGATGTAGTACACCGGACCGCCGTGGAAGTGCCCCTGCTCGTCAGTAATCCGGGTCTTAACGGCCAGGGTGGCCTCGGCATAAATAGTTGCCATACCGAAGAAGGCGATGATCCACATCCAGAAGATGGCACCCGGCCCGCCGGTGAGGATGGCGCCGGAGGCGCCCACGATATTGCCCGTGCCCACCTGGGCCGCCACGGCGGTGGCCAGGGCCTGGAAGGAACTCATGCCCCGCTCCTGCCGCCCGCCCCGCAGGGACAGGTTGCCGAACACCCGCCGCATACCCTCCCCAAAGCAGCGGACCTGGATAAAGCGGGTGCGGATGGAGTACCAGAGCCCCACGCCGATGAGCAGAAAGACCAGAATATAGCTGGACAGGGTGACGTTGATGTTGCAGACGTGGGGATAGAGCCACGCCTCCAACGCTTGCAGTGCTTCCATCATAGTGTTTTCTCTCCTCTTCAAAAAACAGACCGTGGGTCTGCCCACGGTCTGTTAAGAAAAAACACTGCCTGCGGCCGGGCCTCTGCGGCTCCGCCGTTTTTGTGTATCCTCTGTCCTTTTGCCTGAGAGATTGGCGGCGCTGTCCCGCTCCGCTTTGCCCCTTCGGCACCCAGTTCGTGAGCTTCTCCAGAGTGACATCCACGCACAGTCTCTGTTCCAGTCCGGAACGCCTGAGAGTGTTACTCCTTCGACAAGCCAACGGCTTTTTCCTGGGCGCTTCAATTGTCTTGTTCGGTTGTGAAGGACATTATACCGTCATTGATGGACATTGTCAACCCCTTCCTCCGGTTTTCACCGTACCGCCGCCAGCAGTCAAATCATCTCTCTGTTTCCAAAACGCCCCTTGTCCCGAAGTCTGCTTCCTGTTCTTTTCTTCATCCGCGCCCAAAGCCGATTTTCCGGCGGGCGGGCCAGGGGAAGTCCCGCCACTGTCCGCCCCGGCCATCCTTTCCGGCCAGCAGCACCGCGGCGGCATCCGCTATGTAGCCCAGATAGCTGGCCGCCGAAGGGTCCCCGCACAGCAGCTTCCACATCAGGCCGCCGAACAGGTAGGACTGGGCAAACTCCCGCCAGCTGTTCAGCTCTTCCGCCGCCTGCTGGGACAGGTCCCACAGAAGGCCCTCCGCCTCCTCCCGGGTGAGCCAGCCCAGATAACAGCCCCAGCGGGTCAGCATAGCGGCCCGGCCCACGTCCCAGCCCGCCATAAAGCCGGGGGCATACCGGTCCCGGTACCGCTGGGCAAAACGCCAGGCCCGGGCCGTATTCTCCCGGTCCTCCTGGTCGCCGTCCTCATCCCAGAGCTCTTCCGGAGAGTCCGCCTGGGCATAAATCCGGTACCGCAGGGTGTAGCCTTCCCGGGACAGATAGCGGATCATATCCAGCAGGTCCGCCCGGCCGTCAATGCCCCAGGAGCGGCGCACAATGGACGCCACCTGCTGCTCCATAACCGGGATATGCTCTTCCACGTCCATGCCGTCCAGCCGGTGGTCGTTGAGGGTGGAGACAATGCCGGAGAGAAGAACACCGAACCGCTCCCAGCGGGCGGCGTCCTTTCCGTAGGACTCAGACTCAGGCTCGGGCATGGCCTCCAGCCGGGCCATGGTATCCTCCAGCAGCGTATAGAGCGCCTGCTCCTCCTCCAGACCCAGAGCGCCCTCCTCCTCGTCGTCCTCCTCCATGGCAAGAGTCTCCAGCGCTGCCGCAACGACTCCCATGTCCTCTCCAAACAGCTGGCTTATCACTGACTCCGCCCCCATGGAGGCGGCCTGCGCCATCTGTTCCTGTATCATCTGCGCCATTTGGGCCTGTCTGGCCGCCATTTGCGCCATATCCTCCCCACTGAAGGTCTGACCCAGAATCTCCACCTGCCGCCGGGCATTGGCTGCGGCCTGAGCCGCCTCGGAAGATGGCTTCTCCTCCAGCTTCTCTCCCCACCTTCCGGCCAGCGCTTCGCTCTTCTCCACGGCCTCCCGCAGGCCGCCCGAGGCCTTTTCCCGGGCTTCCCGGGCCCGCCGCTGGATCTCATCAATGTCGATCATTGTCCCGCTCCTCCTGTTCCTGCTCCAACTCGTGCCATGCCGGCGGGGCCTTGCGCCTGCTGAACAGGCCCTTAAACCGTTCCAGCAGGGACTCCACCGTATGGAACCACAGATTACCCACAATTGTTACGGCGATAAGCACCAGCAGTATAGCGCCAAGTTCATAAAACCACATGCGCCCCTCACTTCTTGGCAAAGCGCTCCGTGAAGAAGGCCGTAAAGTCCGCCAGCTCCTGCTCCTGGGACACATAGACATAGAGCTTCTCATCCTCCAGCCAGTCGTAGGCATTGATGGCGAGATAGCCCTTTCGGTCGGGGCAGATAACAAAGGCGTCGGTGGGATACTTGTTCCGATAGGCCTTCAGAATCTCGGAGCGCCGGTACCAAGCGGGGTCCCCACACCCGGACAGGTCAGGGACGGTGGGCACCACCACTATGACCTCCTCCGCCTCGTTCCAGCCTACAATTAAATTTCCAATCTTGGTCTTGCTGCCGTGGACAAAGCCGTAATTGAAGCGGCTCACATCCTCCGTATAGCCGCAGATCAGCTTGTACCGGTCCCCATTTTCCACCACCTGGTTGAACAGACGGCGCATCTTTTGGGCGTTGGCGCTGCTCTTCTCCATGTCGATCTCCGGTCCCCTGAAGAGTTTGCTGAAAAATCCCATGTTCGTTTCCTCCTAGATGTTATTTATCTGAGGGGACGGAGCCCCGTCCCAGCTCTCCGGAAGAGAATAAAGATATTTTTTGCATTTTGTCTTTATTTTTCTGTTAAAAAATCCGTCTGAATACGGCTTGCACATATTCAGACGGATTTTGCGCTTATTCTCTCACACACTCCAGGTAGTTCACAATGGTGTCGATTTGAAAGTCCACGGTCTTATCGGCGGCCTCAGGCACAAACAGCGGCATGGTCTGGGGGATAGCCCGCCGGAAGACCATGACGGCCAGGCTCAGATTGGTAAAGAGAGCCACCCGCTCTCCGTCGGACCGGATGCCGAAGCACTCCAGAAGCTCCCCGAAGAGGCGGGCCTGCTTCTCCCGAAAAGTCTGGTAGCTCTCCGGCGAGAGACGGCGGAAAATCAACTGCTGCTCCTCAATGGTGAGGACGGCGATGCCGTTTTTTTCGCCGTAGCAGCAGGCGAGGAGGAACTGCCTGACCCCCTCCCGCCAACTGAGGGCCGGGTCGGCCATCAGCTTCCGGGCGTAGGCGAGAATTTTGGGCTGCTGGAGGTAGAGGGTCTCCACCACGAAATCCTCTTTGGTGGGGAAAAAAGAGTAGAAAAAGGTCCGCGAAATGCCCACAGCCTTATAAATTTGCTCCACAGTGGTGTGCTGGATCCCCTGCCGGGCCATCAGCTCCAGCCCTGTGGTGAGCAGCGCCTCCCGGACACGCTTCCGATCCTCTTCCGTATAAGCCACCTTGGGCATGGCGTCCCTCCTATAATAAAAACAAATATCGTATTTTGTATTTATTCTACCACACCGCTCCGGTCATGGCAAGTCCCAGTTGACACGCTCCCCAGTGCGTCACACCACAATCTCCGCCCGGCTGCCGCCGGTCCGGTCCTTGGTGACCACAATCTGTTTGTCGATCTTCTCCTTCAACTCAGCCACATGGGAGATAATGCCCACCAGGCGGTTTCCCTCGGTCAGGCCCGTAAGGGCCCGGATGGCCTGCTGGAGGGACTCCTCGTCCAGGGAGCCGAACCCCTCGTCCACAAACATGGTGTCCAGCCGAATGCCTCCGGCGGCAGACTGGATCTCGTCGGACAGGCCCAATGCCAGGGAGAGGGACGCCTTGAAAGACTCACCGCCGGACAGGGACTTAACGCTGCGCTCCGAGCCGTTATAGTGGTCAATCACATCCAGATCCAGGCCGCTCTGGCTTTGGTTGTTCTCCGCCACCCGGCGGCGCTTGAGTTCGTACTGCCCGCCTGACATAACCAGAAAGCGGATATTGGCCCGGCGGAGGATGCGGTCAAAGAAGGTCATCTGGATATAGGTCTCCAGCGCTATCTTCTCTCTGCCCTGGAGGGCTCCGTTCACTGTATCGGACAGAGCCCGCACCCAGGTATATCGCTCCTCCAGGGCCTTCAGGTCCGCCGCTTTCCCCCGAATATTCTCCAGGACAGTCTGGTTGGTGGTCAGCCGGGTGTGGATGGTCCGCTGCTCCGCAGCCCGGGCGTTCCGGGCCTCGTTCAGCGCCTTGCTCCGGGCCTGCTGGACCGGAACATCAATGTCCCCGGCGCTCTCCAGCAGCTTCTTCAGTCCCTGGATGGCGGTATCCAATCCGGCCAGCTCCTTCTCCCCGGCGTCATAGGCCGCCTGGGCCGCCTCCAGGGCTTGGTCCAGCTTTTTTATCTCATGCTGCAGCGCGTTCTGCTGCCGGCGGGCAGCGGCGTCGTCCGGGCATCTGAGGCCGGCGCGCAGCTCATCCACCTGTCCCGCCAGTTCCTGCTTCCGGCTCTCCGCACCGGCCAGCATCTCCCGGCACTGGGAGCACCTCTGCTCCAGCTTTCTCTCTTCCTGCTCAGCCTGGGGAATTTTCTCGTCCAGCTCTTTTTTTCGGGCCACCCGGGCTGCGTTCTCCCTCTGCTGCCGCTCCAGATGATCCAGCGCGGCCTGGGCGACCGCCTGCTCTTCCGGGACGCGCAGGAATGCGGCCTCCAGAGTGCAGCCCTCCAGCTGCTCGGCCAGCTGCCGCCGGAGCCTGCCCTCCAGCTGCTCCCTCTGCCCCTGGAGTCCGCTCCGGGCCACATCCGCCTCGGTTATCTCCGCCCTCAGCCGCTCCTGACGGGCGGTCAGCGCCGCAAGCTCCTCCTCCTGCCGCTTCATGCTCTGTCCCAGTTTCTCCCGGTGGGTCAGCTGTGCCTCCAGGTCCTGCTGTTCTCGATGGATTTGGGTCAGGACGGCGGCGTTTTCCGCCTTGCAGGCCGACAGCTGTTTGGCGGCATCCGCTATTCTGGGCTCCTCCACATAGGGCGCCATCTGGCAGAGCAGCTGCTCTTCCCTTGCCTCCAAGGCAGTCTTTTCCCTGCCCGCCGCCAGGCTCTTTTCGCCGGCCTCCTGACGGGCTGCCTCGGCGTCCGCTTTGGATTGGTTCAGTTCCGCCTCCGTAGGGGCCTCCTCGGATGCACGGGCGGGCACAGGGTGGTGGAGCGCGCCGCACACCGGGCAGGGCTTGCCCTCTTCCAGGGACTGAGCCAGGATACCTGCCTGCTCGTCCAGAAAGGCACGGTTCTGCCGGTTGTAGATCGCCTCCGCCTGATCGGCCCGCTCCTGCGCGGTTCGATAGGCTGCCTGGGCCCGCTCCAGTGACGCCCTGGATGCCCGGCAGCGCTCCAGCAGGCCGGTCAGGCTGTCCAGCGCCTGCTTCTGCTCCACAGCCTGAGTCTGGCGGTGGGACAGCTTTTCCCGCTCTGCCTCCAGTCCCTCTGTGGCCGACCAGGTATCCCGGCTTGCCTGAAGGGCACTGTTCTGCCGGGTCAGCTCTTCGGACAGCTTCTCCCACTGGCGGGACAGGTTTTCCCGCCGGGCCCGGCGCTCCTGAAGCCGGGCTCCACAGTCCTTCCACTCCGCCATGTCCTGGGCCAGGGCATCCAGAGCGGAGCGGCGGCTCTCAGCCTGGGACCGCTCCCCTCTCAGCCGCTCCCGGTCTGCCTCTGCCCGGGACAGGCTCTCCGCCTCTTTCTTCCACTCGTCCAGCCGGTCTGTCTGAACCTGCCGGGCCTGGGTCAGCCGGTCCTGCTGCTCCTTCAGCCCGGAAATACGCTCCTTCAGAGCGTCCAGGTCCGCCCGCTTGCCGGTCAGCTCCTGGTAGCGGGGCAGCTCCGCCTCCAGGGCCGCCAGGTTCTTTGCCAGCTCTTCCCGGCGGGGCTTGTTTCCGCTCTCTTCCTCCAGCACCCCGCGTGCCGTCTCCAGTCTGGGCAGCAGGGCCTGCCTCTGGGCGCCGGCGTGCTCCAGGCTGCGCCGGGTCTTGTCCAGCTCTGCCGCCTTACCCAGCAGTCCCGCCGTCTCTTCCAGCGCCCGGTCCAGCTCGTTCATCGCCTCCTGGCACCGGGCATCCGCCTGCCTGTCCTGGGCGATTAGCGCCTCAATGAGCTCCTCCGTCTCCCCAAAGGGGAGTTCTCCCGCCTTTGCCTTTTCCAGCTTGGGACGCAGCAAATCGTCCTCCTGACAGAGCACGCCGCCGATGTACTGCTGTACGCTGGCCCGGGCGCTCTCGCAGGCCTTTTGCAGTTCTCCCGCTTCCCGCTTTATCCGATCCTGGAAGGTCATGTAGTACCGGGTCTTGAAGATTTCTCGGAAAATTCCCTGGCGGCTTTTGGTATCGGCCAGCAGCAGCTTGAGAAAATCCCCCTGGGCGATCATGGCAATCTGGGCAAACTGGCTCCGGTTCAGGCCGATGATGGACGCAATCTCGCTGTTGACTTCCCTGGGCCTGGTGACCAGACGGCCGTCAGGCAGGCGAAGTTCCGCCTCCGCCCTCTGGGTGGTGGTACCGCCGCCCCGCTTGGCAGGGCGCTCATACTCCGGGTTCCGGCGGACGGTATAGGTCTTGCCGCCGTAGGAGAACACCAGCTCCACCTCGGTGGGGGCGTCCGGCCGGGCGTACTTGGAGCGGAACATGGATGGTTCCCGGTTCTCGCCGCTTGGCTCGCCATAGAGGGCATAGGTGATGGCGTCAAAGATGGTGGTCTTGCCCGCGCCGGTGTCGCCGGTGATGAGATAGAGCCCCTGGGCGCCCAGCTTTTCCAGGTCAATGACTGTCCTTCCGGCATAGGGCCCGAAGGCGGACAGGGTCAGTTTCAGCGGTCTCATGCCTCTCCCTCCCAAATACGCTCCATCAGGTCCCGGGCAAAGTCCCGCTGGGCCTCTGCCATGGGCCGTCCGTTCTGTTTCTCGTAGAATTCCTCCAGCAGCTCCAGGGGAGACTTGTCCCGTCTGTCCTCCGGGCTGTCTATCACCCCTCCCGCCCGGGTGCGGGTATTGTCATAGTCCAGCTTCATCAGATAGGGGTAGATGACCCGCAGCTTGCTCACTGCATCGGGGATATCGTCCTCATCGGTGAGGGTGATATGAACATAGTCTCCCGGATAGCCTGCCCCCTCGTAAAAGTCCCGGAGGGTCAGCGTCTCGTACGTTCCCTTCAGTTCCACCATGTCCCGCATAGGGGTGAGGGGCACGGTGCGGACGGCCACATTCCCCTTGGCCCCCAGCTCCACCACCGTGACCGATTTCTGCTGCCCGGCCTCGGAGAAGGAGTACTTCAGTGGAGTACCGCAGTAACGCACCGTCTCCCGCTCCACCCGCTGGGGACCGTGGATATGCCCCAAGGCCACATAGTCAAAGGGCGCAAAGACGGACACGTCCACGTTGTCCGCCCCGCCCACAGACACCTCCTCCGAGTCGCACCGCACCGCACCGGTGACAAACTGGTGAGTCACCAGCACATTGCGGGCGGCGGTATCCACTCCCATGGCCTCAATGGCCGTGGCCAGGGCGTCGGTGTAGGTGGCGATCTCCCGCTGGGGGAACCAGCGCCGGACGTGGGCCGGCTTCACAAAAGGCAGCAGATAGAGATTCACCGGGCCGTACTGGTCGGTGAGCGTGATGGGCTCCACCCTGCCATCGTACACAGGGGCCAGATGGACGCCGCTGCCCGCCATGAGACGCCCGCCGAAGGCCATGCGCTCGGGGGAATCGTGATTGCCGCTGATAACAAAGGTCCGGAGCTTCCGTCCGGACAGGCGCACCAGAAAATCGTCCAGCAGAGCCACGGCCTCGGCGGAGGGCACCGGCTTGTCGTAGACGTCCCCGGCGATAAGCACCCCGTCGGGCGCCTCCCGGTCAATGATTTGGAGGATCTCTGTCAAAATATACTGCTGGTCCTCCAGCAGGGAGAATTCATTGACCCGTTTTCCCAGGTGTAGGTCAGAGAGATGGATGAGCTTCATTATAGGCCTCCTCCCGGTAAGCTGTCGTTTCCCATCCATTATAGCCGCCCGCACGGCCCTGCGCAATACGCCCCCGGCTTATGACCCCCGCCGCAGGCCTCAATTTTGCTGCGCCGGTTCTGAAAAAGGCTCCAGAGACATTGCGTCTCTGGAGCCTTTTTGTCTTTACGCCTGATCCCCGTTCTTTTGTCCTTGGGCATAGGTGTAGTGGCGTTTTCCCTCCTGCTTGCTCTTGTACAGGGCTACATCTGCCTTCTGAATATTATCTGTGTAGGAGAAGTCCGCCTCATCTACAAATATCACACCCGCGCTGCAGCTAATCGGGATATTGGGATATGCGTCCAGCTCAGAGTAGAGCTTTTTCATGCGCTGTTCCAGAATATCTCTGGTGACAGGGCCTTTCAAAAATACAATGAACTCGTCGCCCCCCAGACGTCCCACCAGGTCCTCCCGCCGGAACGTAATCTCCAGCAGCTTTGTGACATACCGCAGAACCGCATCTCCCTCCAGGTGGCCGAACCGGTCGTTTACAACCTTAAAATTATCAATATCCAGGAGAATCAGGACCCCCCGCTGCGGACCAGCGGTATCATCCATGTACTGGCATACCAGCTTGCGAAATGCGTTCCGGTTATAAACTCCGGTCAGCGGGTCACAGTTCGCTGCCTCCTGCTGGGCCTGCTCCTTCCGCACCTGAGCGTCGATATCCTTGAGATAGAGCAGCGCATAGATATTTTCTGTAAACTGCTCCCGGAAGCTGTGCGCCACCAGCTCCACCCAGCGCCACTTTCCATCAATCTGGCGCTGGTAACGGAAGCGGTGAATGGGCTCCTGATCGGAAAAGAGCTCTTTCCACGACTTCATCCTGTTTAATTTTTCCATTTCCTGGTCGGACCGCATATCCATCTGGGCATGACGGCGCATAAACTGCAGCAGGCCCTCCGTCCCTTTATACTCCCACACATAGCTGGCCCACAGACCGCCGGATGCTTTCAGCTGTCCGTTTCCCAGGTCCAGCTCGGCATAAGCGATATTCTCGCTCAAGCTCGCCTGGTAAAATTCCCGGATGCGCAGATTCTCGAGCTGGAGCTCCCGGTCCTGTTCGGCGGCGTCCAGCAGCACAAGGACCGTATTCCGGTCCTGCTCTGTACTGCCCAGATGACGAATGCGCAGATTGAACCACTCATAATCTCCCTTTTTGGTGCGGAGAGGGAACGCCTCTTTCCCGTCCTTTTCAACCTGATGGATATTTTGGAACAGGGCGGCAAACTTGCTTTCAAAGTGCGGGTGCACCATTTTCTCCTTCAACCAGCAGGCGGGAAAGTTGGACTCGTGCTTTTCTTCCCCGGCCAGCAGCGTGCGGCTGGTGTGAAAGTAGATCGTCCCCCTGCGCGCGTTAAACTCGAATACCTCTCCTGCCGGCGTATCAGGCAAAAACTGGGGACGTTCTATATCAGAGATAACCCGGTGATACCCCTCCAGACAGATCATCCCTCCCGTATCCGCCGTGCGGATGCCTATGCAGCGCACCATGACCTCCCCCAGAACCGGGTGCTGCCAAGGATACTCCAGCTGCACCACCCGCCGGGACCGCACCATACTCTCCACAGCCAGATTCACATACTGGTAGTAGCCTTCATTGATATGATTATACCAGTACGCATAGCACTCCTGGGGTGAGAGCGCCTGCTCCAGCCCCATCACGCGGCGCATAGTCTCGTCGGCAAACATCTCCCGCAGATCGCCTTTTGGGTCAATGCGGATAAACCAGAGCCCCATGTCCGTGTCTTTCAACACATCCCGGTAGTGGAGGTCCAGAAGCTCGCCCAGCCGCTCTTCTGTCTTATTCTGGTCAAACCGGTTGACCACAAACAGCGACAGCATGCGGAGCAGCGCATCATCGTTGATGCAGTGGCGCGGATTATCCACCCCCAGAAACCCTATCAGCTTTCCCTCTCTGCGGATGGGTGTGGCAATGAGCCGCCGGATTCCCTGTGCGTTTAAAATCTCCCACTCCTGCGGGTCGCTCTCCCGCAAATCATCCAGGTTGGCAATAAATACCGAGGCATTTTCTTTGAACAGATTGATCCAGCGTTCCATGACAGATGCTGGTACTTTCTGCAGCTTTCCCTGCTCTGACTCAACACCCTCCCGGCACCACTCATAGGTATTGTTCCACAGCTGCTGTGTGCCAGTCTCCGGTTCGAACAGGTACGCACGGTCTGCCTGGTAAAAATCCACTACGGACGCCAGCATCCGTTTGGTCGCCTGCTCCATGTCCGACTCCTCAGCCAGAGCTCTTGCACAGGCGAGTATGTTCTCCGCGAAGTCCAGCTTCTCCCGTACCGCCTGACTGACAAACTCCCGGTTGGTGATGTCTACGGCAACTTCCAGCCGGGCCAGTTTTCCCCGCCACGGAATCAATTTGTCCTTGAGTATGAAATGGCGCTTCAGAATTTTGTTATCCCACTCCCAGATGTAAAACCGATCTTTTCTCAGGCAGCTGTTGGTGCAGAACTCACAGGGGTCATCTTTCCCCTGAATTACCTTATAGCACTTCTGCCCTTTATAATCGTGGACGCCTGTCAGCCGTTGTCCGGCCGGGTTGAGGTAGTACATCTCATAGGTCACAATATCGCTGACATATACAATATCATCCAGAGCCTCCACAATGCTCTCCAGCGTCTCTGTGGTAGGATTCATATCTTTCGGCAGCTGTTCCTCGCTCCACTTCAGCCGGTACAGCTCCCGCTTTAGCGCGGCATATCCCCGATACTCCATGGTATCCTGCTGGATGTAGGTCCGGGCAAATGTCTCCGCTGTAAGCGGCGGATTGAACAGGTACCCCTGAATCAGGACATGCCCCAGCTTCTCCAGTGCCGCCAGCTCATCCCGGGTCTCCACGCCCTCACAGCACACCCGAATCTGAGAGGAATGAGCCAGCTCCACCATATTGTTAAGCAGGCGGTAGTTATATGCGCTGTGCTGAATTCCGCTGACAAAGCAGCGGTCAATTTTGATTTCATCAATATCCAGATTCTTCAGGTATCCCAAGCTGGAATAGCCCGTTCCAAAATCATCCACCGAGATTTCAATGCCCGCCTGTTTCCACTGATAAAAGAGCTTATTGAAATAGGGATAGTTCTGAAGCTGCATGCTCTCCGTGACCTCCAGCGTCAGGGCGTCTCCCGGCAGGCCGCTCTCGTTCAGGAGCTTCAGAACCTGCTCTGCAATGTTGTCCTGGCTGAGCTGGGTATAGGAAATATTCACGCTGACGTGTATATCGTCCCGGAATTCCCGCCATATCCGGCACTGCTCCAGCGCGTTTTTCAGCACCCACAGCCCCACGTCGCAGATCATCCCCGTCTGTTCCAGAACGGGGATAAACTCATTGGGACTAACTGCGCCTCTTGTAGGCGATTGGTAGCGCAGCAGCGCCTCCGCGCCAAACAGCTCGTAGGTTCTGGATTGGATCTGGGGTTGGTAGCGCAGAGAAAACCCGGCGAAGCCGTTCTGAACGCTCCGGTGAAGCTCCTCCTGAAGCTCTACTGTGGACAGCTTCTCCTCATAATCTTTCTGAGAGAAAAAGGCCATCACATTTTTTCCCATCCGTTTGGCCTTGTCCAGAGTGTCCTCCGCGTACTGATAGAGGGAGCCGCTGTCCACATCAGAGTGCTCATGGTAGGCCACCACACCCGCCGAGATGGTACAGTATTCCGACATCCGTGCACGGAGCTGCTGATAGATCTTCTCTACCGCTTCCTTCTCTGACACGGGAAGATTGACGGCAAAACAGTCTCCGTTTACTCTGTAAATCCGTATGCCCGGCGCTACCAGCTCCTCCAGCGTATCCGCCAGCTGCCGCAGGACCCGGCTTCCGTACTCCCGGCCATGGCTGATGTTGATGTGCTTGAGATTGTCAACGCCCAGCAGCAGCAGGAAGCAGGGAATCCCGGCGTTCAAAATCCGGTCCATATCTTCCATCAGCTTGACCGCATTAAATGCACCTGTCAGCTGGTCCACCTTCTGCTCCAGGACCGTATCGGATGCCTGGCCGATGAGCGCTACCGCTTTCCCGTTCTCATCCCTCTGGCACTGTCCCCGACAGTTGAGCCACACTCTGTTTCCATCTCTGTCTACCAGTCGATACTCGCGGCTGTAATTATGCACCTTCCCCTGCCGAACCGCTTCCATCTCGCGCTTGAGGGTGCTCAGGTCCTTGTCGTAGACGCAGGAAAACCAGCCTGCTTCTGTGCAGCAGTGCGCTTCATCCAGCTCAATCGGATACCGCTGGCTGATGTCTCCATAGAAAAATATCCGTTCCCGCTCCAGATCCCACAAAAACAGGTATCCATTTCCACCTTCGCCCAGAATGCTCAGCACTTCCAATTGCGCGCGCATTTTTTCTTCTCTTTCCGAGCTCAATGGCAAACACCCCTTTCCACCCTCTCCGGACATGCTTCTTGCCTTCAGCCGCTTTGGCATAAGAAGCAGTGCTGCCCCGGCACAGCATACCCAGGCAGAGCACTGCGGCCCTCCTCCTGGAGTTACCGCGCTCTGCGGTTAATCCACCTGCTCCGGCGCAAGCTCCTCTCTGTGTTTTACAGACGCCTGCGTAATCTCAGTCCAGATACGGTTTACATCCTCCATGCAGCTGAAATACAGGCTTGTGAGCAGATTGGTTTGAATTCCCAGCTCTTCAGACAGTTTGTCAATCTGCGCCCAATCCGCACGCTCATAGCACAGCGCCAGATCATAGAGCATTCCGCTCCGCCCGCTGTGGTGCAGCAGCGCATCCTTGACCTCCCGGCAGAGAGGGATCTGCTGCAGGATCTCCTCCAGCGGCGCGTCAATCAGATAGTTAAGCGTGGAGAACATTCCCATCAGATAGGCATCCGGCTTGGTAATGGGGATATTTTTCGCATAATTCATCAGGCTGCTGCAAAACTTGGCCCGCATCAGCGACAGCTTCAGGAATTCCTCCGCGCCATCCTCCATCTGATTTTCCGCGTTGCTGGCGCTGAGCAGATAGACCCACTGCTTCAACTCGTTCAGGCCAATGGTCATAATGGCCTGACGGACATTGGTCACCTTGCTGTGCAGCGAAAAATACCGGGAATTCGCAATGCGCAGCAGTCCATAGGTCAGGGTTGCATCCACCGAGATGATCTGCTCAATCTCCTCCACGTCGGGCTCGTCCTGGATAACCGCCACCATCAGCCGGAAGAAATTGCTCTGCATATAGCCGCTGTTATGGGTTTTATATGTCATCTTTTCGGCCACAACAGTGCCCTCCATAGCGTCCACCTTCAACTTCACTGCTCTCTGGTACAACTCCTCGCTGTCAATCCCCACGGCGATGCACTTCTTATTCATGCTGTGGGCAATCTCGATGATATTTTTCAGCGTCAGCTCCGGCGTTGTGCAGAAGTTCAGCTTAATATAGTCAATGCTGTCCAGCATAGCCAAATAGCGCGGGGCGAACTGGAACTCATTGACGGCAATCTTATACCCCTCTCTGGTGTACTGCTGAATCATGTGCATAGCCAGGGGGTGAATAATCACGCTGTCATCAATCTGGATCACCAGTTCGTTTTTGTCGAACAGCCTGGGGGATTTCTTCATCAGCAGCGTGGTGGTAAAGGTCATAAAATGGAGCGCGCCCCGCAGAAGCTTATCCGTATTCATGGTGAGAAAATTATAGATAGTATCCGCCGCCGCAAAATCGTTGGCGGCCGCGCTGTCCTCTCCGCCAAAGGCATTGTTTTCTCCGTAATACTGAATCTCATAGCCGACAATACGGTTTTCCCGGTTCTTAATGGGCTGCCGCACAATGTACTTACTGCTCATAGACTCCTCCCGCTCTCTGTTCATGCTCTTGCCGAGCCAGCAGTTCATCCAGAATGCCGATCAGATGCCCGATTTCCGGCTTGCTCAGCTGCTCGTCCGCTCCCACTTCCCGGCCCTTGCGGCGCATCTCCTCAGTAATGAGGGAAGAGAAAATCACCACCGGGATATGGCAGAACCGCTTGCTGGTCTTAATCAGTTTGGTCAGACGGTGGCCGTCCATCTGGGGCATCTCCAGGTCGGTGATAATCAGCGCCACCTGGCTGGACAGGGCCTCGTCTTCAGGGCAGGCCTGCAGCGCATCCCACAGCTCTGCGCCGTTGGGAAACGTTTTCAGATTGGTGTAGCCCGCTCGCTCCAGAGACTCGCGGATCATCTTGGTCAGCAGAATAGAGTCCTCCGCTATCCAAATGGGCCGCCCATCCCGTTTCCGCGTTCCCAGCCGCTCCACCTCGCTGATCTGGATGCTGGTCTCCGGTGCAATTTCCGCCACGATGCGCTCAAAATCCAGGATGTTGACCAGATCATCTCCGCACTGGGCAATGCCGGTGGCCACTCCGTCCGCGCCGCCGGAGATGGTGCTGTCCGGCTTCTGAATGTCCTTCCAGGAAATGCGGCTGATGCCGACTACGCTGTCCACCCGGAAGGCCACATGCATCTGGTTAAAGTTGGTGACGATAAACAGATCCTTTTCCTTGTGGGGATGCTCGCACCCATTGAGATACTTCGGCAGGTCCACAACTGTAATCACAATATCTCTGGGCTTGAAGATTCCCTCCACCGCCGGGTGCGTATGAGGCATGGGCTTTACCGGCGCGGACATCATAATCTCCCGCACCTTGGCCACATTGATCCCATAAAGGTTCTCATCAATGGTAAACTCCATGATTTCAATCTCGTTGGTACCGGTCTCCAACAGGATTCCGCTCCTTGATTCTTGTGCCATGCCGTTCCCCACTTTCTCTTATGTCTTGATTAAAAAATCAGTTCCGGCTTTCCATAGCTGCGCACGCAGGCCTGGCCTGACGCAGCATCGAACAGCAGTGTCCGGGCCACCGAGCCGCCCACATCCTCCCGCAGCAGTTTGATGCCCTCCCGGCGCAGAACCATATGGGTGCTCTCAATATTGCGCTGTCCAATATTGCCCAGGTTGCCCCCGCCTGCTACGGCAAACATGCTGGCGCCCCCGGCAATCTTCGCCACAATGCGGGAACGGGCGCCTCCCTGCCCCTCCATGCGGCGCAGGGTCTCGCAGATACCGGTGTCGGCGTATTTCAGCGGCGATTTCCGGCCGGTCTCCATATTCAGCGGCAGCATAATGTGCACCAGGGCCGCCAGTTGAATCAGTGGATCATAGAGGCAGATTCCAATGCAGGACCCCAGGGCGTAGGTGATCAACATTCCGGTCTGCCGCGCCATCTTCATATCCGCAATCCCCACCACCAGCTTGTTATCCATCCAAAACACCCAGTTTCTTTAGCAAGAAATTCAGCGAACGGATGTCCGGTGAGAGCAGCAGCCGGCAGGGTACCATCCGGCCGCCGCAGAGAAAGTTGGCCCCGATGGTCATGATATAGTCCGACTGTCCGCCGAACTCCGCCATGGGCACCGTCAAAATTGCCCCCTGCATGTCCACTGCAAAGGCCGGCACGGTCAGCTTGGTGGTAATGCCCGCAAGGCTGGACAGGGCGTTTATAAAGGTGGAGATCATGATATTTCCCACCTCCACCAGCGCAGAACAGTCCAGCTCTGTCAGCTGTTCATACCGCTCTACTGTTCGGCCCATCATCCGCTCCAGTACCAGATTGACAAACTCCATCTGCTGCACGGAGAGCATGATCCCGTTGAGCTCTCCCGACATGTGAACCAGCACGCCGGCCGTAATAATCTCCGGTCCGCCAATCCAGTCAATGGCCTCGTTGTAGCCCATGATGCGTACTTCCGGTACGTCAATCCGCACCTCGCAGCCCAGCATGCTGGACAGGGCCGTGGCTGCGTTTCCGGTACCGATGCTGCCAATCTCACGAATGGTATCCAGTTCCAGGCCGTTCAAATCCTCATAGTTTTTCATATTATCCCTCTATTTATCCGTTGGGCAGTCCGTTGATTGTGGTCTCCACCTCGTCCGCGGTCTGAAGCATCTTCAGCGCATAACTGTAAGACCGCTGGGCTTCAATCACCTGGCTGAGCTCTGTGGCCAGGTCTGCATTGGACTCCTCCAGCATGCCCTGCTGTGCCTTGGATGTGCTCAGCCAGACGGTTCCGTTCTTGTCTCCCATGAGGAAGCGGCTGCTGCCGTCCCGCTGGAGGCCGTCCTGGTACTGGATATCAAACACGCCCACGGGCAGTTCCAGCTCCGGGTCTGTCACCCGAATGGGGTAGCCGTCCTGCCCCAGTACCTGGCGTCCCTCTCCGTCGGACAGGTAATACTCGGTGCGCACCCCCTGCTCCGACTCCGGGTCCGCCACCTGAAAGGCCGACATGGTGAAGGACCCGTCCCGGGTAAAGGAGACCGCTCCGCTGCCCGGTTCATACAGGGCAAAATACCCGTTCCCGATGATGGCGTAATCCAGGCTCCGTCCGGTCTCCTTAAGAGGCCCGGACGCCCAGTCAGTGCCGGTTGACACCATGCAGGACCCGCTGCCCCGGGGCAGCTGCGCATTGTTGATGCCGTCCAGCATCCCGTACATCAGGGCCTGGAACCCGGGCACCTGGGCCTTGTAGCCATATGTATTGACATTGGAAATATTGTTGGCCTGTACGTCCATACGACGCATCTGCTGCTGTGCGCCGGTTACGGCGCTGTAAAAGCCCTGAATCATTTCCTATTGCCTCTTTTCTCTTAGAGCTGGCCAATCTGATTGGTGGCCTTGGTTAACAGTTCGTCATACAGTTTGAGCACCTGAGCCCCGCTCTGGAGGGAGCGCTGGGCGGTCAGCATGCGGCTCATCTCCTGCAGCATATCCACGTTGGACTCCTCCACATGCTTCCAGCTCACCTGGGGCTGGGCCTGGAGCTGGGCCTGCTGGCCGTTGGCCTGGAACAGGCCGCTCTCGCCCTTGCTCAGAGTGTTATTGTCGGCAAAGGTATACACCCCGATCTGTCCCTGATAGACGCCGTTTTGTGTATAGATCCGCCCGCTTCCGTCTGCCCGAATCTGGTCGGTAGCAAGGGTAATCGGCTCCCCATCCGTTCCCAGCACCAGGCCATGGCCTGCCAAGGCCAGCCTGCCTTCCCCGTCCAGAGAGAAGCTGCCGGAGCGGGTATACTCCACGCCGTTATCCGTCCGAACGGCGAAAAATCCGTCTCCCTGAATGGCAAAGTCCAGGGTCAGCCCGGTCTCCTTCAGCGTACCCTGGTCATAGTTCACATACAGTTGGTCAGGCGCCAGAATATAGCTCTCCCGGCCGATAACGGTGGCGCCACTCTTGTCCTTATTGCCCACCCGGCTGATGAGCACGTCTTGGAAGGTGCTGTCCGTGTAGGTTTCAGACTTATAGCCCGCAGTGCTCAGATTCGTCATATTGTTTCCCACCACGTTCAGCCGTCTCTGCTGAGACAGCATGCCCGAGGTCAGGCCATAAAACCCTTTGGTCATAGCATACTCCTTCTTTCCAGGCATTTACGCCTGCATGTACTGATTCATATACACCCGCAGACGCTGCAGCGCCCGGCTGTGGATCTGGGATACCCGCGCCGCGCTGACGCCCATCACCTGCGCAATCTCCTTCATGCTCAGTTCTTTTTCATAATAGAGTGAAAGGACCATCTGCTCGTTTTTGCGCAGCGATGCCACGCCCTCCTCCAGAACCTGATGAAGTTCCTTGTCCTGAAATGCCTCCTCCGTGGGATTGTTTTCCTCTCCCTGGGCGGCGGTCTTTTCCATGGTACCTCCGCAGCTATCCAGAACCGCCTCAAAGGACACTAAGCTGGACATGGCCGTCTCAGAGAGCAGGCTGTCGTACTGCTCTCTGGTCAGGCCCATACATTCTGCCGCCTCGCTGCTGGTAGGGGCTCGTCCCAGCTTGGCGGAGAGCTCGTCTATGGCTCGGTTCAGCCGGACTGCCTTCTGCCGTACCTGCCGGGGCAGCCAGTCCTGCCGCCTGGCCAGGTCCACAATCATGCCCCGCAGCCTTGTGGAGACGTAGGTCTCAAACTTTACATTTTTCTCCGGTTCAAACTTGTCCACCGCGTTGAGCAGCACCAGAAGCCCCTCTTGGATAATATCATCCAGCTGGGCAAAGCTGCTGTACAGTCCGCTGGCCTGGACGGCAATGCGGCGCACCAGCTGTGTATAGCGCAGGACCAGCATCCACTTGAGTTCCTGATCTTCCGTCTGCCGGTACAGCTCTAGCAGCGCCCGGTCGTCCAGCTTGTCCGCCTCTTGGTAAGAGACAGAAGGCTGTTCTCCTTCCCAAAGCTCTGCCGCCGTATTTGTCTGATTCATATACCTCCCGCCTCCTCACTTATCCCTGGGGCTGAAGCGTCACGTTTCCAATGGCCTGAATCTGAATATTGCTGCTGATCTCATGGAAGGACAGCACATACACGTCTGGATAAAACTGGGCAATCAGCCGACTGAGATAGACCCGGATAACCTGGCTGGTCAGCACCACCGTGGTCTGGGAGAGTTCCTGGAATTTCTTCCTCAGTTCCCCGATCTGCGCCATAATCTGCTGCATAATGTCCGTGCTCAGAGCCAGGTAGATACCCTGCTCATTTTTGGTCAGCGCCGACAGGATCTTCTTCTCAACCTCGGCATCCAGCGTAATGACCCGCAGCTGTCCGTTCTCGCAGAAGCGGCGGGTAATGGTGCGGCTGAGCCGTGTGCGCACCTGCTCGGTCACTGCGTCAATGTCTCGGCTGTTGGCCCCGGCGTCCACAATGGCCTCCAGAATCAGACCCAGATCCCGGATAGGTACCCCCTCCTTCAGCAGATTGCGGAGAATTTTCTCCAGCCCCGCATAGCTAATCACATTGGGGATGGCGTCTGCAACCAGGTCAGGATCGGTCTTTTTCAGGTGCTCTACCAGCTGCATAACCTCCGTCCGGCCCAGCAGCTCATAGGCGTGCTTTTTAATGGTCTCCGACAGGTGGGTGAGCATAACGGTCAGCGGCGTAATAACCGTATAGCCATAGATCTCCGCCATCTCCTTGTTCTCAGGCAGAATCCACCGGGAGGGGATGCCGTAGGCGGGCTCAATGGCGTCAATACCGTCGATCTGATTGGTAGGGTTGGGGGGCTCCAGCGCCAGGTAGTAGTCCACCAGCACTTCTCCCCTGGCGACCTCTTCGCCGCGGATGCGGATAACGTACTGGTTGGTACCCAGCGATGCCCCATCGTGCAGGCGGATGGAGGGAATAACAAAGCCCATATCCTGGGCGTACTGCCGGCGGAAAATAACAATACGGTTGATAAGCTTGCCTCCGCTGTTCTCATCTACCAGAGGAATGAGGCTGTATCCAAACTCCATCTCAATAGGCTCCACAGTCAGCAGAGAGTAGACATTGTTGATATCCTTGAAATAGTCCGCTTCTCCCGCAGCAGCCGCCTCCTGAGGCTTCTGCTCTGCCTGAGTCTCCTCCTGGAGCTGGAGCTGCTTGTTTTCCGCCATTTTGCGCTCACCCACCAGGCCGCCTGCCGTCAGAGCCGCGCCCACCAGAAGCAGGGGCAGCGTGGGTGTTCCAGGGAACACTCCCAGCAGAAGCAGGATCACGCCAGTGGCCAGGATGGCCCGGGGCTGAGCCTTGAACTGGCTGATGACATCGGTGTTCAGGCTGCCGTCGGACACCGAGCGGGTTACAATCATGCCCGTGGCGGTGGAGATCATCAGAGCAGGCAGCTGGGAGACCAGGCCGTCGCCGATGGTGGCGATAGAGTAGACATTCAGCACGCTCTGAAGGTCCCCGCCGCCCTGTACGACTCCAATGATAAGGCCGGCCACAAAGTTGATAACCGTGATGATCAGGGACATGATGGCGTCGCCCTTGACAATCTTGGTGGCGCCGTCCATGGCGCCATAGAAATCTGCCTCTTTCTGAATCTTGTACCGGCGCTGTCTTGCATCCTTCTCGTCGATGAGTCCGGAATTCAAATCAGCATCAATTGCCATCTGCTTGCCCGGCATGGCGTCCAAGGTGAACCGGGCCGCCACCTCTGATACGCGCTCCGCACCCTTGGTGATAACAATGAACTGCACCAGCACGATGATCAGGAAGATGATGACGCCGATGACAATGTTGCCCTGGGTGATCAGATTGCCGAAGGCGGTGATAACCGTGCCGGCCTGTCCACCGTTGCTGAGGATCAGCCGGGTGGAGGACACGTTCAGACCAAGCCGGAACAGTGTCGTCACCAGCAGCAGAGACGGGAAGATAGAAAACTCCAGCGCCTCCGAAATGCTCATGGTGATCATCAGAATCATAATGGACAGCGAAATATTCAGAATAATCAGCACATCCAGCAAAGGCGCCGGCAGGGGAATCACCAGGAACAAAACGATGACCACTACCATCAGCGATATGGCATTGTCAAAAATTCGTTTCATACACTTCTCCTGCTCGCTTTCTCTTAACTGCCTTTTTCATTCATTTGGTAGAGATACACCAGAACCTCGGCCACAGCTCCATAGAGCTCAGGTGGAATTTCCTGTTCCAGGTCCGTGGAGGCGTAGAGCGCGCGCGCCAGGGGCACGTTCTCCACAACAGCCACGCCATTTTCTTCCGCCAGGCTCACAATCCGCAGCGCCATCTGGTCCTGCCCCTTGGCCAGCACCACTGGTGCTCTGTCCTGGTCCGCCTTGTAGCGCAGCGCCACGGCAAAGTGGGTGGGGTTACGGATCACCACATCCGCCTGGGGCACCTTCTGCATCATGCGCGACTGCGCCATCTTGCGCTGGAGCTCTTTGATCCTGCCCTTAACCTGGGGATCGCCCTCCATCTGTTTGTACTCTTCCTTGATCTCCCGCTTGGACATACGGATCTGCCGCTCGTAGTCCCACCACTGATAGAAGATGTCCGCCGCAGCCAGCACCACATAGGCCACTGCAATCTGCATGGACATCTGGAATGCCAGGTCCAGCAGGTGGCTGCATACCGCCCCCAGGTCTGTAAAGAGGTATTTGGAGAAGGTATCTACCACACCGGACAGGAATTGGTAGATAAGATACAGCAGCACCGCGATCTTCAGCAGGCCCTTCAGCGCCTCAATGATGCTGCGCAGGGAGAAAAGACGCTTTACGCCCTGCAATGGATTGATATGGCTGAATTTGGGCCGCAGCGCCTCGCCGGATATCAGCATCTTCGTCTGAGAGAAGGTCGCCGCAATACCTGCCGCAACGGTGACGCCCAGCAGCGGCCCAGCAGTTTGGACAAGCACCCATAGAAGCTGCGCAAAAAGATTCCTGAAATCAGCCGTACCGGCCTCCGACTGGGTTATTTCGATGCACTGCCGCATAAAACCCTGAATTTTTTCCGCCGACCCGCCGATGGTCAGAAACAATGTGGCCAGCCCAGCCAGCAGCACAACCACCGATACCGCGTCATTGCTGAAAAAGATATTTCCCTTTTTCCGCTCGTCACGCCGCTTTTTTGGTGTTGCCTTTTCAGTTTTCTCGCTGTCCGCCACCCTGTCTCACCTCTTGAGAAAACTATCCCGGTGTACCGATGATCGCCAGTATCCGGCCGATTGTTTCCAGCATTTCCTTTTCCGCCCCCAGCAGAAATTCACTGATCGGCGACAGGAAGAGAAAGAACAGCACCAGGCCTATGATTACTTTCAACTCCATGTTAATAACAAAGGCGTTGATCTGGGGAATCGCTTTCATCAGAATTCCCATGCCCAGCTCACCCAGCAGCTCGGCAGCCAGAATGGGCAGCGCAAGCTTGACTGCCAGCACCATACACGAAATAAACACCTCTGCCACGCCGGAGGCCACCGCCTCCCCAAAGGCGGCCTGCCCGAAGGGGACTACGTTCTGCGAAGCCAGAAACAGGCGCAGCATGGTGTAGTGTCCGTTTTCCGCAAAGAAATCCAGGACAAACAGCACATTGAGCAGCGATGCGGTCACCGTCATGTTGACCTGGCTGCTGGCGTCATAGACCTGGGCCATGGTCAGTCCCATCTGGGTATCGATAACCTCTCCGCCCACCTGGATGACCATGAAGAACAGCTGCATCACAAACCCCATTGCCGCGCCTACGCCCAGCTCCAGCAGCATTCTGAGGCAAAACTCCAGCAGAGTTTGTGGCGGTGCGGGCGCTGTCCCCCCCATACTCAGGACAAAGCCGGAAAAGACCATGATCATTCCCGCCTTGACCAGATTGGGCAGGCTGTTTCTCCCCAGAATAGGGTTAAACAGCACCATGCCGCTTACCCGCATGAGAATCAGCGTAAACAAATATAACTCAGACCAATCCATCGTTTCCCCAGCCTCACATCAGGGTGAACAGATAGCGGGTGTAATCCTGGAGCGTTTCCAGCATCCAGCCGCCTCCCACCAGCAGAATCAGCACCACCACAATCAGCTTGAGAATAAAAGAGAGCGACTGCTCATGAATCTGTGTCACCGCCTGGAAAATGGCAACAAGGATTCCTACTACCATGCTCAGCAGCAGCATAGGTCCGCCAATCTTCAGCGCCACGCTCACGCCTTCCCGAAGAATATCCACAGGCTCCATGATTTATCTCCCCCGCGTCTAATGAAATCCCTGAACCAGGGTGGAAAACAGCAGCTGCCAGCCGTCCAGCGTAATGAAAAGCAGCAGCTTGAAGGGCATGGAAATCATAGAGGGCGGCAGCATAATCATGCCCATGGACATAAGGGCTGAGGATACTACCACGTCGATGAGCAGAAAGGGTATGTAGAGATAGAAGCCAATGAGGAAAGCCTTTTTCAATTCTGTGGTCATAAAGGCCGGCACCAGAAGCCGCAGCGGCAGGACCTCCGCCCCCTGCTGCTGGTTGTCCGGGCTGTTCACACCCGCTATGCCGCAAAACAGGTCCAGCGCGCTCTGATCCGTATTGCGCGCCATGAACTCCTTCAGTGGAATCTCCGCTCGCTGGAGAAACTCGTCCTGGGTGATTTCCTCTGCGATATAGGGCTCATAAGCGGTTGTCTGGATCTCACTGATGACCGGCGACATGGTAAACAGCGTCAGGAACAGCGCCATCCCCACCAGCACCATGTTGGGGGGATTCTGCTGCAATCCCATGGCTGAGCGCAGAAAGGAGAAGGAGATGATGTACCGGGTAAAGGAGGTCATCATCACCACCATGGAGGGGAGCAGGGTCAGCATGGTGGTCATAAACAGAATCTGGAGTGTCTGAACGTTTTCTCCGTTTACATTGATCAATGCATCCACCGCTCACACCTCCTTATTTCTTCCGCTGTTCCAACACCCGCCGCAGCGCCTGGGCAAAATTCTCTCCGACAGGCGCAGGGGGCTCCGGAGGCATCCACTGCGCCGTCTCCTCCTCTGACAGCTCCCGCAAGACGGTAATCCCGCCAGGCGTTACTGCCAGAAAATACAGCCGCTCCCCCAGCCGGGCCAGCAGCAGTTTCTCCTCTTTGCCTACTGTTACCTGCTCCACAACCGAAATACGGTGCCCCCGGCCCGCACTGCCCCCTGACATTCGTCCCACCACATGGCGGGTAAACCAATAGGCCAGCGCCAGGATAAGGGCGGTGACAACCAGGGCCCAGAGCAGAGAACCGAACTCTTCGCCCATCTTGATCAGGGCTTTCCGATAATGGAAGTAACTGTCTTGAGCAGCCGATCGCTCTTAAAGGGCTTGACAATGAAGTCCTTGATGCCGGCCTGTACGGCCTCCACCACCATGGCCTCCTGCCCCATCGCAGAACACATCACCACATTGGCGTTGCTGTCTTTGGCGCGGATTGCCTTCAGCGCCTCCAGGCCGTCCATATTGGGCATGGTGATGTCCATCAGCACCAGATCAGGCTTGAGCTCGAAGTACTTCTCCACCGCATCCTGGCCGTCCACAGCCTCATGGATATCGGTGTATCCCTCTTTGGTCAGGGTATCGCGGATCACTTTCCGCATAAACGCGGCGTCGTCTACAATCAGAATCTTAGCCATGATAGTCATCCTTTACTTTTTATTGTTTTCCGTCCTGTCCGGCTTCGCCCGGGCTTCAGTTCATTTTCAGAAGTTCGTTGTGCTTGAGCACCTCGGTAATCCGTACACCAAAGTTGTCGTCAATCACCACCACGTCGCCCCGGGCCACGCACAGGCCGTTGACAAACAGGTCCACCTGGTCTCCGGCCAGCTTGTCCAGCACCACAAGAGAGCCCTTGGAAAAGGATAGAATATCCTCTACCTTTCGCTTGGTGCGGCCAATCTCCACCGAAATCTCAAGCGGCACCGACATAATCAGCTCCAGATTGTCCGCCTGCTCTTTTCCCAGCCGCTGCTCCATATCCAAAGCCGGAAACTGGACCGGCGTTGTATTGATCCGCCTGGGTTCCGGCGCCTGCTGCACGGGCGCCTGCTGCATGGGCGCCTGCTGCACGGGCGTCTGCTGCACGGGCGTCTGCTGTACGGGCGTCTGCTGTACGGGCGTCTGCTGTACGGGCGCCTGCTGTACGGGCGTCTGCTGTACGGGCACCTGCTGCGTGGGCGCCTGAGTTCCCAGGCTGCTGAGCATATGCTCAATCTCCTCCTGGCTCATAACCGCTCCGGAAGCGCCCTGCGAGGCAGCGGGCTGAGCGGCGGCTGGCTGGGACACGGGAGTCTCATTCCGGGGCGCCGGTGCTGCGGCATCATCTGCGGGCATACTGCCGAAGTTCATCTCAAAACCGGCCAGCAGCTCGCGCGCCAAGTCCACCGACATGACATTGACGAACTCACTTTTCAGGATATTCTCAATGCTGAGCATAAAGCGGACAACCACAAGGGTATCCCCTTCAGAGGCGAAGTGCTCCTTCTTGAACGCCTCCATGTCATCCAGCGCAAAGGACTCCGGTGTGGAAATATTCACCGGATGTCCCAGGAAGTCCGACAGAGCGGTAGATGCCGCGCCCATCATCTGGTTCATCACTTCACACACTGCGCTGACAGTCAGGTCATTGAGCTCAAATTCCTCATCAGAGGTTTCAGTGCCCATGAGGATATCCACAATCACCTTGACATCGCTCTTTTTCAGCAGCATGATGTTGCTGCCCTCCAGTCCGGACACATAGCGGATTTCAATTCCAATGGCCGGTTCCAGCTCGCCGATGCTGAAGTCATTCACTGAAACCACGTCTACCGAGGGTGTGGTGATATCCACCCGGTGATCCAGCATGTTGGACACTGCCGTGGCTGAAGACCCCAGGCTGATATTCATGATTTCGCCGATGGCGTCCAGTTCCATCGAATTAAAGATGTTCTGTGCCATGCTTCCTCACTTCTCCTCTCTCGTTTGGACGTGATAGGTATCCAGAATTTTAACGGCCATACTGCCGCCCTGGGTGCCCAGCTTTCCGCTGAACCAGGGCTGCCCGCCGATGTATAGATTAACCGGCTCCCGGGTAGGATGTCCCAGGTCGATTACATCGCCCGCATTCAGATAGTAGATATCCTTTAGCGTCAACTGGGCTCGGCCCAGCTCTGCTGTAACCTCCAGCTGAGAGTCCCGCAGGATATCCATAATTTCCTCGGAGTTGTTCTCTCCGGAGCCGCGTCCCACCTGGTTCATGGCCGCAATCTTGGTAAAGATATTGGTCAGCATCATGCCGGGCAGGCAGATGCTCATTCGGCCCGATGCATTGGAGAACTTGATGCTGATTCCAATGATCACTACGGTCTCATCCAAGCCAATCAGTTGGACCAGCGTTGGATTTGACTCCACCCGCCGAAACACAAAATTCAGATCAATGTAGTTCTCCCAGCTGCCTCCCAGGGTACGGATCAGGTCCTTTACAATGTCCTCGTAAAGCTTCAGCTCCAGTGCTGTAAAACTGTATCCGGCCGGTATGGCTGAGCTGCTCTCCCCCTCGCCGCCCATCAGGCGGTCCATCATATTCAGGGCCAGGCCGGTGCTCAGGTGAATGAGAGCCGGCGTCTCTTCACTCTCCCGAGTCCCCTGAACGTCCACATCCGCCAGTGTCAGCACATCTCCGTCAGACAGGGCGTTGGAAAACTCGTAGTAGCGCTGCTCCTCCACAGATTCCACCGAAATCTCACTCGTGGTGTGAAGCAGTCCGTTGATGCGGGAATTGATGATACGGGTATAGTTTTCAAAGATACCGCTGATCATTTTCAGCCGGTCTTTGGTAAACTTTCTTGGACTGTAAAAGTCGTATTTACGGTATTTCTTCTCTGTGTCCTGGTCGGAACGGTTCAAATCCATCTCGCCGCTGCGGGCCGCGTTGAGCAGCGCGTCAATCTGGCTTTGAGATAATACTTCCGCCATGGTTATCCCTCCTGGTCGGAACCGGTTTGCGGTTGGGTCTGCCCGTCGGATGTTCCGGCGGTGCCCTCCGTCCCGCCCAAGGCCGCGTCCTCGCCGGAACGTATGGTATAGTACTGGGTGATATCATCTTCCATGCTGTTCTCAATGTTAAGGCCCGTTATCAGCAGTTCCACCCGCCGGTTCTGGGCACGCCCCTGGGAGGTATCGTTGTCCGAAATTGGACGCCACTGTCCATAGCCCACACTGACCAGCCTGGCCGGGTCTATCACATTTTTCTCCTGCAGATAGATTGTCACCACCGCGGCGCGGTTGCTGGCGAGAAACCGATCCGCCGTCGGATTGTTAGGCTCGTCCTCAACCTCCTGCGCGGTGTGTCCCAGCACCCGGATCTCATCAATGGATTCGCTCACCTCGGAGATAGACTGCGCAACCTGATCCAGTATCGCCTTGCCATCGTCCCGCAGCGTATAGCTGTTTCCGTCAAAAAAGACTGTGTTATCAAAAGAGACAAACACATAGCCGTTGCCTTTTGTAACGCTGATCTGGCCGTTCAGTCCCGACTGCTGAACATAGTTCTGCATGAACTCGTAGAGTGTTTCGATATCCGCATCCACCTGTGCCTGGGTAAGGCCCTGAGCATTCTGGGAAGCCATACTTCCCTGGGAAGTGGCGCTCTCTTCAACGGTTGCGCTGGGGTTGAAGGCCTGCACCAGTGCAATCCACTTCTCCTTGTCCAGGTTGGACATGGAGTAGAGCATTACAAAGAAGCACAACAGCAGCGTTACCATATCGCCATATGTATCCATCCAGTTGGCACCGCCGCCGCCGCTGTGTTTTTTCTTCATTTTTGTACCTCCTTTCCCATGGATTCAGCCTGCTTACCCTTTGTCTTTTTTCTGCCTTTTGCTCCCCTTGGGTTTGGCGCCGGCCTCATCTCCGCTGCTGTCACGCTGCTTCTGGTTGATAAAGGTCAGCAGCCGCTCCCGGAGGAACTTGGGATTCTCGCCCGATTGGATGGCCATGATGCCCTCCACCACAATCTGCCGGCAGAGGATCTCCTCCTCGTCCCGGGCCGTAAGATTGGCTGCAATGGGGTTGAAAATCACATGGGCCAGAAAGGAGCCGTAAAAGGTTGTAACCAGAGCCACCGACATGTTGGGGCCCAGGGAGTTCATATCTGCGTCGCTCAGGCTTTTGAGCATGTTGATTAGACCAATCAGCGTGCCGATCATGCCGAACGCAGGCGCCGCGTTGGAGCCGCGTTCGTACATGGCTACCACCTCCTGGTGGCGGGCCGACGTCTGTTCAATGTCGTTTTCCAGAATGCTGCGCACCCGATCCGGGTCATTCGCATCCACAATGAGCATAATGGCCTGCCTGAAGAAGGGATCACTCTGATCGTTGGCCTTTTCCTCCAAAGCCAGAAGACCGTTCTTTCGGGCGATCTGGGCCAGCTCCACCAGTTGATCCACATACATGGTGGGATCAAATGCCTTGGCCTGAAGCATAATCTTGATATGCTTGGGGAAGGACTTGGCCAGCTTGGGGTAGCAGGCAATGACCACCGCCAGCGTACCGCCCACCACAATCAGAACACTGGACAGATCAAAAAAATTCCAAAGGCTGTCCGGTGCAAAGCTAAAGGAAAACATGGGGGTCTCGCCGGGGTTGATGGAAATACCGACGATGATACCGAATATAGTAAATGCGACGGCCAGAACAATGCCGATCAAATACACAATATTCATACTCTTACTCTCGATCCCTTCTGTGTGAATCCCACGCGATTAAGGGCAGCGCGCAGGTCAGCGCCGGTCGATGATGGAGATCTCCCGGTGAATGTCCTGGACCTTTGCGTTATATTCCGCAATCTTCTGGATGATTTCCTCTGCGGTGTCCCGCACCAGATAGTAGTCGTGATTCATCATCACAACCTTGCACTCCGGAATCAGCTCAATACACTCAATCTGGTTGTGGTTAACCAGAAAGCGCTCGTTATTCATCTTCTGCAGTACAATCACAAAGCTCGCTCCCTTTCCATGTCCCCTGCCGCAGGCGGAAGGCCTTCCCCTGCGGCAGGGGCTTCTTTCACGCAAATATGCGTCAGCGCTTAATGTTGACCAGTTCCTCCAGCATGGAGTCAGTCACAGTGATGATGCGGGTATTGGCCTGATAGCCGCGCTGGTAGATGATCATGTTGGAAAACTCGGTGGCCAGGTCCGTGCCGGAGCCCTCCAGGAAGGAGGTCATGATGCCGGTTCCGCTTCCAGACAGAAGCATTGTGTCCGGGTCAGTCTCCCCGTTGGCCTGAATGCGGCCGTTATTGAGATATCCTCTGACGGCGCTGTTGGGGGCGCTGAGGGTAATGCCGCCGGCAGCATCGCCCGCAGTATAGTAGGGGCCGTCGGTGTGGAGCACGCCGCCGGGGTTGTCCACCGTGCCCAGCGCAATGTAGCCTACCACGACTTCCTCGTTGGTATCCGCGTTGGTGCAGATGATCTTGCCGTTTGCATCAATACTCAGGTTTTCGTAGTTGATAAAGCCGTCCACATTCTCGGTGGGGTCAATGTTTGTTCCGTCAGCGTCCACGCCAACATAGACCGCTTCTCCCAGCGTGTCGGCGGCGGAGGACCGCATGGGCAGGCGGATAGGCACCAGAGCGGTGCTGATGTCGCCCACCGCAGTGCCGGCCTCGCCGTCATTCTCCGCAGGATTGGTCACAGCGCTGGTCAGGAAGCCGTAAACCACATTGCCCTGTCCGTCCACCAGATAGCCGTCCTTGATATCAAAATTGCCTACCCGCGTCAGGGTCAGTCCCTTCACGGCGTCCGCACTGTCGATGTTGGTGTTCTTGTCGCCCACCAGAAAGAAGCCGTCACCCTTAATGGTGCAGTCCAGCGCCCGGCCGGTGGAGGTCAAATCACCGCTGCTCATATCCAGATCGATGGTGCCCACGCCGCAGCCGTAGCCAATCTGCTGGGGATTGGTGCCGCCCACAGTGTCGGTGCCAGCAGAGCCGGCATTCAGGGTGTTGTAGATGCTCTCCTTAAAGGTAATGCGCTGGGACTTATAACCCGGGGTGTTCACGTTCGCAATATTGTTGCCCACCACATTCAGCGCCTGCATGTGGGTCTTCATGCCAGAAATAGCTGCGCTCATTGCGCCTGTCATAGCCATAGTATATCTTGCTCCTTCTTCGATTTTTGCGCCGCCGGGAAGCCGTCATTCACACGGTCCCCAGAGCCTCCTTTCGGTCCTGCCCTCTGTGTATCACAGGAACACGGCGCCATCGATATTGGTAAAAATACTGTCCTTCATCTCCGCCTCCGACAGGGCGGTGATGACCCGATTGTTGGGCACGTTGACGATAAAGGCCAGGCTCTGATCAAGGGCCAGAATATTGGTCGCCCCCTTGGCCTCTGCCCGTTCCACAGAGTCCCCCAGCCGCTCCAGCAGCGTGGGCGTTACCTCGATGCCCCGCTCCTCCGCCCGGCTGAGTGCATGCTTGGAAAACGCCACCTGCCGGGTCTGGCCGCTGCGCTCCAGCTCTCGCTGCAGAACTGCGCCAAAGCTCCCTGCCCGGGTCTTCTGTGTTCCTGCGGCGCCAACCTGTCCGGAAAATCCGCTTCCCTTCAGCCCCTGGATTGGTCCGACCATAGACGCACCTCCTCCATCTTCCCGTAGAGCACTCAGGTCGCCGGCGTCTCCGCCGTCTCCTGACTGCCTTCCCCGCCGGTCTCAGCGCCCGCGCTCTGCTCGGGAATCTCGGGCAGGGTGCCTACTGCCATAATGCTGTTGAGCGGATACATCTCGCCGTTAACAAAGATAACCGGTGAATTCTGATAGGTCCCGGTAGCTTCCACCGTGCCTACAATCTCCTGGATTTTTCCGTTCTCGTCGTAGCTGCCCACTGTAACCGTCTTGCCCACCAGGGAGGCGGCGTAGGTCATGGTACTGGCTGCGGTCAGGTCTTCCAGGCTGCTCTGTACACTAGACATCATCTGCACCATGGACATCTGCACCATCTGATTGAGCATATCCGAGGTGTCTGCCGTGTTGTCAATGGTCTGGTTCTGAAGCTGCTGAACCATCAGCTGAAGAAAATCGGTGAAGTCCAGGCCAATGGCGTTGTCCGAGTCGCTGACGGTGTATCCCCAGCTCTGCAGCTCCTCCGTAGTCGGCGTGCTGCTGGTATTTTTGGCGGCATAGGCGCCCGACGTCTGGAGCGTATCCAGAGAAAGCGGCATAAAATCACTGCTTGCCATATTGTCTCACCTCTGTGTCTGCGCGGTTCACACGCGCTCTGTCTGCAGCAGGCCCAGCCGAAGCTGGTGAAGGAAGGATTCCGACTCCTGCTGCATGGCGTGCCGCTGCTGTTGCTGCTGCTGTTGTTGGTGGTGCTGCTGTCCCTGTTGATCCGGCTGCCGCCAGAAGGGCTGACTCTGCTGGGGCTGCTGCACCTCTACCTTGACCTGTCCGTTGGCGCTGTCCTGAAGCATCATGCCCAGCGCCGAGGCGTGGCTGTTGAGCAGCTTGGCAGTCTGCTCGGTCTCCGCATGGAGCACCACGTGGAGCGCCCCCTCAGGACTTCGGGTAAACTCTGCCACCACTGTCCCCAGGTTTTCCGGGGTCAGTTTGATCTCCAGGTGCTGGCCGCCAGCGTTCAGTCCGGCCTTCAGAGCGCCGCCCAGAGCCTTTTCCACGTCCTGCGCCGGCGCGCTCATATCCACGGGCGCGTCTGCTACCCGGACCGGCATGCTCTCCGCCTTCCGGAACAGGGGGGTCTGCCAGCTCTCCACAGAGACGGTGTTCATCTCCTCGTCCCGGCTGCGTTGAACCTCCACGCTGGGCAGTTCCTGTGCGGCACTGTGTTCCATCTCATCGCTTTCTTTGGCCTCACCGTGCAGGGTCCCGGTGGCCTGCACAGGTGCGGAAGGCATCTCCACATCCGGCATCTGAGCCGCATCCCCTGGCTGCTGAATCGGATCGGCTTCCAGCGGAACCTTGGGCAGCTGTGTGCTGCTCGCCTCCTGTGCGCCGGCGGTCTCCGCAATCACCTGGACCGGAGCTGCCACTGCGCCGGTCTCCGCCTGCACAGACACCGTCTGCGCCATCTGGGGCTGACAATTTACCAGCAGCGCCGCGCCTGCGGCCATTGCTGCCAGCTCTGCCGGTGCTGCGTCCTCTGTTTCCTTGTCCTGGGACACGGGCTCCTTTCCGGCAGTTTCGGTCTGGCCTTTCCCGTCCAGCTGTTTGCTCTGCTGGATTTTTCCATTGCGCTGCTGCTCCAGAAGGTCCTGAAATGAGAGGGCCTGATCTCCGGCATCCGCACCATTACCAGTCGTCTGAGACAGCTCCGGCACCTGCCACTGGCTCTGGAGGGTCATCTGAAAAAGCATATCTGTCACGTTCATGTCTCTCACCTCCTATTACAATAAATTTGGACAGGAAAGCCGGGCAGCCAGTCCGGCTTTCTTTCCATCTCGTGCCTAAGCTACA
>NZ_CALXGI010000016.1 GCF_944387805.1 uncultured Pseudoflavonifractor sp. | reverse complement strand
ATCATTTGAAAATGCTTTAGTGCATCCATAATTGCAGCTTCCTTTTCCGGCGGGCACTGTGGCACTTTCGCGTCTTCCTTCTTTGACAGATTATAATTCTGCCCCACATCTAGCCCGCACTTCCGCTTAACCTGGGAGATATACAGGCTGGACACCTTCAGGCCGTGCTTTTCCAGCACATAGGCTTTGATCTCATCATAAGTGGCTTTACTCTCCGCCGCTGTCAAATCCAGCTCGTCCAGATTCAACTCCACCTCGATATGTTGCTTGGCGTTAAGTTTGGACAAAAGAACCACCGTCTCAATGTGCTCCGTGTGGGGGAACATGTCCACCCCCTGGATGGACTCTGCCCGCCATCCCCGCGCGGCCAGATATTCCAGGTCCCGGCGCTGGGTCTCCGGGTTGCAGGAGATGTATACCGCACGGGCGGGGGACACCCGGCACAGGGCGTCCAGAAACACGGGGGAGCTGCCCGCCCGGGGCGGGTCCAGGAATACCACGTCCAGCTTCTCCCCCCGGGCGGCCATGCCGTCCAGGAAGGCGGCGGCGTCCCCGCAGAGGAAGCGGGCGTTGCGGATATTGTTGGCTTTGGCGTTCTCCCCGGCGCAGGCGGCGGCGCTCCGGTTCAGCTCCACCCCCACCACGCTGCCCGCGTGGGCGGCGGCGGACAGGCCGATGGTGCCCACGCCGCAGTAGGCGTCCAGCACCTGCTCCCTGCCGGTGAGCTGGGCGGCGGCAATGGCGGCGGAGTAGAGGACCTGGGTCTGCACCGGGTTGATCTGGTAGAAGCTGGAGGGGGAGATGCGGAACTTCACGCCGCAGAGCACGTCCTCAATATATCCTCTGCCGAAGAGAATTTTCTCCCGCTCCCCCAGCACGGCGCTGCCCGGCCTGGGGTTGACGTTCTGAGCCAGGGTGGCGACGGCGGGACACAGCTCCCGCACCCGGGCGGCAAAGGCGCGGGCGCCGGGCAGCACCGGCGACGCGGTCACCAGCACGGCCAGCACTTCGCCGGTGGTCAGGCTGTGGCGGCAGAGCACATGGCGGATAAGACCGGTGCGCCTGTTTTCGTCAAAGGGCTGGTAGCGGAACTCACGGGCGGCCTGCCGCACGGCGGCCACCGCCCGGTCCAGCGCCTCCTGGTGGAGGAGGCAGGATTCCACCGGTACCACACGGTGGGTGCCCTGGGCGTAGATGCCGCTGACCAGCGTTTTCCCCGGCCCCCAGGCGAAGGAGGAGATGACCTTGTTGCGGTAGTGCCAGGGGTGTTCCATGCCCAGAATGGGGGACACCGGGCCGAACTCCCCCAGCAGCTCCTCCAGCCGCCGCTGCTTCCGCCTCAGCTGCTCCCCGTAGGGCAGGGAGAGCATGGGGCAGCCGCCGCAGCCCCGCTTTTCCAGCGGGCAGCGCCCCGCCGCCCCGTTGTTTCCTTCCGTCTGTGCGCCCATGTCCGTCCTCCCGCAAACGGCCCGGAAGGCCTCTCTCCTCCGGGCGAAAATCAAATGTCGATACGTCTCAAAGTATAGCAGATATCCCGTCCCAATACCACAATAGTTTCCCTGAATTTTTTCCCTTTTTGACGCGGGTTTTGACAAAACGCCGTATGTGGCGGAATAAAAAGGAACGCACTTTCTCCTGCGCGGAGAAGAGGCGGGTCCGGAAGGCCGTACGTGCCGCCCGCGGGGAAGGGAAAGGGAAAAGGGCCTGTTTCAGACGCGCCGGAGGGGGAGAGATTGCATCTTTTTTGAAAGGAAAGAGGGAGAAAAAAGGCGTATCCTGTCTCTCACAAGATGGGGAATTGCCCGGCGGCGCCGGGCAGCGGCGGGGGAGGGGGATGCGCATGTATATTCAGACCATGGTTTTGGCGGCTTCCGGACTGGGGGTGGGGATCACGGTGGGCGTCCGGCCGGCAGGGCGGGCGC
Organism: uncultured Pseudoflavonifractor sp.; assembly: GCF_944387805.1. Classification (GTDB taxonomy): domain Bacteria; phylum Bacillota; class Clostridia; order Oscillospirales; family Oscillospiraceae; genus Pseudoflavonifractor. The sequence continues at coordinate 47,189 of NZ_CALXGI010000016.1, read as the reverse complement.
CGGAAGGGGCGGTGCTCTGTGCCGGGTACAGGCGGCAGGGCGTGGACCTGGGGACCCTGCGGAAGTTCCCCGGCGCCCGCCGGAAGGCCGGACGACAGGCCCTCCCGGCGGCATCCGGAGAACGGACAGCGGCCTGACAGACGAAAAGCCGGGCGGTATGCCGAATTTCGGCATACCGCCCGGCTTTAGTTTGCAGTGGAGTTGTTTCCAATGGCCATGACGTACACCTGGCAGGGGTTGTGCGCGTCCCACAGGGTAGGGAACACCTCAAATTCCTGAAAGCCCAGGCTGAGATAGAACCGGTTGGTGCGGTCGTAGATCTCATACCGGCCCATCTGCACGGTCTTGACCTGAAGAAAGGAGTAGCCTCGGGCCTGTGCATACGCTTTGGCCCGGTCAAAGAGAGCACGGCCCAGGCCATGCCGGTGGAAGGCGGGCATAATCCCCATCACCGCCAGCTCTGCGGTGGCCCTGCCCGTCTCCTTCAGGCAGAGAAAGCCTGCCGCCTGTCCGTCCGCATAGCAGGCGAAAAAGGGCTGGTCCACGCTCTCCCGGATGTATTCCTCCCGGGATTCCTCAATGCCGAACCACTCGGGCAGGGACTCCAGCACCCTGCGGGCGATGCGCTCCTTTTCTTCTCTGTCCTGAATCTGTTCTACCATTGTTTTCCTCCTTGGGTTTTACTCATTATAGTACTGGGCCTGGGCGTGCCACAGGGTGGCATAGGCGCCGCCCTCCTCTGCCAGCAGGGCCTCGTGGCTGCCCTGCTGGACGATCCGCCCGTCCTCAAACACGGCGATCTCATCGCAGAACTTGCAGGAGGACAGCCGGTGGCTGATATAGACGGCGGTCCTGTCCTCCACGATGTCGTTGAGCTTGGCGTAAATCTCCGCCTCGGCCACCGGGTCCAGTGCGGCGGTGGGCTCGTCCAGAATGAGGAAGGGGGCGTCCTTGTACAGCGCACGGGCGATGGCGATCTTCTGGGCCTCGCCGCCGGAGATATCCACGCCGTCCTCTGTCAGGTCCTTGTAGAGCCAGGTGTCCAGCCCCTGGGGCATGGAGGAGAGCCGGCCGCCGAATCCGGCGTCCTTCAGGCACTTCTCCGCCCGGGCGCGGTCGTACTCCGCCGCGCCCGCCACGTTCTCGCCCAGGGGCAGGGCCAGCAGCCTGAAGTCCTGAAAGACCACGGAGAAGATGCGCATATAGTCGTCATACCGGTACTTGCGGATGTCGATGCCGTTGAGCAGAATCTCCCCCTCCGTGGGGTCGTACAGGCGGCAGAGCAGCTTGATAAAGGTGGTCTTGCCGCTGCCGTTCCGGCCCACCACGGCCAGGCGGCTGCCCACCCGGAACCTGATGCTGACATGGCGCAGGGCCCACTGGTCGGTGTCCGGGTAGCGGAAGGACACGTCCCGGAACTCCACCTCGTACTTCCGGTCGGCGCGCTTCTCAGTGGTCAGGCTGCCCTGGTACATCCGGTTGGGGATGTCCAGATATTCAAAATTGGTCTCCAGGAACGTTCCGTTGGCCCGGATGTTGCCCATGGTCTCCAGCAGGGCGGACAGGCCCCGGAACAGCTGGGTGATGGCCCCCACATACTGGGTGACAGAGCCCACGCCGAAGGCCCCCGCCCAGGCCTTCAGGCACACAAAGACGTACACCAGGCCGGTGAGCACCACGGTCACGCACTGGGACAGGGCGTTGAGCAGCCCCATGGGGCCCCTGGCACAGCGGGCGATGGAGGAACTGGGAGAGAAACCGTTTTCCTGGGCAAGATAGGGCCCGCAGATGTTTTCCTGCTGCTGGTAAATGCGGATATCAGCCGCCCGGCTCTTGTCCTGGCTCAGAAATCCGTAAAAGCTGAACAGACGATTGCCCAGACGGGCTTCCTCTGCATAACTGACCCAATACTGGTCACCCCGGTTGCTGAGCATGGGGGAGACCACAGCGGCCAGCAGCAGCAGGCAGATCATGGCGGCGGCGCAGAGGGGGTGGTTGAGGAAGGGCAGGCCGCTGCCCGCGGAGACGGGGGAGAGGAACAGGCTGACCGACAGGCCCGCGCCGCCCAGAATCTGGACCACCGCCGTGACAAAGGACTCAAAATAGGAGATGGTATTGCGAATGCCCCAGCCAGCCCAGCTCTCGTTCTGCCGGATCTGGGAGTACAGGTCGAACACCGCCTGCCGGTCCACGTCGGCGTAGTCCAGCGCCATCATCTTGTCCATATAGAGCTGGTCGCCCAGCTGTCCGGCGCAGTCCCTGGCGTAGTTGGCCCAGCGGGTGAGCACCCCCTGGAGCAAGGCGCACGCCGCCGTGCAGGCCAGGGTGAGGACCACCCACCGGAGCAGCTGGTCCGGCCTGCGCTCTCCTGACAGCTCGTCGATGATACGGGCGGACAGGAAGATGGTCACATAGGGCGTGACCGCCGTAACCACGGAGGCGAGCAGGGTGGAGGCAAACACCTGGGGACAGAGTTTTTGCCAGATGCCCCACGCCCGCAGATTCAGCTTCCAGGCCGCCATATAGCCCAGCTTTTTCTCCTTATTCTCCATGGTGTTCGCCCCCTTCCCTGTAATACTGGCTCTGCACGTCAAAGAGCTTTGCGTAGCCGCCCCCACGGGCGAGCAGCTCATTATGGGTCCCCTCCTCGGCAATGCGCCCCTGCTCCAGGAACAGAATGCGGTCGCAGAACCGGGTGGAGGCCAGCCGGTGGGAGATGAACAGGGAGGTCTTGCCCTGAGTCATCCCGCTGTACTTTCGGTAGATGTCCTCCTCGGCGATGGGGTCCAGGGCGGCGGTTGGCTCATCGAGAACCAGGATGGGTCCGTCCTTGTACAGGGCTCTGGCCAGCATCAGCCGCTGGGTCTGGCCGCCGGACAGCTCCACGCCGTCCTCAAAGACTTGGCGGCCGATGGCGGTGTCCACCCCCTTGGGCAGGGACTCCACCTTTTCCGTCAGGCCCGCCTGGTCCAGGCAGGCCATGACCCGGTCAACGTCGATGCCCTCCACCCGCTGGGCCACGTTTTCCGCCACGCTGGCCTCCAGCACGGAGAAGTCCTGAAACACGGCGGAGAACAGCGCATAATAGGCCCGGCGGTCATAGCGGCGGATGTCCTCCCCGTTGAGAAGCACCCGGCCCTCGGTGGGGTCCAGAAAGCCGCAGACCAGCCGCACCAGGGTGGTCTTGCCCGCCCCGTTGAGGCCCACAATGGCCAGCTTTTCCCCGGGATGGATGGTCAGATTGATGTGCTGAAGGGTGTCCTTCTCCGCCTTGGGGTACCGGAAGGACACGTTCTCCAGCTTGATTTCGCAGGGAACGGCCAGGTCCTTGGGCAGAGGCTCCCCGTCCTCAAACCGGAAGGGCTCCGGGTACTCCAGATATTCCCGCACCGTGGAGATATCCAGGCTCTCCCGGTGGAGCTGGTTGAACATGTCCAGAATGCCGGTGACCCACTGGGTAAAGCCGCTGGCGGCGGTGAAGTAGAGCAGAAATTCCGCCGCGCTCATGCCGCCGGTCAGGGTGAGCCACAGGAGGTAGGCGTAGGCTGCGCCGTTGCGGATGAGGGTCAGCAGCAGGTCGGTCAGGTTGATCCACAGGTAGACCGACTCCCGCCTGCGGAGAAAGGCCCGGAACAGGGACATGGACTTGCGCCACACGTCGTTTATCCAGGGTCCCAGGCCGAACATGCGGATGTCCTTGGCGTAGGGGCGGCTGGTGGCAGTCCTGCGGATGTAGCCCATCTCCTTGATGGGCCTGGCGGCCTCCTCCCGGTGCCGGTAGCCCCAGCCGCTGATCTTCTTGTCCACAAAATACCCCGCCGCAGCGGTGACGGCGATGACGCAGAACAGAAGGGGATGCAGGCCGGACAGGATGGCCAGATAGACGGCAAAGCCCAGCAGGTTGGTGAGAATGGTGCTCCAGGTGGTCCAGATGTGCTCCGCAGCGGAATTGTTGCTGCAGCAGGCGTCGAAGGATTTGCCGGACAGGTCGTTAAACCGGGCGTCCATCAGGTTGGGGTAGGAGGTCTGAGCCAGCTTCAGGTTGATCCGGCCAAGCAGATCCGTGCGGACCTTAATCCGGCCGAACAGGGTGTTGGTGTCCAGATACCGCTTCAGGCCGGACAGGAGCAGCAGGAGCAGGGTAAACCCGGCGATGGTGAGAAGCAGGGACGCCAGCGGCGCGGCCTCCTCCACCCTGGAGAGCACCGCAGGGGCGATGAGCAGCTCGGCCACGGTCTGGCCGGCGGTGACCACCGCCAGCGCGATGCACAGAAAAATCACGCTGGGGCAGCTGCGCCAGGCGGCGGAGAGCATAAAGCCGGTGTTCTGCCACATGTTGTAGGGGGATTTCTTCTTTTCTTCCATCTCGGTCACCTCTGGTACCATTCTACCAAAGAAATCGTCCCCAGATCATTCTGGGGACGAATTGTCATGCTGGGGGGACGAATTGCAGCGCTCACGCCTGGGGGAGCAGAATCTCAGTGGTAAAGGCGCCGTCCTCGCTGTTGCGGCTGATGTACCCGCCCAGCCGCTCCACAATGGCGTCGATGCGCACCAGCCCGAAGCCGTGGCCCTCGCCCTTGGTGGTGCGGAACAGGCGCCCCACCTTGCGCAGCTTCTTCCCGGCGGTGAAATTGGTGAAGGAGATGTAGAGCTGGGTGTTCTTCATGTCCATGTACACCCGGATGAGCCGCTGTTCCTCCGGCAGCTGGAGGCTGGCCTCAATGGCGTTGTCAAAGAGGTTGCCCAGAATGCAGCACAGGTCAATCTCCGACGACTTCAGCTTCACCGGGATACAGGCGTCCGCCACCACCTGGATGCCCTTGGAGCGGGCCAGGGAGATCTTGGAGTTGAGGATGGCGTCGGCCATGGGGTTGCCGGTCTTGATGACCGTGTCCACCGTGGTCAGGTCCTGGTCCAGCAGGTCCAGGTACCGCCTGATGGCCTCCCAGTCCTCCGCGGCCGCATAGGCCTTCATGGTCTGGATGTGGTTGCGGTAGTCGTGCCGCCAGCCCCGGATCTGCCGGTACATATTGTCCACTTCCCGGTAGTGGGTCTCCACCAGCTCCTGCTGGTAGGAGGCGATCTGCCGGTCAATCCGCCTGGAAAAGAACCCCATGCCCAATCACCTCAGATTGATAATGGCCCGGTTTACGCCCTCATATGCCCCCCGGGGCAGGGGGATGGCGGTGCCGTCGCTGAGCCGGATCTCCGTTCTGGTCACCCGGCTGATCCGGGTCAGGTTCACAATGACCGACCGGCCCGCCCGGTAGAAGCGGCTGTCCAGCTGCCGCTCCAGCTCCCCCAGGGTCATCTTCACGGTGATTTCCCCGGCGGCGTGGATGGTCACATAGTTGCCCGACACGTCGGCGTACTTGATTTGATAGACGGGCACCCGCATCATCTCGCCGCCCGCCTCGAAGTTCAGGATCTTTTCGTTCCGGGAGAGCTTTTCCGCCGCCCGGTCCAGCACGGAGAACAGCTTGTCCTCCCGGACGGGCTTCATCAGATAGTGGAGGGCGGCCACGTCGTAGCCCTCGGCGATGTAGTCGGAGTAGCCGGTGACAAAGATAATCTGGACCGTCTCATTGTCCCGGCGCAGGGTTCGGGCCATGGTCACGCCGTCCATGGCCCCCATCTCAATGTCCAGGAGCAGGATGTCGTAGTCCTTCTCCTCGGCGTAGTGAAAGAGAAATTCCTCAGCGGAGGCGAAAAGAGCGGTCTGAAGGGTGTGTCCCCTGTCCGCCGCCCACCGGCCCGCCAGGGTGGACAGGTACTGCCGGTCCGCCGCCGAATCGTCACAAATGGCAATCTTATAGTTCATCGTTCCGCTGTCCTCCGGTTATCCGGGCGGCGCTCCCGCCGCCCGGGCAATTTCCGCTTCCGTCTGCCCGGTAATCCACTTTCCAAACACCCGGGAGTCCATGGCGGGCACATAGCCCAGGTCACGGCAGCCCAGCCTGGTCAGCAGCTCCATGCTGGGGGTGTTCTCCGGGTCGGTGAAGCAGAGAAATTCCCATTGGGGGAACCGGGCGTGGAGCAGATCCATGAGGGCGGTCAGGGCCTCAAAGGCGTAGCCCTGCCGCTGGTACAGGGGCGAGACGGTAAAGCCCAGGGAGATGGCGCCGTCCTGGGGCATCACCACAATCTCGCCCACCGGCTCGCCGGTGCTCCTGAGGGCCATCACGGCCATAAAGGGGGCGTCCACGGAAAAAACGTCGTCCCTGTGTTTTTCCACCAGAGCGGCAATCTCCACATATTCCGTGACCTGACCCCGCTGATACCGGGCGCAGCGGGGGTCAGAGCGCCAGGTGTAAATGGCGGCGGCGTCCTCCGATGTTACGGTACGGAGCGTCAGACGGGAAGTCTCGAGAAAAATCATAATTATTTGGTGAGCAGAACCACGCTCTCCACATGGGCGGTGCGGGGGAACATGTCCACCGCCTCGGCTTTGCGGAGGGCATAGCCCAGGGCGGCAAAGCGCTTCACATCCCGGGCCAGGGTGGCCGGGTCACAGGAGACGTACACAATCCGCTCCGGGGCCATGGCGGCAATGGTGTCCACCACGTCCTCGGCCAGGCCCTTCCGGGGCGGGTCCACGCACACCACGTCAGGCTTCACACCCCGGGCAGCCAAAGTGCGGGCGGCCTCGCCCGCGTCGCCGCAGAGAAACTCGGCGTTGTTCACCCCGTTGCGCAGGGCATTTCCCTTGGCGTCCTCCACCGCCTGGGGAACCACCTCGGCGCCGAACACCTTGCCCGCCTGCCGGGCCATCACCAGGCTGATGGTGCCGATGCCGCAGTACAAGTCCAGCACGGTCTCCCTGCCGGTGAGACCGGCAAAGTCCAGGGCACGGCCGTAGAGCACCTCCGCCTGATTGGCGTTGACCTGGTAGAAGGAGGGCACCGACAGCCGGAAGGTAAAGCCGCACAGGGTGTCTTCCAGCCAATCCTGGCCCCAGAGGGTGCGGTAGGAGTCGCCCAGAATGACGTTATTCTTCTTCTCGTTGACACCCAGCACCACGCCAACCAGCCCCGGCTCCACGTTCCGCAGGGCCCGGACCAGGGCCTCCTCCTGGGGCACCGACTTGCCGTTGACCAGCAGGCAGAACAGGGACTGCCCCGCCCGGTTCACCCGGACATACATATGGCGCACCAGCCCCCGACCGGTGGTTTCATCGTAGGCGGAGATGTTGTTCCACTGCATCCAGGACACCGCGGCGGCCCGGAGCCGGGCGGCGGTCTCCGGCTGGAGCAGGCAGTCCTCCACCGAGATGACCTGGTGGGTCCGCTGGCGGTAGAAACCCACCCGGGGGCCTTCCGGCCCGGGCTGAACCGGGAACTGGACCTTGTTGCGGTACCGGCGGGTGTCCTTTGCCCCGTGGATGACGGGCACCGTCACATCCAGCCCGGCGATGCGCCGCAGGCAGTCCTCCACCCGGATGCGCTTGGCCTCCAGCTCCTCGGCGTAGTTCATGTGCCGGAACTGGCAGCCGCCGCACTTGGTGTAGTGGATGCACTGGGGCATAATCCGGGCGGGGGAGGGCTGGAACACCCGCACCACCCGGCCGAACAGGTTGCTCCGGCCCACCTTCTCGATGCGCACGTCGCACTCCTCGCCCCGGACGCCCCCCTGGACAAAGACCACAATCCCGTCCAGCCGGGCCACGCCGGTGCCGTCGGCGGTGTACCCCTCGATGATGAGGCGGCACACGTCGTTTACCTTTATATTGCAGTTGAGCATAGTATCACCAAATTGTCAGAGTTGTCAGGCCCAGTCGGCCAGCAGGTCCCCGAACAGGCTCCGCTCCACCGGGAAGGTGGGCGCGCCGGCGGCGTTGGGGGCCAGGTCCTGGGGCTGGTAGAAAAAGACCACCGCGTCGGCGGTGAGGTAGAAGTTCTCCCGCTTGAACAGGCTCTCAGCCAGGGCGGTGTCGTAGGTAACGCCGTTGGCGTCCCCCTGGGCGGCCTGGCGGAGCACCTCCTTCAGGGCGATGGCGGCGGCGGCGTCCGGGTCGGTGAAGAAGTCGTCAAAGGCGAGCGCTTCGCCGGTGGTCAGGTCAAAGTGGTCGGCCATGTAGAGCAGGGTGGGATAGGTGCCGCCGGTGTGGCCGTAGTGGGTGCGGAGAATGCTCACCATCCGGCTGGTCTGGTGGGTGATCTCGTAGGTCTCCTCATCGGTGTAGTAGGTGAAGGCGTACCCCATGGACTTGGACAGGGCATAGTCCGCGTCGGCCTGGCCGGCGTTGGCCAGGGTGTCGCTCCGCAGGCCGGCGGACAGGTCCATATACCACTGGTTGATGGCCTCGTAGGCGGGCACCCCCTCGGCGTTCTCAATCAGGGGCAGCGAGAACTTGCCCTGAACCAGCAGCACGTCCTTGTCCGCGTCGTCGGACTGGGAGCACTGGCTCTCCTGAACGCCCCACACCGGCGCTTCCGCCTGGGCGGCCTGGCTCTCTGTGGGGGCGGGGGCGGCGGAAACCTCGGGCGTGGGCCGGGGGACCTGACTCCCCGTGGGGGACGGAGCGGACGAGGGGTGGGATGTGGGGTAGATCAGCTCCTGGGAGGACTGCGGGGAGGCTGGGGCGCAGGCAGAGAGCGCCAGCAGAAGTCCGGCGGCCAGAGAGAAAATTCGGCGTTTCATAGCAGCTCCTTTTCCGGTAAAGATGCAGATACCAATACAGAATATATTGTACCACCAAAGAAAAGCGGCGTAAATGGGGAAGAAAAAAACGGCGGAAGAAACGGGCGAAAACACCACAGAGCTCACATTTTTCCCTTTTCCGCCGGGACCGCCCGGTGTTATACTGAAAAAAACGCCCCCGGGCTTCCGGGGGACAGAGGGGGAGAACGTCTTGACAACAGAGGAGATTGTGACCATGGCCCTGGACTGCGGCTTTTCCCAGGCGGGGGCGGTCAATATGGAGGCGCTGGAGTTCCTGCCCGAGGTACGGGAGATGTGCGCGGCAGACCGGTGCCGCATGTACGGCCGGTGCTGGACCTGCCCGCCTGCCTGCGGCACGCTGGAGGAGACGGCCGCCCGGGCGGGACAGTACCGCCGGGGCATTCTGGTCCAGTCCACCGGGGAGCTGGAGGACGACTTTGACGTGGAGACCATGCAGGAGCTGGAGCGGCTGCAGAAGGAGCGCTTTTCCCGCCTGGTGGAGCGGCTGCGGGCCATTTGGCCGGACTGTCTGCCCATGGCCTCGGGGGCCTGCTCCATCTGCAAGACCTGCACCTACCCGGACGCGCCCTGCCGCTTCCCGGACAAGGCCATCCCCTCCATGGAGGCTTACGGGCTTTTCGTCTCCCGGGTCTGCGAGCAGTCGGGCATGAAGTACTACTACGGCCCCAGAACCATGACCTATACCTCCTGCGTGCTCATCGACTGAGCAGCGCGCCCCCGCCCGGGACGGGCGGGGGCGCTTTTTGCGGCAGGCCGGCGGACAGGATTTCCAAACCGCGCTTTTTTTCAGTGGAAATACCTGCCCGCGGGCGACAAAAACACTTTTTCCGCCCTCTGGTTTGTTCATAATTTCTACTTTTTTATTGGGGTGGTTTATGGTATACTGCTAACTTAGGAAATTCCGGCCGGGAGCCGTCTGGCCCGGGCCTTTGTCAATGCACGGAAGAAAGGTGAACGAGAAATGGGTAACCTGCTCAAGAAGATCTTCGGCACCAGCTCCCAGCGGAAGCTCAAGGAGATCGAGCCCCTTGTAAAGAAAATCGAGGCCCTGGAGGAGCCCTGCAAGGCCCTCACCGACGAGGAGCTCCGGGCTAAGACCGACGAGTTTAAGACCCGCCTGAAAAACGGCGAGACCACCGACGACATCCTGCCCGAGGCCTTTGCAGTCTGCCGGGAGGCCTCCTGGCGCGTGCTGGGCATGCGGCCCTACCGGGTGCAGCTCATCGGCGGCATCGTCCTCCACCAGGGCCGCATCGCCGAGATGAAGACCGGCGAGGGCAAGACCCTGGTGGCCACCCTGCCCGCCTACCTCAACGCCCTCACCGGAGAGGGCGTCCACATCGTGACGGTCAACGACTACCTGGCCAAGCGCGACAGCGAGTGGATGGGCAAGCTCTACCGCTTCCTGGGCCTGACCGTGGGCCTGGTCATCCACGAGGTGACCCCCGCTCAGCGCCACGCCGCCTATGCCGCCGACATCACCTACGGCACCAACAACGAGTTTGGTTTTGACTACCTGCGGGACAACATGGCCATCTACAAGCAGGAGATGGTCCAGCGGGGCCATGCCTTCGCCATCGTGGATGAGGTGGACTCCATCCTCATCGACGAGGCCCGTACCCCCCTGATTATCTCCGGTCAGGGCGACCAGTCCACCCAGCTCTACCAGATTGTGGACTCCTTTGTCTCCCGCCTGAAGGCCAAGAAGGTGGCCAGTGTGGATGAGAAGGAGGAGGAGGACCCCAACATCGACGCCGACTATGTGGTGGATGAAAAGGCCCGCACCGTCACCCTCACCGCCCGGGGCATCGAGAAGGCGGAGAAGGCTTTCAACATCGAGAACCTGGCCGACCCGGAGAACACCACCCTCTCCCACCACATCAACCAGGCCATCCGGGCCTGGGGCCTGATGCGCCGGGACAAGGACTATGTGGTCAAGGACGGCGAGGTCATCATCGTGGACGAGTTCACCGGCCGCCTGATGTACGGCCGCCGGTACTCCGAGGGCCTGCACCAGGCTATCGAGGCCAAAGAGAAGGTCCAGGTGGCCCGCGAGTCCAAGACCCTGGCCACCATTACCTTCCAGAACTACTTCCGCCTCTACGACAAGCTCTCCGGCATGACGGGCACCGCCATGACCGAGGAGGACGAGTTCAACGAGATCTACGAGCTGGACATCGTGGAAATTCCCACCAACAGGCCCCTGGCCCGCATCGACCACCACGATGTGGTCTACAAGACTGAGGCGGGCAAGCTCCGGGCCGTGGTCAAGCAGATTGAGGAGTGCCACGCCAAGGGCCAGCCCGTGCTGGTGGGCACCGTGTCCATCGAGAAGTCTGAGGAGCTCAGCGAGATGCTCCGCCGCAAGGGCATCAAGCACAACGTGCTCAACGCCAAGTTCCACGAGAAGGAAGCCGAGATTGTGGCCCAGGCCGGCAAGCTGGGGGCCGTCACCGTGGCCACCAACATGGCCGGCCGTGGTACCGACATCATGCTGGGCGGCAACGCCGAGTTCCTGGCCAAGAACGACCTGCGCAAGGCCGGGCTGTCCGACGAGCTCATCGCCGAGTCCACCGGCTACGCCGAGACCGACAATGAGGAGATCCTCAATGCCCGCAAGATGTTCGCCGAGGCCGAGGCCAAGTACAAGGAGGCCATCAAGGGCGAGGCCGAGAAGGTCCGCGCCGCCGGCGGCCTGTTCATCCTGGGCACCGAGCGCCACGAGTCCCGCCGTATCGACAACCAGCTCCGGGGCCGCGCCGGCCGCCAGGGCGACCCGGGCGAGAGCCGGTTCTACCTGTCCCTGGAGGACGACATCATGCGTCTGTTCGGCTCCGAGCGGGTGATGAGCATGATGGAGACCCTGGGCGTGGACGAGGACACTCCCATCGAGCAGAAGATGCTCACCAACGCCATTGAGTCCGCCCAGAAGCGGGTGGAGTCCAAGAACTTCCAGACCCGTAAGACGGTGCTGGAGTACGACGACGTGATGAACACCCAGCGCAAGGTCATCTACGAACAGCGCCGCAGGGTGCTGGACGGGGACAACCTCAAGGAGGCTGTCCAGAACATGATGCACACCGTGGTCTCCAACGCAATCCACGGCCACATGGGCGAGCAGAAGCACATGAACGCCGAGCAGTTCCGGGAGGCGGTGGCCCCCTTCCGGGGCGTGTTCCTCCACCCCGAGGAGCTCAAGCTTACCGACAAGGAGCTGGAGGGCTACACCGCCGATGAGCTGGTGGAGCTGGTGCTGGGCAAGGCACGGGACCTCTACGCCCGCAAGGAGCAGGAGCTGGGCGAGCCCCTCATGCGCGAGCTGGAGCGGGTGGTCATGCTCCGCGTGGTGGACGAGTACTGGATGGACGAGATCGACGCCATGACCGAGCTGCGCCAAGGCATCGGCCTGCGGGGCTACGGCCAGCACGACCCCGTTGTGGAGTACAAGCGGGAAGGCTACGAGATGTTTGAGAACATGATCGCCGCCATTCAGGAGGAGACGGTGCGCCGCCTGTTCCTGGCCCGGGTTAAGGTGGGCGGCGAGGTCAAGCGTGAGCGGGTGGCCAAGGTCACCGGCGAGAGCGGCGCCGACGACGGCACCGTGAAGAAGCAGCCCGCCAAGAAAGTGATCAAAATCGGCCGCAACGACCCCTGCCCCTGCGGCAGCGGCCTGAAGTGGAAGAAGTGCACCTGCAAGGAGTACCATCCCGACCAGCAGTAAGCAGTTCGGGAATTCCCAATAACCGACGCACCCGGGCGGGGCCCGGCAGCAGTGAAAAATGGAAAGTGAAACGTAATAAGGGCTGAAAACCTCCGGAGGGGGGAGATTCCTTCCCCCTCCGGGACCGCCTTTTGGTTTTTCCTTTCATTTTTCACTTTTCTTTTAGCCCCGGTTCCTACTCTGCTTTCCCGGCCGCAGAGTAGGAACGGCAGCGTGAACACGATGGATTTGTTCAGAGTCTTGTGTTATGCTTGATTACAATAGTAAAAAATACCATTATGACCTTTATGACCTTAATGAATGAATCTGCACTTGACCCGGCTGACTCTGCTTTGGGAACACAAAAGGAAATTGGGCGTGCTTTTAGAGGGGAGTATATGAACGTTACAGAGAAAACGGTAAACGGCGTCACCTTCGGACAGGGCGCCGATATGGGCCCCGGCGTGGTCCACGGCTTTTCCACCCGGCTGGGCGGCGTGTCCCAGGGTATCTACGCCTCCCTGAACCTGGGCGTAAACCGGGGGGACGACCGGCGGGCCGTGGAGGAGAATTACCGCCGTTTCTGCGCCGCTATCGGCGCGGATGTGGACAAAGTGGTGTTCTCCAGCCAGGTCCACGGGGACACGGTGCGGGTGTGCACCGCCGCCGACGGGGGCTCCGGCCTGAGGCGGAAGCCGGACTATGAGGCCGACGGCCTTATCACCGATGTGCCCGGGCTGTGTCTGGTGGTGTTTTCCGCCGACTGCCTGCCCATTCTCCTCCACGACCCGGTGCGCCGGGTGGTCTCTGCCGTCCACGCCGGATGGCGCGGCACTGCCAACGGCATTGTGGAGCGGGCCTGCGAAAAGATGCGGGACCTGTACGGCTGCCGCAGCGAGGACATTCGGGCCGCCATCGGCCCGGGCATCTCCCGCTGCTGCTTTGAGACCGGGGAGGATGTGCCCAACGCCATGACCGCCGCCCTGGGCGCCGGAGCGCTGAAGTTCATTGACCCCTGGCCAGGCGGCAAGTTCCGGGTGGATTTGAAGGGCATTAACGTCTACCGCCTGCTCCGGCAGGGGCTGACGGAGGACCACATCGCCGTGTCCCCCGACTGCACCGCCTGCCTCCACGAAAAATACTGGTCCCACCGGGTGACCAGGGGGGAGCGGGGCAGCCAGGGGGCGGCCATCGCCCTGACGGACTGACAGATAAGAACGGGGGGAGCGCACCATGAAGAAACTGAAGATTGAGCCGGGCGTGTGCGGGTTTACCGCCGTAGTGGAGGCCAATTTTGACGAGGACGAGGGCACTGTAAAGCTGAAGGTGGCCTCCGGCTGCAAGAGCGTGCAAAAGATGCTGGAGGACCTGGGGGATACCTTCGACAGCTATGAGCTGTGCCTGAAGAAGCCGGGGGAGGGGCCCCTGTATGACTACGCCCGTGCCCACTTTCCGGGCCACGCCGCCTGCCCGGTGGTGGCGGGCATCCTGAAATGCGCCGAGGCGGAGAGCGGGCTGGCCCTGCCCCGGGACGCCTCCTTCACCTTCCTGTGAGGGCCCGCCTGCCTGCCCTGCTGCTGAGCGGGGCCCTGCTGCTCTGCTGCGCCGCCTGCGCCCCGGAGACGGCGGAGGAGACCCCCGTCCCCACCACCCCTGCGCCCGTCCAGACGGCGGAACAGACCCAGCCTCAGATCGAGCAGCGGGAGTTTGTGTTGCCCTGCTACGCCGCTGAGTCCTTCCACCCCATCACCGGCGGCAACCGGACCAACCTGACCCTGGCTCCCCTGATGTACGAGGGGCTCTATGAGCTGGACCAGAGCTTTACCCCGTCGCCGGTGCTGTGCGCTTCGGCCCTGACCGATGAGACCGGGCTTATCTGGACCTTTACCCTGCGGGAGGGGATTACCTTCTCCGACGGCAGCCTGCTGACCGCCTCTGATGTGGTGTACTCCCTCCAGCTGGCCATGGGGGAGAACACCCCCTACGCCGGGCGCTTTTCCGGCGTGGCCGGCATCGCGGCGGGGGAGGGGAACACGGTGGTGATTACCCTGACCGCCCCCAACGGCGCCCTGCCCGCCCTGCTGGACATCCCCATTGTCAGGGAGACCGGGGGCACCCCGCTGGGCACCGGGCCCTATGTCCTCACCGGTGAAGGAGACAGCCTGGCCCTGGAGGCCAGAACCGGCTGGTGGAGAGGGGAGGAGGTGCCCCTGGAGCACATCCCGCTCTACGATGTGCGGGAGGCCGACGGCATGATCCACGCCTTTGACACCCAGGATATCTCCATGGTCGCCCTGGATATCACCGGCTCCAACGCCCTGGGCTACTCGGGCACCTATGAGGTTTGGGACTACGCCACGTCGGTGATGCTCTACATAGGCTACAACACCGCCTCCGGCCCCTGCGCCGGCCAGACGCTGCGCAGGGCCCTGTCCTACGGCTACGAGCGCTCGGCGGTGACCAAGTCCATTCTGTCCCAGCACGCCCGGGCGGCGGCCCTCCCCGTGTCCCCGGTGAGTCCTCTGTACGACGAGGCCCTGGCCGGAACCCTGGAGTACGCCCCCCAGACGGCGGAGCAGCTGCTGGAGGAGGCAGGGTGGAGCCTGGGGGCGGACGGCCTGCGCACCAACGGCTGGCAGAATCTGAGCCTTCGCTTTATCGTCAACACGGACAACACCTACAAGGTCTCCGCCGCGGAGTACCTGGCACAGGGGCTTGAGAAGCTGGGGGTGGCGGTACAGCTGGACAAGCTGGCCTGGGAGGACTATGTGGCCGCCCTGGCGGCAGGGGAATTTGATTTGTACCTGGGGGAGGTAAAGCTCACCGGCGACTTTGACCTGACCGCCCTCATCGCCCCGGAGGGGACGCTGAATTACGGCGGATACAGCGACGCTGACGCCCAGACTCTGCTGGCCGCCTTCCGGGCGGCAGGGGAGGGGCAGCGGGAGACAGCGGCCTCCGCCCTGTACGCCCGCCTGGCCGAGACGGCGCCCTTTACCCCCATCTGCTTTAAAAACTGGTCTGTGCTCACCCACTGGGGCAGCCTGACCGGCCTCTCTCCCACCCAGCAGAACGTTTTCTACGGACTGACCGGCTGGAAGATGGGATAACCAGAGGATTCACTGCCCGCAGGGCATTGAACATAGAGAATCAGAAATCAGAGAACCAGAGAGAATTGATTTGTTGGAGGAATGAAGATGGAACAGGTCTTCCGCTGCTATGTGGAGAAGCGGCCCGGATTTGACGTGGAGGCCATGGGAGTCATGCGGGAGCTGCGGGAGCAGCTGGGTATTTCCGCTCTCACCGGCGTGCGCATCCTTAACCGGTACGACGTGGACGGACTGGACGCCGCCGCCTGGCAGGCCGCCCGGGACACGGTGTTCTCCGAGCCCCAGTGCGACACGTTTTACGAAGAGGACATGCCTGCCCCCGGCGGCGTGTGCACCATTCTGGCGGTGGAGGCCCTGCCCGGCCAGTACGACCAGCGGGCCGACTCGGCCCAGCAGTGCATCCAGCTCCTCACCGGCGGCGAGCGGCCCCGGGTGGCCTGCGCCAAGGTCTACGTCCTCATGGGGGAACTGACTGAGAGAGATCTGAAGCGGATTAAGGGCTACCTCATCAACCCGGTGGAGTGCCGGGAGGCGGCCATGGAAAAGCCCGCCACCCTGGCCCAGGATTACCCCGTGCCCCCCGCCGTCAAGACCATCGGCGGCTTCACCGCTATGGACGACACCGCCCTGAACGCCATGCTGGGCGACTACGGCCTGGCCATGGACCTGAACGACCTGAAGTTCATGCAGGCCTATTTCCGTGACGAGGAGAAGCGGGACCCCACCGTCACCGAGCTGCGGGTGGTGGACACTTACTGGTCCGACCACTGCCGCCACACCACCTTTGGCACCCACATTGACAGCGCCGAGATTCTGGACGAAGAGGTGGCCCAGGCCTATCAGGAGTACCTGGCCGCCCGGGAGGAGGTCTACGGCCCTGAGAAGGCCGCCGTACGGCCCCAGACTCTGATGGACATGGCCACCCTGGGCGCCAAGGTGCTCAAGAAGCGGGGCGTGCTCACCGGCCTGGACGAGAGCGAGGAGATCAACGCCTGCTCGGTCCATGTCACCGCCACAGTGGACGGACAGGAGGAGGACTGGCTCCTCATGTTCAAGAACGAGACCCACAATCACCCCACTGAGATTGAGCCCTTCGGCGGCGCGGCCACCTGCATCGGCGGCGCCATCCGGGACCCCCTGTCCGGCCGTGCCTATGTGTACCAGGCCATGCGCATCACCGGCTGCGGCGACCCCCGGACCCCCCTGGACAAGACCCTGAGCGGCAAGCTGTCTCAGCGCAAGATTGCCCAGACCGCCGCCGCCGGCTACTCCTCCTACGGCAACCAGATTGGCCTGGCCACCGGCCAGGTGTCCGAAATCTACCACCCCGGCTATGTGGCCAAGCACATGGAGCTGGGCGCTGTGGTGGCCGCCGCCCCGGCAGAGCATGTGGTACGGCAGTGTCCCGCTCCCGGCGACGTGGTCATCCTGCTGGGCGGCCGCACCGGCCGTGACGGCATCGGCGGCGCCACCGGCTCCTCCAAGAGCCACAACCTGGAGAGCCTGGACACCATGGCCAGCGAGGTCCAGAAGGGCAACGCCCCCGAGGAGCGGAAGATCCAGCGGCTCTTCCGCCGGGGCGAGGTGACCCGCCTCATCAAGCGCTGCAACGACTTCGGCGCAGGCGGCGTCAGCGTGGCCATCGGCGAGCTGGCCGACGGCCTGTCCATCAGCCTGGACGCGGTGCGCAAGAAGTACGACGGCCTGGACGGCACTGAGCTGGCCATCTCCGAGAGCCAGGAGCGCATGGCCGTGGTGGTGGCCCCCGAGGACGCCGCCGCCTTCATCGCCGCCGCTGAGAGCGAGAACCTGGAGGCCTATCAGGTGGCCACCGTCACCGAGGACCCCCGCATGGTCATGACCTGGAACGGCCAGACCGTGGCCAGCCTGTCCCGGGCCTTCCTGTCCTCCAACGGCGCGGACAAGCACATTACCGTCGCCGTCCCCGCCCGCAGGGCCCATGTGAATGAGCTGCGGCCCTCCCGCCTGCGCCAGCTGGCCGGCGAGCTGGATCTGGCCACCCAGCGCGGCCTGGGCGAGCGGTTCGACGGCTCCATCGGCGCGGGCAGCGTGCTCATGCCCTTCGGCGGCGCGGGCCAGACCAGCCCCGCCCAGGCCATGGCCGCCCTGCTGCCTGTGGGCCCCGGCCACGAGACCGACACCTGCTCCGTTATGGCCTGGGGCTTTGACCCCGACCGGATGGAACGGGACCCCTTCAGCGGCGCCCAGGCCTCCGTGGTGGAGTCCCTGGCCCGGCTGGTGGCCTCCGGCTGCGATTACACAAAGGCCTATCTCACCTTCCAGGAATACTTTGAGAAGCTGCGCACTGACCCTGAGCGATGGGGCAAGCCCTTCCAGGCCCTGCTGGGCGCCCTGCGGGCCCAGCTGAGGCTGGGCGTGGCCGCCATCGGCGGCAAGGACTCCATGTCCGGCTCCTTCCTGGACCTGGATGTGCCGCCCACTCTGGTCTCCTTTGCCATCGCCCCCGCCAGGGCAGGAGAGGTCATCTCCCCCGAGTTCAAGGCGGGCGGACACCCGGTCTACCTGTTCCAGAGCGTGGCCTATGACGACTACGACAGCCTGAAAAAAACATGGGAGACCTTCCACGATCTTTGCCGGGCGGGCAGAGTATGCTCCGCCTGGGCTGTTGGCAGCGGCGGCCTGGCCGAGGGCATTATGAAGATGTCCTTCGGCAACCGGGTGGGCTTTAAGGCCGATCCCTCTGCTGAGAGCAGCCTGTTCTACACCGGCATGTGCGGCGCCATTCTGGCCGAGTGCGACGGCCCGGTGCCCGGCGGCGTGCTGGTGGGACATACCACCGACACCGCGATGATTGTCCTGGGCGGCGAATCCGTCACCGTGGACCAGCTGCTCTCCATCAGCGAGGGCGTGCTGGAGGAGGTGTACCCCACCCGGGCCGGAGCGCCCGGCAAGGTGGAGACCATCTCCTGGACCGGCCGGTCCCCCGCGGTGTGCGCCCACAAGACGGCCCGGCCCCGGGCGGTTATCCCCGTGTTCCCCGGCACCAACTGCGAATACGACACCGCCGCCGCCTGCCTCCGGGCGGGCATTGAGCCGGAGATCCTGGTGGTGCGCAACGGCGGCACCGCTCAGCTCCGGGAGTCCGCCCAGGCCCTGGAGGCGGCCATCCGCCGCAGCCAGATGATCGTGGTGCCCGGCGGCTTCTCCGGCGGCGACGAGCCCGACGGATCGGGCAAGTTCATTGCCTCCTTCTTCCGCAGCGGCCCCATCACCGACGCAGTCCACGACCTGCTCAAGCACCGGGACGGACTGATGCTGGGCATCTGCAACGGCTTCCAGGCCCTCATCAAGCTGGGTCTGGTGCCCTACGGCGAGATCCGTCCCATGGACGATACCTGCCCCACTCTGACCTATAACCTTATCGGCCGCCACCAGAGCCGGTATGTCACCACCCGGGTGGCCAGCGTCAACTCCCCCTGGATGCTCAAGAGCCGGGTGGGCGACCTCCACGCCATCCCCGTCTCCCACGGCGAGGGCCGCTTCGTGGCCCCCGAGGGCCTGCTGAAGGACCTCATCGCCAAAGGCCAGGTGGCCACCCAGTACGTGGACGCCGCCGGT
Source organism: uncultured Pseudoflavonifractor sp. (assembly GCF_944387805.1). Classification (GTDB taxonomy): domain Bacteria; phylum Bacillota; class Clostridia; order Oscillospirales; family Oscillospiraceae; genus Pseudoflavonifractor. Next base: position 28,094 of record NZ_CALXGI010000016.1, on the reverse strand, counting down.
GTTCCCTCCATGGACATCACCGTCAACCCCAACGGCTCCATGGAGGCGGTGGAGGGCATCTTCTCCCCCGACGGCCGGGTCTTCGGCAAGATGGGCCACAGCGAGCGCCGCGGTCCCTGGGTCGCCCGCAACATTCCCGGCGACAAGCACCAGCCCCTCTTTGAGAGCGGCGCGGAGTACTTCAAGTAAACCCAACTTCCCGGCAGGGAGAGCCGCAGCGCGGCTCTCCCTGTTTTTTTAGTGTTTTTTAATCCTTCCCATATGGAGGATTTAACCCTGTGGTGGTACAATTCCATCAACAAAACAAAGGAGGCATCCTGTATGGTGACACTGATTGTGGGCTGTTTTGTGGCCGTTATTCTGCTGGCGCTGGTGCTGAGCATTCTCAGCGTGCCTGTGATGATTATCCTGGCTCTGGCGCCCTGGGCCCTGGCTCTGGCCGGCGTGGTGCTGCTGGTGAAAGCCCTGACTGAGAAGCCCATGCGCTGGGAGAACTTCATGCCCGCCGTGGTGGCCTTTCTCCTCTCCGGACTTATCCGCTGGATTTTCTGAGCCTGAAGGAGAAAGCAGCGTGAGAAACCTGAGAGTCAAGCGGGCGGCCGGGGTGCTGCTGTCCCTGGCGCTTATGCTGTCCCTGGCCGCCTGCGGACAGGAGCGGGAAATCGTGGTGCCCGACCTGCCGGCGGAGACGGCCCAGCCCGGGCACATCTACCTCTACGGCGAGACTCACGGCGTCCCCGCCATCCTGGACAAGGAGCTGGAGCTCTGGCAGGACTATTACGCCCAGGGAATGCGCCATCTCTTTGTAGAACTGCCCTGGTACACGGCGGACTTCCTGAACCAGTGGATGACGGCGGAGGACGACGCCATTCTGGACGCCGTCTATGACGACTGGAACGGAACCCTCTCCCATAACCCGGACATAAAGTCGTTCTACCAGGCTATCAAAGAGACCTGTCCCGAGACGGTGTTTCACGGCATTGACGTGGGGCACCAGTCCGACACCACGGGGGCGCGCTACCTGGACACGCTGCGGGACGCCGGGGAAGCGGACAGCGCCGCATACCGGGCCGCAGAGGCCTGTATCAGCCAGGGGGAGACCTACTACGGAAACATGGGGCCAGAGGGCGAGGCGTACCGGGAAAACACCATGTACGAGAACTTCTGCGCCGCCTACGACAGCCTGGACGGCGCGTCCGTCATGGCCATCTGCGGCAGCATGCACACCGACCCGGACGCGGTGGAGCCGGACAGCGGCGTGCCCACCATGGCGGCCCAGCTTGCAGCGGCCTACGGGGACAAACTGCACGCCGCAGCGCTGGACGGCAGCGGGGAGGATGGCGCCGCTGCCGGCGGCTGAGCGCCGTTTTCCTGAAGGTTTTCTTACGTTTCCGCTATCGCCTTGACTTCTCCGCCCCCATGCGGCTATAATGTGTGCCGATGGGGGTGGACGCATTGAACGCAAATATTCTGGTGGTGGATGACGAGCCAGAGATTGCCGATCTGGTGGAGGTCTACCTCAAAAGCGAGGGCTTTACCGTGTTCAAGTGCGGCACCGGCGCCGACGCCCTCCAGTACGTCGGCCGGGAGCGGCTGGATCTGGCCATTCTGGATGTGATGCTGCCCGATATTTCCGGCTTTACCCTCTGCGGAGAAATTCGCCGGGAGCACCACTTTCCCGTTCTCATGCTCACCGCCCGCACCGAGGACATGGACAAGATCACCGGATTGACCATCGGCGCAGACGACTACATGACCAAGCCCTTCAACCCTCTGGAGCTGGTGGCCCGGGTGAAGGCCCAGCTGCGGCGGTACACCCACTACAACGAGAGCGACCGCCCTGTGGGGGATATCATTGACTTCAACGGTCTGGTCATCAACCGCTCCACCCACGAGTGCACCCTGTACGACAAGCCCCTGAACCTGACGCCTCTGGAGTTTGATATCCTGTGGATGCTCTGTGAGAACCGGGGGCAGGTCATCTCCGCAGAGAAGCTGTTTGAGACCGTGTGGGGAGAGAAGTACCTGGATCGGAACAATACTGTTATGGTCCACATCCGCCGCCTGCGGGAGAAGATGGGGGAGCCGAGCCGCAATCCCCGGTTCATCAAAACCGTGTGGGGCGTGGGGTATAAAATCGAGTGAAGGCAGCCTGAAAAATTTTTGAGAGAAAATTTGAAAAAAACGTTGACAAACTGGGGACTGTCGGATATAATAACTCTTGCCCTGTTCGACGGGGTTGCATGGCGGCATAGCTCAGTTGGCTAGAGCATGCGGTTCATACCCGCAGTGTCCCCGGTTCGAATCCAGGTGCCGCTACCATAAAAATCTAACAGGATGGTTTTCTGTCCTGTGCAGACGGCCCGGTGGTCAAGCGGCTAAGACACCGCCCTTTCACGGCGGTAACACGGGTTCGATTCCCGTCCGGGTCACCAACCCCTTTTATGGGGCATGACCGGACATACCAGATATGGAGGCATAGCTCAGCTGGTAGAGCGTCCGCCTCACACGCGGAAGGTCACAGATTCGAGTTCTGTTGTCTCCACCACAAGAACAGTCACGCCAAACGGCGTGGCTGTTTTTGTTTTGCCGAAATCAGGGGAATGAATCTGTTTGGAGGACGAACGCCGCCAACGGGTCGGGCCGCAGATTTGAACTTTGCCATTTCTACCATAAAAGCACATGGAACTGAAAGATTCCTGGCGATTTTATATGCATTTCTTAATTTTTTCCGGGTAATCTTTGAGCGGCCGCAGAATATCCCAAAGACATTGGGGGGCGGCGGCTGACACAGAGGACAGATTTTCCCCAATGGCACTTTTCTTTTGCCGGAAAACCGTGTATACTAACAGCAGAATCCCGTGCTCTCCCGGCGGCAGAGCGCCGTGCAGGGAGAAATTTTCCCGCGGGGAGAGGAGAATGCTCCGTGTACGAAAACAACTACTATACTCAGGAGGGCTGCGGCGGCTACGGCATGGTGGAGACCGTGGGCCGGTACACCGCCCGCACCTTCCTATGGATGTTTGCCGGTCTGGCCGTCACCTTCGCCGTGGCGCTGGCCGGATATGTCACCGGCTTCAGCCTCCGGCTCCTGTTCAACTCCTTCACCTATATCGGCCTGGCCATCGCCCAGATCGTGGTGGTGGTGGTGCTGGCAGCCCGGGTCAACAAACTGTCCGTCCCGGCGGCCCGGCTCCTGTTTTTTGCCTATGCCGCCCTCACCGGCGTGACCTTCTCGGTCTATTTCATTCTCTTTGACGTGGCCAGCCTGGTGCTGGTATTCGGCGTCACCGCCCTGTACTTCGGCGCCATGGCCGCCTTTGGCTATGCCACCAAAGCCGACCTGTCCCGCATCCGCACCGTGCTGATGGGCGGGCTCATCTTCCTGGTGATCTTCGGCCTTATCTCCCTGTTCATTCCCGGACTTCAGGCCCTGGACCGGATCTACTGCCTCATCGGCATCGCCGTGTTCCTGGGCTTCACCGCCTATGACACCCAGAAGATCAAGGCCCTCCACGCCTACTACGGCCACGATCCCCAGATGGCGGCCAAGGCCTCCGTCTTTGCCGCCCTCCAGCTCTATCTGGACTTCATCAACCTGTTCCTCTATCTGCTCCGCTTCCTGGGCCGGCGGAGGAACTGACAAGACAAAAAATACCCCTGCGCCCATGGGCGCAGGGGCATTTTTGCGTATTCAGCACACCGGCACTACGACCGGGATGCCGTCCACCCGGCAGACCCGGGCGCTGATGCGGTACACGTCCCGGATGTTCTCTGTACTGACCACCGACGCGTCTCCGAAGGCGTGGACCCGGCCGCCGTGGAGCAGGAGAAAGCGGTCGCAGTACCGCAGGGCCAGGTTCAGGTCGTGGATAACCATGACGGCGGCGATATCCTGGGCCCGGCACAGCTTCTGCACCAGGGAGAGCACCTCATACTGGTTGTGCAGGTCCAGGCTGCTGGTGGGCTCGTCCAGCAGCAGCACCCTGGGCTGCTGCACCAGGGCCCGGGCCAGCATGATCTTCTGCTGCTCGCCGCCGGACAGCCGGTCCATGGGCCGGACGGCCATGTCCTCCAGGCCCAGGGCGGACAGCATCCCGTCCACCAGGCGGTAGTCCTCCGCCGTGGCCCCCCACTTCATGTAGGGCTTGCGGCCCAGCAGAACCATGTCGTACACCGTCAAATGGCTGGCCGGGGGATTCTGGGCCACAAAGGCCACGTTCCGGGCCATCTCCCCGTGGGACATGGTGAGCAGCTCGGCCCCGTCCACCCGTACCGAACCGGACTGGGGCTTTAAAATATGGCTGAAGCACTTGAGCAGGGTGCTCTTGCCTGCGCCGTTGTTGCCCAGAATGGCCAGACACTCCCCGCTGCGGGCCTCAAAGGACACGTCATGGAGGATTTGCCGGCCGCAACGGTAGGAGAAATTCAGATGTTCCACAGTCATCATGAGCGGTTCCGTCCTTTGAACAGCAGGTAGAGGAACAGGGGAGCCCCCAGGAAGGAGGTGATGGCGCCGATGGGCAGCACCACCGGGGCCACCACGTTCCGGGCCACCAGGTCCCCCAGCAGTAGCAGCACGGCCCCCATGAGGGCGGAGCCGGGGATGAGATAGCAGTAGTTGTTGCCCAGGAAACGGCGGACAATGTGGGGGGCCACCAGGCCGATGAAGTTGATGATGCCCACGTAGGACACCACCACCGCCGCCACCACCGAGCAGATGAGCACGTTGACAATCCGCAGGCGGCTCACGTTGACGCCCAGGCTGACGGCAGTCTGCTCGCCGCTCTCCAGGGCGTTGTAGTTCCAGCGGTTGAAGAAGAAATAGAGCCCCGCGGCGGACACCACCGCCGCCATAATGCCCACCTCATCCCAGCCGGTGCGGCCCAGGTCGCCGAAGGTCCAGAACACCAGAGAGGTCAGCTGCACCTCGTCGGCAAAGTACTGCAATAAAGTGGTGGCCCCGGAGAACAGGGAGCTGAGGGCCACGCCGGAGAGCACCATGGCCTCAGGAGTGATCTGCCCCAGGCGGGACAGGGCCAGAATGAGCACCGACACGGCCATGCTGCCGGCGAAGGCACACAGGCCGATGAGGGCCGGGTTGGAGAAGGTGACGCCGCCCCCGGCCTGGAGCCCGGCGCCCAGCACGATGATGGCGAAGGCGGCGCCAAATCCGGCGCCCTGGGAGATGCCCAGGGTGCTGGAGGAGGCCAGGGGGTTGCGCAGCACCGACTGGAGCACCACGCCGGCCACGCCAAGCCCGGCGCCGCCCAGAATGGCGGTGCAGATCCGGGGCAGGCGCATGTTGCGCACCACAATGTTGACGCTGTTGTCCTCCGCCCTGCCTGCAATGCCCCTGATGAGCTCCAGCACCGGCGTGTTGTAGGACCCGGCCCGGAGAGACAGCAGGGCCGCCAGGAGCAGCACCCCGCACAGGGCCAGCAGGACGCCCATATTCCTGGCCCGGTGGCGGGAGTAGGCCTCCGGCGCGCTCAGGCGCACCGCGTCCGCGCCCTTACCCACCCAGGGTCATCTCCTTGAATTCATAGCCCGCCGCCTGGTACTGGGCATAGGCGTCCTCCACCCCCAGCATGGTCTCAAAGATCTCGTCAAACTTGGCGGCAACGTCCACGTCGGCAAATTCCTCCGGGTAGAGCACCTTGCCCATGTAGTAGGCGTCGGCCAGAGCCAGCTCGGTGTTGGTGGCGCTGTACCGGAAGGAGATCTGGCTGTATACACGGCCTTCCTTCACAGCGGTGAGGCTGTTGTAGAAGTCCGGGTTGGAGGCGTAGTCCTCGCTGATGAGGGGCAGGCCGTTGAAGTCCACAAAAATCACGTCCGGGTCCCAGGCGAGCACCTGCTCCGGGTCCAGGCTGAAGGCGCCGGTTTGGCCGGTGGTGTCCGCCAGATTTACCCCGTTGAGAGCCGCCAGGGGGGCGTACCCCGCCTCGGTGCCCTCAAAGCCGTGGGAGCCCTTGAAGGACACGCCGGAGACGTACACCGTGGGCTTGTCCCCGTCGGCCACCCCGGCGGTGCGCTCCGCCAGGTCGGCCTGGATGCCCTTCAGGTAGTCCGAGAGCTCCTCTGCCCGGTCCTCCCTGTGGTATACCTCCCCCAGGATGGAGAGAATCTGGAACACGTTTCCGTCAAACATGCCCTCATTGAGAGGCACCACCACCACGGGGATGCCCGTCCTGTCCTGGAGGGCCTGGGCGCTGTCTGCGTCGGTGTTGGCCACAATCACGTCGGGATTGACCTTTAAAATCTCCTCATCATAGGTCTCGCCGTTGCTGCCGGTGACGGGCAGGGAGGCGAACAGGTCCTGATTGAAGTAGCTGAAGGGTTTGGTGATGGGGGCGTCCACCTCGTCCTGCTCCACCCCTACCGCCAGGTCCTGGGCCTGGAGGTAGGTGGTGTACCGCAGGGTGCACACTCCCACGCACACCACAGAGGACACGGTCTCGGGAATTTCCACCTGGCGCCCGGCGGCGTCGGTGATGGTGCGGGTGCCGCTGGCCTCAGCGGTCTGCTCCGGCGGCGTGGACGGAGCGGGGGAGGAGCCGGCGGGCGCGGCGGCACATCCGGCCAGAAGCAGCAGGGAGAGCAGCAGAGCGGGGAGACGGGGTTGCTTTTTCATGGGAAAACTCCTTTATATGGGGTTGGAAGGGGAAAGGTGGTGAAAAAGCTGTTTACCACCCGCGGTCGTAGGGCTGGAAGCAGTCCAGACAGAGCAGCTCACCCTGGTGAAGCCGGGCCTTGTGCTCGGGGATGGTCTCTCCGCACCGGGCGCAGGTCACGTTGCCGAAGATGCGGGCCTTCTCGGGGACGGGCCGGGTGGGCCGGGAGAAGGAGAGCACCTCCTCCACCGGGGCGGTGAGGAGCCAGTTCTGCCGGGCGGGCCGGTCCATGGTACGGTCCCCGGGCTTTACCGCCACCCGCAGGCCCTTGCCGCTCTTGCGGCGGTAGAAGGTAAAGACCATCTTGCCGGTGCCCCGGTAAATGAGATTGCCCTTGCCCATAGTGCAGCCGGTGATCACCTGTACCGCGTCCACGGCGCAGGTGTCGTTCTCCGTGACGCACACCAGCTCCTCGTCAGCCTCGGGGGCGTCCAGCCCCAGCTTGGCCATGGCCTCGGTGGCCACCCGGAAGCCGGTGGCCAGACCGGGGCACTTGTGGCCGTGAAATTCCGCGCATTTGTTCCAGAGAGCCTCATTCATGGGAAGAATCCTCCTTTTTCCTTCCAGTCAGGGCCGCCTCCCACACCTGGGCGAAGGGAACCCCTGCCCGGCGGGCCGCAGCGGCCACGTCGTCATACTCCGGCTTGCGGTGGGAAATGCCCCAGCCCTGGGCTGTCTTGATGCGGATGGGACCGAAGGGGGTCTCTGCCGTCTCCCGGCCGGGGGTGAGGAAATACTTGTCCCACCGACGGGCCCGCAGGCCGTTGGTGGCAGTCTCCCGCAGCACGGCCCTGGCCAGCTGCTCCTCACGGGCCGGGTCACACAGCACCGTGATCACATGGCCGGGACGGCCCTTTTTCATCACGCCGGGGGTGGCGTACACGTCCAGAGCCCCCTCCTCCAGCAGCCGGGCGCAGGCGTAGGACAGGGCCTCGGGGGTCATGTCGTCCACGTTGCACACCAGCTCGGCAATCTCGCCGTTGGCGGCGTCCGCCGTCTCACCCCAAAAGGCCCGGACGCAGTTGGCCCGTTCAAACTCCTTCTTGCCCACGCCGTAGCCCACGCCGCGGGTGGCCATGACGGGAATGGGTCCAAATTCCTTTGCGAAGTGGGCCACTAGAGCGGCCCCGGTGGGAGTGCACAGCTCACCCTTCACCTCGCCGCCATAGGAGGGCACGCCCTCCAGCAGGAAGGCGGTGGCGGGAGCGGGCACCGGCACCACTCCGTGGGCGCACCGGACAAAGCCGCTGCCCACGTGAACGGGGGAGGCCACAATTTTGTCGGGGGAGAGCAGATACATGGCGTAGCACACGCCCACCACGTCGGCCACCGCGTCCAGGGCCCCCACCTCGTGGAAGTGGACCTGGTCTACCGGGCAGCCGTGGGCCTTGGCCTCGGCGGCGGCGATGGCGTCGTATACCGCCTGGGCGTGGGCCTTCACCTCCCCGGGCAGGGGCAGGCCGCTGATAAGAGAAGCGATGTGGCCGGGGGAGGCGTGGTGATGGTGGTGATGGTGGTGATGGCCGTGGTCATGCTCATGGTGGTCATGGTGGTGCTCGTGGCAGTGGTCATGGCCGGGACAGTGGGGGTTCTCCGGATGACAGTGGTCGTGGTGATGATGCTCATGGTCGTGGGGGTGGACGTGGATGTGCCCCTCAGCGGCGGCCATTGGCACGTCGTGGGACTCCTCCTCCTGGCCGCCCACGGTCACCTCCATCCGGGTGCCCGCAATGCCGCAGGTCTTGGCGGACAGAGGGGTCAGGGTGACCCCGGGCAGGCCCAGGGAATTCATGGTGCTGACAAAGGCCGCCTTGTCGGGCAGCAGCTCGTAGAGGGCGGACATGAGCATGTCGCCCGCCGCGCCCATGTTGCACTCCAGGTACAGAATTTTCACGGCTGGGAAGCCTCCTTGTGTTGGTCTTGGGAGGGCAGACCCTCCATCTGATTGATCATGCTGGCCAGATACCCGGCGCCGAAGCCGTTGTCGATATTGACCACGGCGGAGCCGGAGGCGCAGGAGTTGAGCATGGACAGCAGGGCGGACAGGCCGTGGAAGGAGGCGCCGTACCCCACGCTGGTGGGCACGGCGATGACCGGGCAGTCCACCAGACCGCCCACCACGCTGGCAAGAGCGCCCTCCATGCCAGCCACCGCCACCACGCACCGGGCGGACATGAGCACGTCCAGCTTGGACAGCAGCCGGTGGAGCCCCGCCACGCCCACGTCGTACAGCCGGGTGACATGGTTGCCCATGGCCTCGGCGGTGAGGGCGGCCTCCTCGGCCACCGGCAGGTCGCTGGTGCCCCCGGTGGCCACCACGATGTGGCCTAGGGAAGGGGTGTCCGGCCGGGGCCAGGCCACCGCCAGCTTGGCTTCAGGGTGATAGTCCAGCTCCGCCGTCCGGCTCACCATCTCCGCGGCCTCCAGACCGATGCGGGTGATGAGAATGTTGCCGCAGCCCCGCTTGTGCATGGCGGCCACAATGCCGACAATCTGCTCCGGCGTCTTGCCCGCGCCGTAGATGACCTCCGCGTTGCCCTGGCGCACCGACCGGTGGTAATCCACCTTGGCGTAGCCCAAATCCTCAAAGGGGGACAGCTTCAGCTCCAGCAGGGCGTCCTCGGGGGTGGACTCCCCGGCCGCCACCGACCGGAGCAGAGAGAGAATATCCCGCTTGTTGTCCATATTTGTCAGCCTCCCGTCCGTGTATTGCAGTCCAGCAGTACGGTCTTGAACCAGGGGGAAAGGGCGGCTTTGACCGCCTCACGCTCACCTGCCGCTCTCATGAAATCGCCCTCCGTCAGCTCAAGTTTGGCCGCGCCGTGGAAGAGACGAACCCGGAAATCCCGATAGCCCAGGGCGGCCAGGGCGTTTTCCGCACCCTCCACCGCGGAGAGAGCCTCCGGCGTGATGGCTGTGCCCGTGGGCACCCGGGTGGCCAGACAGGCATAGGCGGGCTTGTCCCAGGTGAACAGCCCCGCCTCTTTAGACCGCTGCCGCACCTCCGCCTTGGTGATGCCGCACTCCCGCAGGGGAGAACGGACGGCCAGCTCCTTCAGCGCCCGCATACCGGGCCGGTCCCCGGCGTCGTCCGAGGCGTTGGTGCCGTCGATGAGAAGGGAGTACCCGTCCGCCAGGGCCGCATTTTTCAAAAGGGTGAACAGGGCGGTTTTGCAGTGGTAGCACCGGTCGGGGCCGTTGGCCGCCGCGCCGGGCACCGACAGCACGTCGGCCTCCAGCAGCGCCATGGGCATGTGCAGCTCCTCCGCCAGCCGCTTGGCGTCGGCAAGCTCAAAGGCGGGCTGGAAGGGGGAGCGGACATAATAGGCCTTTACATCCTCCGCCCACTCCCTGGCCGCCCAGAGGAGATAGGCCGAATCCGCGCCGCCGGAAAAGGCCAGGGCAGCCTTGGGATTCTCGCGAAAAAAGTCCTGAAGGGTCATAAATATCCTCCTGAGGAAAGAATATCCGGCCCGGAGCAACAAAAAAAGACATACCCACAGTGGGGCATGTCTTCTGACATCTTACGCGGCGCTCTGCCGCGCGCTGGGCCGGGGAGAGGAAAAAACACGGTAAGGGGGGCCCTTCTGGGCCCCAAGGAGGCCGCTTGGCCTCTAATTTTATCAGTATAAACGACCGGGCAGAGGCAGTCAAGACAAAAGTCGCAGTTAAGCGCGTTGAAATAAAAAAGATGGTGTTTACATAATCTTCACATCTTATTTAAAATCCGTCCAACAATTTCCGCTGCCCCGGTGGTATCTTATAGTCACAGCAAAGGAACACCACCGATACCGCCTCGGGCTGTTGTGGCGGACCAGAGACAACACGGTTTTCCGTGTTTCCATATATATAAGCGAGTCTTTCATTTCTCCCTCTTCTATTCCTCTCTCTTCCAAATCAAAGCCGGAAACCCGCCGCACGCAGTGCGGCGGGTTTCCGGCTTCCTTGGCCGCAATTGCTGCCCGGAAAGTGAAACGCCTCAGCCCTTGGCAGCCTCGGCGGCGGCTGCGGCCACCTCCGCCAGGCGGTCTGGGATGGCGATATGCTGGGGGCAGCGGTCCACACACTGGCCGCAGCGGACGCACTGGTCGGGCCGCATGGATTCGGGAATCAGGTCCCAGGTGTTGTCAAAGGAGCTCTTCTTTCCGTCCACGCAGAACTGGTTGTAGATGGCGAAGATGCGGGGGATGTCCACATGCCTGGGGCAGTCGGTGCAGTACCGGCAGCCGGTGCAGGGGATGGTGCCGGCGGAGCGGTATACCTCCACCGCCCTGGCCAGCACGGCCCGCTCCTCGCCTGAGAGAGGCTGGAAGGGGGACATGGTGGAAATGTTGTCATCCACCTGGTCCATGGCCGACATGCCGGAGAGTACGGTCATCACCCCCGGCAGGGAGGCGGCATACCGCAGGGCCCAGGAGGCGGCGCTCCTGCCCGGCGCGGCTTCTTCCAGCACGGTACGGGCGGCGGGGGTCAGGCTGGCCAGAGCTCCGCCCCGCACCGGCTCCATGACGATGACGGGCAGACCCCGCTGCGTGACAATCTCATACTGGCGCTTTGCGTCCTGCAGATCCCAGTCCAGGTAGTTGAGCTGGAGCTGGACAAAGTCCCACTGGTGGTCGTCCAGAATCTTCTCCAGCAGCTCGGGCCGGTCGTGGAAGGAGAAGCCCAGCCGGCGGATGCGGCCCCGGGCCTTCTCGTGGGACAGAACCTGGTAGGCCCCCGAGGCCTGGAAGGTGGCATAATGCTCGGCGGTAATGCTGTGGGCCAGATAGAAGTCGAAGTAGTCCACCCGGCAGCGCTGGAGCTGGCGGGTAAAGATATCCTCCACGTCGGAGGCGGATTTGGCCAGCCAGGTGGGCAGCTTGGTGGCCAGGTGATAGCTCAGCCGGTCCCACTTGGAGAGCACCTGCCCCAGAAAGGGCTCGCTCTCCCCCCTGTGGTAGTTCCAGGCGGTGTCAAAATAGTTGACCCCCGCCTCATGGGCCCGTTCCAGCAGGCGGCGGCTCTCCCGGACGGCAATCATGCCGTCGCTCTTACGGGTGGGAAAGCGCATGCAGCCATAGCCCAGCAGGGAGATATCCTCCCCGATGGACGCAAAATGCCGTTTCTCCATGTTGACCTCCCTGTGTCCGCCTTCCGGGCGGAGATTGCCGGCGTCTTAAGGTGCGCACGGCGGTAATTTCATTATAATGCAGGCCGGGAGCGCCTGCAAGTCCCGGATTTTCCCGTAGGTGCACAGTGATGTGCCACAGACAGGGGCGGAACGGCATATTATGGAGGGGAGGGAAGCACATGAATCTGACCGAACACATTCTGACTGGCAGCGACTGCTGGAAGACAGGGCGGACCATCACCCCAAAGGGGGTTATGATCCACTCCACCGGCGTGGCCCAGCCCGACCCGGAGGTGTTCCTGAAGAGCTGGAACCGGCCGGGAGTGGAGGCCTGCGCCCACGCCTTTGTGCACAAGGACGGGGTCATTCAGACCCTGCCCTGGAACTGGCGGGGCTGGCACGCGGGTGCGCCCAGGGGAGGCGGCGTCTCTGCCAACAACACCCACATCAGCCTTGAAATTCTGGAACCCGCCGGCCATACCTACCAGGGCGGCGTCATGATTGGCTACGACGCGGACAAAAACGCCGCCTATTTTGCCGCGGTGTACCGCAATGCGGTGGAGCAGGCCGCCATGCTCTGCACCCGATACGGCTTGGACCCGCTGAAGCCGGGGGTTGTGGTGGACCACGCGGAGGGCTGTGCCCTGGGCATTGCCTCCAACCACGCCGACGTGGGCCACTGGTTTCCCAGGCACGGCAAAAACATGGACCAGTTCCGCGCCGACGTAGCCAGAGAGATGAAGGGAGGGCAAGAGGAGATGACACAGGAGACATTTAACCAGATGTTCCGCGCCGCCATGGAGGACTGGCAGGCGGAGCAGGCGGCTCAGCCTGTCAGCGCGTGGGCGGAGGAGGCCTGGAAGGCGGCCAAGACCAGGGGACTGTTTGACGGAACAGCCCCCCGGACGGCCCTGACCCGGGAGCAGGCGGCTCTGGTGCTGGAGCGCATGGAAAGGCAGAAATGAACTTTGACGGTCCCAAAGGGGTGTTCTTCGGAGCACCCCTTTTTTATTAGAAAAAGGAAATAAAAGCCCGCCCCGGCGGATACCGGAGCGGGCTTGAGGGGAATTCCATGGCGGTAAGTACGCCGCCGGAGGGCGGCGGGGGCGTTCAGCCCCGGCTGCAGGCACAGGAGGAGCCGGCGTCCAGCTCCACGGCGGCCTGCAGATTGGCAGAGCCCCGGGTCATAAAGGCCGGCATGGCCACATAGACCGGGTAGCCGTCCCCGGAAGGGGCGGAATCCCACACGGGACGGTCGGGGAAGGAGGGAAGGGTGACGGCTCCGCCATTCCCGCAGGAACAGCCGCAGCAGCACCCGCAGCAGCAACAGCAGCGGCGGTTGGAACAATTATACATGGAAGTATCCCCCAAAACAGATTTGGCAGAGCAGGGGCAGCGCCGCCGCCCCGCCCCACAGTACAGCATATGTCCGGCCGCCGCCGGGAGTGACAAAAGGAAAGGCCCGCCGCACATTGCGCGGCGGGCCTTTGTCTATACCCTCAGATTAGAGAGGACGGACGTTGACAGCGCGGAGCTTGCCGGTGTCCTTGGGATCGGGCTCGGTGTCGTAGGTCACCTTCTGGCCCTCGGCGAGGGTCTTGAAGCCGTCCACCAGGATGGCGGAGAAGTGGACGAACACGTCGCCGCTGCCGTCGTCGTTGGAGATGAAGCCGAAGCCCTTGGTCTCGTTGAACCACTTTACAGTACCGTGATACATGCTGGTACCTCCTGCAATAAATTTTGATCTCTGCGCAAAAAGAAAACCCACATTTCTGTTTATCATCATCCAGTGAGCAGACGATGACTTACAAAAAATGTGAGTTCAGGTCGTGCATAGAGAAGATCACGGTATATGATAGCATCCAACCGTAAGGTTGTCAACAGAAATAAATTGCCTGCCGCCCGGGCGGTCACACCTGCTCCCGATCCTGGTTGGCGGCCAGCAGGGCGCGGACAGTCTCGGGGGAGTAGGAGAGCAGACGGCCGTACTCCCGGGCGATCTGGGTCCGGTTTCCGCCGAAGTAGGCCCGGCCTGCCACCATGGACGCCTTGCGCTCCTTGAGCCGCAGGTACTCCTCCAGGGTGTGGTCCGCCCGGTAGAAGAGGTAGAGAAACTTCCCCCGGGTGGCAGAGAGGGGGAAAAGGTCGGTGACCAACGGCTCCTCCTCCGGGCGGCACTTCACGCCGTACTTTGCCGCAATTTTAGCGGCAAAGGGACCCAGCTCCTCCCACTCCGCCCGGCTGTCCACCGGGTGGCTCAGAGCCAGGGCTTTTACCCCCGCCCGCACCATCTCACAGAAGCAGTCCATCACGCCGCAGCGGTAGGAATATGTATCAATCTCACGCATGAACATCAGCCTCCTGTTGCTTGCCGTTTCCATTTTACAGCAGAAGGGGCGGGAGAACAAGAGAAAAATGGCGCAGGTTCCGGGCAAAAGAACCCGGAACCTGGAGAATTTGGGAGAGAAAGGACGGAGAGGCGCAAAAAGCACCTTACATGCCGCCCGCCCAGCCCCGGCTGCGGCTTACCGCCCGGTGCCAGTCCTCCATGAGGGAGGCACGGCGGTCAGGGTCCATGTCGGGGGTGTAGGCGGTGTCGCAGGCCCAGAGGTGGGCAATCTCCTCCCGGTCCTTCCACACCCCGGCGGCCAGACCGGCCAGGTAGGCGGCCCCCAGGGCGGTGGTCTCCCGAATCACGGGCCGGCGGACCTGCCGGTCCAGAATGTCCGCCTGAAACTGCATGAGAAACCGGTCCCGGCTGGCGCCGCCGTCCGCCTTCAGCTGGGTGAGGGGCACGCCGGTATCCGCCTCCATGGCACGCACCAGGTCGGCCACCTGGTAGGCGATGGACTCCTGGGCCGCCCGGATAATATGCTCCCGCCGGGTGCCGCGGGTCAGGCCCACGATGCAGCCCCGGGCGTACATATCCCAGTAGGGGGCGCCCAGACCGGTGAAGGCGGGCACCAGATACACGCCGCCGTTGTCGGGTACCTTCTGGGCATAGTACTCCGCATCCCGGCTCTCGGTGAAAAAGCGCATCTCATCCCGCAGCCACTGGATGACCGCGCCGCCCACAAACACCGAGCCCTCCAGAGCGTACTGCACGCCCCCGTCCAGGCCGATGGCAATGGTGGTGAGCAGGCCGTTCCTGCTCTCGCAGGGGGTGGAGCCGGTGTTCATCAGCAGGAAGCAGCCGGTGCCGTAGGTGTTCTTGGCGTCGCCGGGGTTGAAACAGGTCTGGCCGAAGAGGGCGGCCTGCTGGTCCCCCGCCATGCCTGCAATGGGCACCCGGGCGCCCTGAACGTCGGCATAGCCGTAGACTTCGCTGGAGGAGCGGACAGAGGGCAGCATGGCCCTGGGAATGTCCAGGGCCTGGAGCAGGGTGTCGTCCCAGTCCAGGCGGCGGATGTCAAAGATCATGGTGCGGGAGGCGTTGGTCACGTCGGTGGCGTGGACCGCCCCGCCGGTCAGTTTCCACAGCAGCCAGCTGTCCACCGTGCCGAAGAGGATCTCCCCCCGCCGGGCCCGCTCCCTGGCCCCCTCCACATGGTCCAGAATCCACTTGATTTTGGTGCCGGAGAAGTAGGCGTCGGGGATAAGACCGGTGACGGACCGGATGTGGTCCCCCAGACCGTCGGCAATCAGCTGGTCCACCATCTCCGCCGTCCGGCGGCACTGCCACACGATGGCGTTGTGGATGGGCCGGCCGGTGGCCCTGTCCCATAGGATGGCGGTCTCCCGCTGGTTGGTGATGCCGATGGCCGTCACGTCCGCCGGAGACACCCCGGTCTGGGCGATGACCTCCATCATCACCGCGTACTGGGAGGACCAGATCTCCATGGCGTCGTGCTCCACCCAGCCCTCCCGGGGGTAGAACTGATTGAACTCCTTCTGAGAGATGCCCACAATGTTCTGCTCGCTGTCAAAGAGAATGGCGCGGGAGCTGGTGGTGCCCTGGTCCAGCGCCAGAATATACTTGCCCATGGGGACGCCTCCTGTCAAGCCCGCCGCCGGTCAGACGGCCCGGGCAGTGGTTGTCAGCTCTATTCTACCATACTCCGCCCCGCTTGGACAGCTGTTTCCGCCGCCTCTTTTCCGCCGGGGCAGGGCGTGATATAATGGGAGGCAACACCAGAACGGCGGAGGAGAGGCGGAGATGGAGGAAAAAGAGGTGGACACCCTGTTGGTCCGGGTGATTGACCAGGCCAGGGCGGCGGGCATCCCGGTGCCTGAGGGCATCGACCCCCGCGTCCGGCTCAACACCCGTGCGGTGGCCCGGCTGGGCTGCTGCCGGCCGGTATCGGGCGGGTATATCATTGAAATCTCCGCCCGGCTGCTGCCGGCGGGGGAGGCGGCAGTGGCGGAGGTGCTGGCCCACGAGGTGCTCCACACCTGCCGGGGCTGCCGCAACCACGGGGAGCGGTGGAAGGGCTACGCCGCCAAAATGAACGCCCGCTGGGGCTATCACATCTCCCGCACCGGTACCTGGGAGGCCATGGGCCTGCCGGAGCAGAAGCCGGCCCGGTATGTGCTGGAGTGCACCCGCTGCGGCGCCGAGTTTGTCCGGGCCAGGGCGTCCAGCGTGGTGCTCCACCCGGAGCGGTACCGCTGCCGCTGCGGCGGCCGGCTGGCGCTGAAGCAGGGGGACAAATAGAGACAAGGGGGTCCCGGCGTATCGCCGGGACCCCCTCTGTATATATGAGAGATTAGTGGAGAAATCCGTTGAGGATGCGCTCCTCCGCCTCCTCCTCGGTGAGACCCAGGGTCATCAGCTTGGTGATCTGGTCACCGGCGATACGGCCGATGGCCGCCTCGTGGACCAGCTGGGCGTCCACATGGTTGGCGGAGATGGCGGGGATAGAGGAGATCTTGGCGTCGCCCATGATGATGGAGTCGCACTGGACATGGCCGAAGCACTTGGCGTTGCCCGTCATGCGGGGGTAGAACACCTGCTGGGAGCTGTCCTGGGCCACCGAGCGGGAGATAACCCGGCCGCTGGCATCCTCGCCGTCCAGGATGATCTCCATGTCGCTCTCGGCGGTCTGGCTGCCGTGGGTGAGCAGCTTCTCGTTGACCACCGCCTCGGCATGGGGACCCACCACAATCTTGGTCTCACGCTTGGTGGAGTCCACGCCCTTGATCTGGGTGGTGTCCAGCTGGATGAAGGCGCCCTCCTCCAGATAGACCACGGTCTGGGGGTTGAGGA
The DNA here is from genome assembly GCF_944387805.1 of uncultured Pseudoflavonifractor sp. Classification (GTDB taxonomy): domain Bacteria; phylum Bacillota; class Clostridia; order Oscillospirales; family Oscillospiraceae; genus Pseudoflavonifractor. Next base: position 11,098 of record NZ_CALXGI010000016.1, on the reverse strand, counting down.
TACGCTGACCGGTGCCCTCGCCCTCGCCGTAGTGCTTCTCCACGTACCGCACCCGGGCGTTCTTGCCCACGTAGAAGGTGTGGATGCCGTCGTGCTCGGCGGTCTCGCAGCCGGAATTGTGGATGCCGCAGCCGGCCACAATGTCCACGTCGCAGTCCTCGCCGATATAGAAGTCGTTGTACACCAGGTCCTTCAGGCCGGTCTGGGTGACGATGACCGGGATGTGGACCGACTCGTGCTTGGTGCCGGGGGCGATGTGGATATCAATGCCCGGCTTGTCGCTCTTGGACTCAATGGTGATGTTGGCCGAGTTGGAGCGGCCCTCCAGCTGGCCGTTCTTGCGGATGTTGTAGGCACCCTGGGGGGTGCGCTCCAGGTCCGCGATTTCACGCAGGAGCTGAATATCTACCTGGTTCATGCTTTCACCCCCTCAGTGAGATAGCTGCATCCGGAGATGGTGTTGGCCAGAATTTCGGGGAAAATCTGGTCCTTGGGGCCCTGCTTGACGATCTTGCCGCCGGAGACCATGATGATCTCGTCGGCCAGGTCGATGATCCGCTCCTGGTGGGAGATGACGATGAGGGTGGCGTCCCGGCGGTCGTGGATGTCCCGGAAGGTCTCGGTCAGCCGGGCAAAGGACCACAGGTCAATGCCGGCCTCGGGCTCGTCGAAGATCATCAGGCCGGACTTGCGGGCCAGAATGGTGGCGATCTCAATGCGCTTGACCTCACCGCCGGAGAGGGAGGTGTCCACCTCGCGGTCGATGTAGTCCTTGGCGCACAGGCCCACGCGGGTGAGATACTGGCAGGCCTCGTCCCGGGTCAGCTTGTCGTTGCCGGCGGCCATGGACAGCAGGTCCCGCACCCGCAGGCCCTTGAACCGGGGGGGCTGCTGGAAGCCGTAGCTGATGCCCAGCCGGGCCCGGTCGGTGATGCTCATATGGGTCACGTCCTGGCCGTTCCACAGGATCTGGCCGCCGGTGGGCTCCACAATGCCCATGATGGCCTTGGCCAGGGTGGTCTTGCCGCCGCCGTTGGGGCCGGTGACCACGATAAATTTGTGCTCGGGGATGGTGAGGCTGATGCCCTGGAGAATGCCCAGGGTACGGTCGCCGTCATCCACCTCATAGCGGAGATCGCGAATTTCCAACATATATGTTGACTCCTTTGTAGAGGCAATCCCGCACAATTATGCCTGCGGCCCTGGCTGGCCCTTTTGCCCCAACTGTGCAGTTTGTAAATCTTGAAATACATCCAGTATTCCGGCGATTTTCAAACTTTCATTTGAGACAAAATGACTCAGCCAGTTCTCTTGCCAAATTGCACGGTGCTGCCTAGAGTGTTTGGACAAGTCTGGATATAGTTATACCACTATTTAGCTAGGAAAACAAGAGTTCAATGGGTCGCAATTTTACTTTCCGGTGCATAGTATGGTCTGAAAACGCTGAAATAACAGGAGGAGCGGTCTATGAGCGAGAACAGCAGCCTGGGGCCCGGCCAGTGCGGGGCGGACCGGGAGGTATTTGAGCGGGTTTGGCGGCGGGTGATGCCGGAGGACCGGCCCGACTGCCCCTTTACGCTTTATTCGGAGGAGGAGCAGGCAGCCGTCCGGCCCGCAGAGGAGCGGAAAGCGGATCTGGTTCCTGTTCCGGCGGAGCAGTCCGGCGGGGACGGAGCGGTGCTCCAGGCCTTTATCGCCGACGAGCTGTCCGACTGGCGGACCTACCAGACCCTGGCCCGGCGGATACCCGGCGGGAACGGCCGGGCGCTGATGGGGGTGGCGGCCGATGAGCGCCGCCACGCCGGACGGCTGTCGGCGGCCTATTTCCTGCTGTCCGGGGTGAAATTCTGGCCCCCGGCGGAGCCGGAGCTGCCGGGCGGCGGCTGCATGGCGGCCCTGCGGGCACGGTACTGGGCGGAGCGGAAGGGGGCGGAGGCCTACCGCGCCGCCGCCGGGCGCACCGGGGACAGCGCCCTCCGGGAGCTCTATCTGGAGCTGGCCGGGGATGAGGAGGCCCACGCCGGGCTCATCCGGAGCATCCTGGAGCGGCTGTAAAAACCGCCCCAGGAAGGGACGAGGAGAAGCAGGAAAATTTATAAATAATTCATTCAAAAAAACCTTTGTATATGCTATAATAAAGTTTACCTAAAAATACATTGCTCCGGCCAGGCCGGAAGTACAGCAGAGATTTCCCCGGAGTGCACAGAACGTACCGGGGACGGGAGGGGTCGCCATGAAAAACCGCGTCACAGTCACCATCGCCGGACAGGAGTACACCCTTGTGGCCACCGAGGACCAGGGCTATGTGGAGAAGGTGGCGCAGCATGTGGACGCCCAGATGAAGCAGGTGCTGGAGGGCGCCCGGGTCTCTCTGGTGGACGGGGCGGTGCTCACCGCCGTCAACATTGCCGACGAGTACTTCAAGGAGGTGGAGGCCAGCGAGAATCTGCGCCGCCAGCTCAAGGAGTATCTGGAGGAGGCCACCAAGCTGAAGATGGAGCTGTCCGAGGCCAAGCGGGAGATCTTCAAGCTCCAGAACCAGAAGAAGTAATTGAGACGGCCGATACCCCCTGAGGGTTGAGGTTCCGGAGGGGAAGACAGTGTGAAAGAAAACCGTCAGGGTTGTCTTTCCCGTGCAGTCAAACTTTTAAGGCTTGAAAAAGCGCAGCAGCCCGGTGAAAAAACGTTTTCGGCAGGCTGGCAATTGACGCAGAGGGGCCGCCGGTCCGGCGGAGTGATTCCGGCGGACCGGCGGCCCTTTTTCTTTTCATACAACAGACAAGGAGGACGCTATGCTGGAATTGCTGGCTCCCGCCGGCTCCATGGAGGCGGTGACCGCCGCCGTACAGGCCGGCGCAGACGCAGTCTACATGGGATACGGTGACTTCAACGCCCGCCGCAACGCGAAGAATTTCTCCCGGGAGGAATTTGCGGCGGCGGTTTCTTACTGCCATCTGCGGGGGGTGAAGGTGTACCTCACCCTCAACACCCTGCTCACCGACCGGGAGCTGCCCGAGGGCGCCCGGCTGGCCGCCGAGGCCGGAGAGATCGGCGTGGACGCGGTGCTGGTCCAGGACCTGGGCATGCTGCGGGTGCTGCGTCAGGCCTCGCCCGACCTGCCCGTCCACGCCTCCACCCAGATGACCGTCCACAACCTGGACGGCGTGAAGCTGTGCGCCGACCTGGGCATGACCCGTGTGGTGCTCTCCCGGGAGCTGTCCCGGGACCAGATCGCCTATATCTGCCAGAACTCCCCCATTGAGATTGAGGTCTTCGGCCACGGCGCCCTGTGCATGTGCTACTCCGGCCAGTGCTTCATGTCCTCCATGATCGGCGGCCGGTCGGGCAACCGGGGCCTGTGCGCCCAGCCCTGCCGCCTCAAGTACGGCTGGAACGGCAGGGCCGACGGCAACCCCCTGTCCCTCAAGGACATGTCCATGGCCGGTCACATCCAGGAGCTCAAGCGGATGGGCGTGGCCTGCCTGAAGATTGAGGGCCGCATGAAGCGGCCTGAGTACGTGGCGGTGGTCATCTCCATCTACGCCAAGGCCATCAGGGAGAACCGGGAGCCCACGGCGGAGGAGATTGAGCAGCTCACCGCCGCCTTCTCCCGCCAGGGCTTTACCGACGGGTTCTATATGGACAGGCAGGGGCCGGACATGTTCGGCGTCCGGGAGGAGACCAGGGAGCCCAGGGAGCTCTTTGCCCAGGCCAGGGCTATGTACCAGCGGGAGAATCCCCGTGTGCCCGTCACCTTCTACGCCATGATCCGTCCCGGCGAGAGCGCCCAGGTGGGCGTGGAGGACAGCGCCGGCCGGGTGGCCACCGTCAAGGGCCCCGTCCCCGAGGCCGCCCGCACCCGGGCCATCACCACCGGGCAGGTGGAGGAACAGCTGGCCAAGACCGGCGGCACCCCTTACCGCTGCGACAGGGTGCGGGCCCTGGTGGAGGACGGGCTGTCCCTGCCCCTGTCCGCCCTCAACGCCATGCGGCGTGAGGTGCTGGAGGACCTGTCCCGCCAGCGCACGGCTCTGCCGGAGCGGCGCAGCGGGGAATTCCACCCCGGGGCCCGGTACAACAACCGGAAGGAGCCCCCGGAGCTGACCGTGTCCGTATTCAAGGCCGGGCAGGTCACCGCCGCGCTGATGGAGCAGGACCCCGCCCTGATCTATGTGCCCGCCGGTGAGCTGTACGCCCACCCGGAGACCGTGGAGCTGGCCAGGGGCCGCTTGGCCGTCACCCTGCCCCGCGTGGCCTGGGACCGGGAGCGGGACGAGCTGGTAAAGCAGCTGGAGAAGGCCAGGGAGCTGGGGGTCACAGACGCCCTGGTGGGCAACCTGGGCATGCTGCCCATCGCCAGAGAGCTGGGCTTCACCCTCCGGGGGGACTACGGCCTGGAGGTGTACAACGCCCAGGCCCTCAAGGAGCTCAAGAAGCTGGGGCTGGTGTCGTCCACCCTGTCCTTTGAGCTGAAGCTGGCCCAGGTGCGGGACATCTCCAAGCCCATGGACACCGAGCTCATCACCTACGGCCGCCTGCCTCTGATGATCATGGAGAGCTGCGTCATCAAGAACCGCACCGGCCGCTGCAACTGCCACAATGAGAACCTGCTCACCGACCGGAAGGGCAAGCAGTTCCCGGTGGTGAAGGCGCCGGGCTGCCGCAACGAGCTTCTCAACTGCCAGAAGCTGTTCCTGGCCGACCGGCAGGGGGACTATCGGCGCATCGGCCTGTGGGCCCAGCGGCTCATGTTCACCACCGAGACCCCCGACGAGTGCGCCCGGGTGGCCGCCCGGTACCGGGAGACAGGGGACTGGACCCCCGGCGAGTACACCAGGGGCCTGTACTACCGGGACGTGGAGTAAAGGGAAATCCCCTGTCCGGGTATAATACACACATCAAAACATGAGGGCGGCAGCCCTCCGGAGGCAATATGAACCTGAAAATCAAGTATGTATCCCCGAAAATCGGGAAGGAGATCCCCGCGCCCTTTTACGCCAGCGCCGGCGCGGCGGCCATGGACCTGTGCGCCTGCGTGGACGGGCCGGTGACGGTGGAACCCCGGGCCCTGGTGTCCATCCCCACCGGCATCGCCATCGCCCTGCCCTCTGCGGAGTATGTGGCCCTGGTGTTCGCCCGCTCCGGCCTGGGCATCAGGCACGGCATCACCCTCTCCAACGGCGTGGGCGTCATTGACAGCGACTACCGGGGAGAGATCCGGGTGGGCCTGACCAACCTGTCCGACAAGGCCTACACCGTCGCCCCCGGCGACCGCATCGCCCAGCTGGCGGTGATGCCGGTGGTCCAGGCCCGGCTGGAGGTGTGCGGCAGCCTGGACGAGACCGAGCGGGGCCAGGGCGGCTTCGGCTCCACCGGAAAGTAAAGGAGTATCAGAACATGAAGATTATTCTTGCGTCCCAGTCCCCCCGGCGGAAGGAGCTGCTGGAGCGGATGGGCATCCGGGACTTTGAGACCATCTCCCCCAACGTGGACGAGAGCGCCTTCCGCGGCCTGCCCCCCGAGGAGCTGGTCCGCCGCCTGTCCGCCGAGAAGGCGGCCGCCGTGGCCGGAAAGGCGGGGGAGGACGCCATTGTCATCGCCGCCGACACGGTGGTGGCCCTGGAGGGGGCTGTGCTGGGCAAGCCAGCCGACGAGCTGGACGCCTTCAAGATGCTCTCTGCCCTCTCCGGCGTGCGCCATCAGGTGTACACCGGCGTCACCGTCTGCCGGGGCGGGGAGAAGCAGACCGCCCACGAGGTCACCGACGTCACCTTCCGGGAGCTGAGCGAGGAGGAGATTGAGCACTATATCGCCACCGGCGAGCCCATGGACAAGGCCGGCGCCTACGGCATCCAGGGCTACGGCGCCCTGCTCATCCAGGGCATCAGCGGCGACTACTACAACGTGATGGGCCTGCCGGTGTGCCGCCTGAGCGGCATGCTCGCCCGCTTCGGGGTGGACTGCCTCAGGCTGGCCGCCGAGGGGTAATGCACCCTATCTGAGGACATAACTGCTGGAAAGACCCGCCTGAACGCGGGTGGAGGTTGCTTTGAAAGACTTTTTCCGCCATAACGGCGTGCTCATTCTCATTATCGCGGTGCTGCTGGCCCTCATTACGCTGGTGACCTCCGTCCTTCTGGGCGGCACGGCCAACCCCATCGCCAGCGTGGTGGGCTTTGTTACCACACCGGTGCGCAACGGCATCAACGGCTTTGTGGGCTGGGTGGAGGGGGTGTACGACTACGCCTTCCAGTACGACCAGCTGGTGGAGGAGAACGAGCAGCTGAAAATCCAGATTGCCGAGATGGAGGAGCAGGTCCGCCAGGCCGAGGCCGACAGCCGGGAGAACGAGCGGCTGCGCAGCCTGCTGGGTCTGCGGGAGCAGCGGCGGGATTTGACGCTGGAGTCGGCCACCGTCACCGCCGTGGGGGCCACCAACTGGTACTCCACCTTCACCATCAGCAAGGGGGAGAACATGGGCATTGCCGCCGAGGACTGCGTCATCGACCAGTACGGCAATCTGGTGGGCGTGGTCACCACGGTGGGGCTCAACTGGGCCACCGTCACCACCATCATCGACACCGACACCGAGATGGGCGGCATCCTGGCCCGCACCGACACCGCCGCCATCCTGGAGGGCGACTTCGCCCTCATGGGGGAGGGCAAGCTGAAGCTGAGCTACCTGCCCGAGAACACCGACCTGGTGTCCGGGGACGAGGTGCTTACCTCCGGCCGGGGCGGCGTGTACCCGGCGGGGCTGCTGGTGGGCACGGTGGACACCGTCCACACCGACGACTCTGGCATGACCCGGTACGCCATTATCACGCCCTCCGCCAACCTGAACGATCTGCAGCAGGTGTTCGTTATCACCGATTTTGACATTGTGGAGTAAGGGGGCGGGCAGATGACACAGCGGGATTTTCTCACAAAATGGCTGATCTACGGCCTGGCCCTCCTGCCCGTGTGGTTTTTGGAGGTATACGTCCTCAGCCGCATCTCTCTCTTCGGCGTGTCGCCCACCCTGCTGCCCCTGGCGGCCATTACGGTGGCCGTACTGGAGGGGGGAGCCCCGGGCGCGGGCTTTGGCCTGGCGGTGGGCGTGATCTGCGACGCGGTGTACGGAACCAACGGCGCTATGACCCTATCCCTGGCCCTTCTGGGCGCCGGGGCGGGCATCACCGCCCAGTACCTGGTGCGGCAGAATCTGGTGGGCTGCGCCCTCTGCTCCGCCGCCGGTCTCTTTCTCATTGAACTCTTCCGGGTGGGCTGGCGGCTTCTCTTCCAGGTGGCCGACCTGACCGCCCTGCTGAGGGTGGCCGTCCCGGAATTTCTCTTTTCCCTGGTTTTTATCCCGTTAATCTACGCTATCTTCCACTGGGTCTGGAGCCGGACCCAGTTCGCAACCCTGTTCTAATCCCCGGCGCACGCATGCCCCGGGCCGCCTGTAAGGAGGTACCCCTTGGAAGCCAGACAGTTCCGCGCCCGTCTCCGGGTCATCACCCTGATCCTGGTGCTCATCATCGGCGTCTTTACCGCCGTGCTCCACAATCTTCAGATTGTCCACGGCGCCGACTATCGGGAGAGATCCGTGCGCAACATTACGAAAACCGAGACCGTGGAGGCCGCCCGGGGCCAGATTCTGGACCGGTACGGCCGGGTGCTGGTGTCCAACAGGACGGTCTATCAGGTCACGCTGGACACCTCCATCATGGGGGAGGAGGCCGAGCGCAACCCCAACCTGCTCGCCCTGCTGGAGATCTGCCGGGAGGAGGGGGTGACGTGGACCGACGAGGTGCTGCCCATCTCCATGACTGAGCCTTTCACCTATACCGACACCCTCACCGAGGCCGGCCAGGCCCGGTATGAGGCTTTCCTGGAGCAGATGAAGTGGACCGAAGCGGCTCAGCAGGGGCCGGACATCCTGCTGGCCAGGATGCGGGAATTCTATGAGGTGGACGAGAGTGTCTCCCCTGAGGATGGCCGGGCCCTGGTGGGGGTGCTGTGCGAGCTGCGCATGCGCTCTCTGGACATTCTGCGCACCTCCTATGTGTTTGCCCAGGACGTGGACATCGACTTTATCTCCCGGGTCAAGGAGGAGGGGCTGGTGGGTGTCACCATCGAGCCCACCACCGTCCGGCAGTACAACACTACCTACGCCGCCCATCTGCTGGGCCACGTGGGCAGCATGTATTCCGACGACTGGGAATACTACAAGAACATCGACGGCTACCAGATGGACGACACCGTGGGTAAGGACGGCGTGGAGCTGGCCTTTGAGTCCTACCTGAAGGGCACCGCGGGACAGCGGGCCATCAACACCAACACAGACGGCAAGGTTGTCTCCCAGTACTGGCTCACCGACAGCGAGACCGGCGAGACGCTGGAGCCGGAGCCGGGGGGCAATGTGAGCCTGACCATTGACATCCGCCTCCAGGAGGCGGCCGAGCGGGCCCTGGCCAACGGCATTGAGGGCCTGGAGTCGGAGTACACCGAGGGCGGCGCCGTGGTGGTGACCGACATGACCGGCGGCGTACTGGCCATGGCCTCCTACCCCACCTACGACCTGACCACCATTTACAGCAATACCACCCTCTACAACGAGGTCGCCAGCAACCCCCTTAATCCCTTCAACAACCGGGCCATCAACGGCCTGTACTCCCCCGGCTCCACCTTCAAGATGATTGTGGGCACCGCTGCCCTCCAGGAGGGGCTGGTGACCCCCACCGAGAAGATCCGGGACACCGGCCGGTTCCAGTACCCGGCGGGGGAGAAGTACCCCTACGGCGACTACCACCCCGCCTGCTGGTACTACCTCCAGTACGGCGGCAGCCACGGCATGGAGGACATGGCCAACGCCATCAAGGACTCCTGCAACATCTACTTCTACACCCTGGGCGACCGGCTGGGCATCGACCTCATCGACCAGTACGCCTCCATGTTCGGCCTGGGGGAGAGCACCGGCTTTGAGCTGGGCGGAAAATCCGGCCGGGTGGCCGGTCCCGAGACCAGCGAGGCCCTGGGCATGACCTGGTACGGCGGCGACCTGCTGTCCGCCTCCATCGGCCAGGGCAACACCCAGGTTACCCCCCTCCAGCTGGCCAACTACGTGGCCACTCTGGTCAACGGCGGCGACCGGTATGCCACCCATATCCTTCAGAGCGTCAAGTCCAGCGACTTCTCCGAGGTGATCTATGAGTATGAGCCCCAGCTGCTGGACAGTGTGGACATCGACGAGGAGAACCTGGAGGCGGTCAAGTACGGCATGTACCTGATGGCCAACGAGGGCAGCGTCAAGAACGCCTTTGCCGACCTGCCCGTGGAGGTGGGCGCCAAGACGGGTACCGCCCAGGTAGGCCAGGTGGACAGCGAGTCCAACGCCGTGCTGGTCTGCTTCGCGCCCTACGACGACCCGGAGATCGCCGTCTCCGTGGTGGTGGAACACGGCGGCAGCGGCACCGACCTGGCGGGTATTGCCGCCGAAATCCTGTCCTACTACTTCAGCAACGGGACCACTATGGAGTCGGTGGACGGGGAAAACCAGCTGCTCCACTGAGCGGCATCTGAGAAGAGAAGGGAGGCGCGAGCCCCGTGAAGCGAGTTCTTGCTGTTCTGGCCCTGCTGCTGACCCTGGGGCTGGGTGGCTGCGCCTCCATGCTGGACCACAACTACACCGTGGTTCAGCCCCACGACGACGGCCTTGCCGCCGACGGCGACGTGATTACCGCCGAGAACTACCAGCAGCTGGAGGACGCGGTTATTCATTTTGTGGAACAGGGCATATCCTACGGCGTGGTCCATCTGTCCAACTACACCCCCGACCGGGGGGATGTGGACGCCGACGTGGATGCCGCCTGCCTCTACGCGGTTCAGGAATACCCCCTGGGGTCCTACGCCGTCAGCTACATTAAGCCCCAGACATCCTACATTGTCTCCTATTATGAGGTGAGCGTGTACATCAGCTACCGCCGCACCCAGGACCAGGTGAAGAGCATTGTCTCAGTCACCGGTACCAGCGCCATCCGGGAGGAGCTGCAGGATACGCTGCGGTCCTTTGGCGCGGAGGCGGTGCTGCGGGTGACCTATTTCAACGAGGATGAGGAATTTATTCAGGATCTGGTCCGGCAGGCCTACTATGACACTCCGGAATCCGCCCTGGGCATGCCTGAAGTGACGGTATCCATCTATCCCGGCCTGACCGGGGAGAAAAAGACCGCTCCCGGCGGAGTGAGGATTGTAGAGATCCAGCTCAGCTACCCGGAGGACCCGGAGCTGCTCCAGCGAAAGAAAGAGCGGCTGGCAGCCCGGCTGAGCAGCATCGGCTCCCGTCTGGAGGTGGAAGGGGACCTGACGGGGCTCAGGACCCTTTTTGACCTGCTGCGGAGCACCGCCCAGTACGGCCTGCGGGACAGCGAGGGCCGCAGGGCCAACACCGCCTATTCCGCCCTGGTAGACGGCCGGGCGGACAGCGAGGGCATGGCCCTGGCCTTCCGGCTGCTGTGCCAGTACACGGGGATTGAGTGTACAGTAGTGCCCGGCACCCTGGACGGCGCCGACTGGTACTGGAACATTGTCACCCTGCCTGACGGGGAGAGCCGCCATGTGGACGCCACGCGGGCTGACGGCCTTGCCCTCCAGGACGCGGAGATGACAGAGCAGGGCTACCAGTGGAACCGGGAGGAGTTTCCCAGCTGCGGTCTCCAGCCCCAGTCGGAGGAGGCAGTGCTGCCCTCAGACATCCCCATTCCCTCGGAACTGCCGGTGCCCTCTGAGATCCCAACGCACTCCGGCGGAGAAGAGGAGCTGGTATCCGTAGGCATCTTGGGGAAGGAAAAATAAATTCAGAGAAAAATGAAAAAAGAGTTGACAGATGGCGGACAAGCCGCTATAATAACATCTGTCGCTTGCGGGTGTAGCTCATCTGGTAGAGCGCCACCTTGCCAAGGTGGAGGTAGCGAGTTCGAGCCTCGTCACCCGCTCCAAAAAGAAAGACATGACCAAAGGTCATGTCTTTCTTTTTTTGGTTTGCTTAAAGAACCACTGGGTCTGCCAGTGGATAAAGAGCTTATAGCTATGGACAAAAAAAGGACTCCCCGATAGA
>NZ_CALXGI010000015.1 GCF_944387805.1 uncultured Pseudoflavonifractor sp. | reverse complement strand
GTCCACTTCCAGTTGTTCATCTCCCGCTTGATGGCGCCCATGGCGGCGAAGCAGGGGGCGCACAGCAGGTTGAAAATCATAAAGGAGTAGGCGGCAATCGGCGTGAAGGCAGCGGCCATATCCAGGGTAAGGTTGCCCGGGAACAGGACGCCGAAGGTGGAGACCACCTCCTCCTTGGCGATGAGGCCGGTGACCGTGGCCACGGTGGCCTGCCAGGTGCCGAAGCCCAGCGGCGCGAAGATAAAGGCAACGGTATGGCCCACGGCGGCCAGCAGGGAGTCGTTGTTGTCCTCCACCATCTGGAACACGCCGTCCACAAAGCCGAAGCCCTGGAGGAACCAGAGGATGATGGAGGAGAGGAGGATGACGGTGCCGGCCCGCTTGATGAAGGACCAGCCCCGCTCCCAGGTCGCCCGCAGCACGTTCACGGCGGCGGGGGCGTGATAGGCGGGCAGTTCCATGACAAAGGGGGCGGGGTCGCCGGCGAAAATTCTGGTCTTTTTCAGGATAATGCCGGAGACAATCACCGCTGCCACGCCGATGAAGTAGGCGGACACGGCCACCAGGGGGGATTGGCCGAACAGAGCCCCGGCGAACAGGCCGATGATGGGCATCTTGGCGCCGCAGGGGATGAAGCCGGTGGTCATGATGGTCATTCTCCGGTCCCGCTCCTGCTCAATGGTGCGGGAGGCCATGATGCCGGGCACGCCGCAGCCGGTGGCCACCAGCATGGGGATAAAGCTCTTGCCGGACAGGCCGAAGCGGCGGAAAATCCGGTCCATGATAAAGGCGACGCGGGCCATGTAGCCCACATCCTCCAGGATGGACAGCAGCAGGAAGAGAACCAGCATCTGGGGCACAAAGCCCAGCACCGCGCCTACGCCGCCGATGATGCCGTCCAGAATCAGGGACTGAAGCACCTCGTTGCAGCCGATGGCGGTCAGGCCTTTTTCCACCAGAACGGGCAGGCCGGGCACCCAGGTGCCGTAGTCGCTGGGGTCGGGTTCGGCCACGGTAAGGGCGGCCTGATAGGTCTCCTCATTGACCGCAAGGGCCGTGGTCTCGCCGGCTTCGTCATCATAGAGATAGGCCTCGGACTCGCCCGCGTCGTAGGCCGCGATAATGGCGCTGGCCTCCTCCCAGGCGCCGGAATCCTCCTCCCAGGCGTCCGTGTCGGCGGTGAAGGGGACAAACCAGCCGTCGCCAAACAGGCCGTCGTTGGCCCAGTCAGTGAGGTGGGTGCCGATTGAGACGGTCCAGCCGCCCATGGAGATGGCGTAAACCAGCAGCATGACAGCCACAAAGATGGGCAGGGCGGCGATGCGGTTGGTGACCACCCGGTCAATCTTGTCGGAGATGGACAGGCTGTGTGCCGCCCTCTTCTTTTTCACTGCTTTGTCTACTACGGAGCTGATGTAGGAGTAGCGCTGGTTGGTGATGATGCTTTCGGCGTCGTCATCCAGTTCGTGCTCACAGTCGGCGATATGCAGTTCCAGGTGCTTTTTCAGCTCGGGGGACAGGCCCAGCTGCTCCAGAACTTTGCTGTCCCGCTCAAAAACCTTGATGGCGTACCAGCGGAGATACCGGTCGTCCACCTTGCCCTGGATGGACTCTTCAATATGGGCGATGGCGTGCTCCACGCTGCCGGTGAACACATGGGGCAGCTCGCCGGTCTTATGGGTTTTGGCCAGCTCCAGGGCCTTCTCCGCGGCGGCCATGCCGCCCTCGCCCTTCAGGGCGCTCATCTCCACCACCTGGCAGCCCAGGGCGCCGGCCAGCCGGTTCAGGTCGATCTTATCTCCGTTTTTGCGGACCAGGTCAATCATGTTCACCGCAACCACCACCGGGATGCCCAGCTCGATGAGCTGAGTGGTCAGGTATAGATTGCGCTCAATGTTGGTGCCGTCCACAATGTTGAGAATGGCGTCTGGCTTCTCACCTACCAGATAGTCCCGGGCCACCACCTCCTCCAGCGTGTAGGGGGAGAGGGAATAAATGCCGGGCAGGTCCTGAATGATCACATCTTTGTGACCCTTCAGCCTGCCCTCCTTTTTCTCCACTGTGACACCGGGCCAGTTGCCCACATACTGACTGGAGCCGGTCAGGGCATTGAACAGCGTGGTTTTGCCGCAGTTCGGGTTGCCTGCCAGCGCGATTTTGTACTCCATCTTGCTACTCCCTTCCAATTAGCGTTTGCTAACTATGACCTCAAAAAACAGGCGGCATCTGCCGCCGGTGCTGAGGACGCACACATCATTGAATTTCGATCATCTCCGCGTCCGCCTTGCGCACGCTCAGCTCATAGCCGCGCACGTTCAGCTCCATGGGGTCCCCCAGCGGGGCCACCTTCCGCACATGGATGACCACGCCCTTTGTGATTCCCATGTCCATAATGCGGCGCTTGACGGCTCCCTCGCCGTGGAGTCTGGCGACAGTGACAGTGTCGCCCACCTTTGCATCTCTGAGTGTTCTCATATCCCTGCTCCTCTCAAATCATGATTCGGTTGGCCATGGTCTTATCCAGGGCAATCCGGCTGTCCTTGACCTGAAGAATCAGATTGCCGGCAATTTCACTGACCACCGTGACCGTACCGTCCACCACAAATCCCAGCTCCGCCAGATGCAGACGAACCTCATCCTTTCCGGTGATTTTCCGGATGGTGACTGTCTCACCGGCCTTTGCCATTGTAAGCGGCATCATAAACGCACCTCCCGGCTGAATTTCTCTGCTTATCCCGGAGATTAGCGAATGCTAACCTCCTTGACGGCATGAGTTTACAACAGCTAACTTAATTTGTCAAGAGGAAACTGGAAAAATTTCCGGCGCGGGGCGTCCGAGCCTTGTCAACAAGGACGGAAACTTTGGATATCTGATAAAAAAAGCAGATGAATTTGCCGATTGTCAACTTCCTTCGGGTGTGGTAAGATAAAAAAGAAAACTTGCGGGACAAAGTCGTCCTGCTGTCCGCTGGGGGAAAGAGGAAAGACTCCCACAGGCGCCGGCCTGACTGGAGGACAATACAGAAAGATAATCGGCGCCGAAGTGCTGATCCGCATATCATTGGCTGAGAACGAAGGCGTTCCGACCCCCCTTGGGGGACCGGAGCGCCTTTTTCGATTGGACGCAGAAAAACGATTTTTTGAGGATGAAAGGGGACGCGCACCATGACCCACCTTCAAACGAAGGAAGACATCATTCGTGCTGTTAAGGAGGAGGACATTGAGTTCATCCGCCTCCAGTTTACGGACATTTTCGGCCAGCTGAAGAACGTGGCCATTACGGCCTCGCAGATTGAGAAAGCTGTCAACAACCAGTGCATGTTCGACGGCTCCTCCATCGATGGCTTTGTTCGTATCGACGAGTCTGACCAGTATCTGTATCCCGACCTGCGGACCTTCCGTGTGTTTCCCTGGCGGCCGGGCCACGGCAAGGTGGCGCGGCTCATCTGCGACGTGTACAATACCGACGGCACCCCCTTTGTGGGCGACCCCCGGGACGTGCTGAAGCGGGCCATCCAGAAGGCCCGTGATATGGGCTTTGACACCTTTAATGTGGGCCCCGAGGCAGAGTTTTTCCTGTTCCAGACCGATGACGACGGCAAGCCTACCACCAAGACCAACGACGAGGCCGGCTATTTTGACCTGGGTCCTCTGGACCACGGCGAGTCTACCCGCCGGGAGATCTGCATGGCTCTGGAGCAGATGAACTTTGAGATTGAGGCCAGCCATCACGAGTGCGCCCAGGGCCAGCATGAGATTGACTTCAAGTACGCCGAGGCGCTCCACGCCGCCGACAATATCATGACCTTTAAGCTGGCGGTTAAGACCATTGCCCAGAAGAACGGTCTCCACGCCACCTTCATGCCCAAGCCCATCTTCGGCGTGGCCGGCTCCGGCATGCACACCAATATGTCTCTCTTCCGGGACGGCAAGAACGTGTTCTACGACCCCAACGACGAGCGGGGCCTGTCCCGGGAGGCATACAGCTTTATCGCCGGCCTGCTGCGCCATGTGCCCGGCATGGCCGCCATCACCAACCCTCTGGTCAACTCCTATAAGCGGCTGGTGCCCGGCTATGAGGCTCCCTGCTATCTGGCCTGGTCCGCGTCCAACCGCTCCGCCCTCATCCGCATCCCTGCCTCCCGGGGCCAGTCCACCCGGGTGGAGCTGCGTTCCCCCGACCCGGCCTGCAATCCCTATCTGGCCTTCGCTGTCTGCCTGACTGCCGGCCTGGACGGCATTGAGAAGGGCCTGGTGCCGCCGGCGGAGATCACGAAGAATATCTACGCCATGGACCCGGCTACCCGGGAGGCTCACGGCATCGCCAGTCTGCCCGGCTCTCTGGAGGAGGCTATCCGCCTGATGGAAGGCGACCGGCTGGTGCTGGACACCCTGGGCGAGCACGTGGCGAACAACTACATTGAGGGAAAGAAAAAAGAGTGGGACGAGTACCGTACCCGTGTATCCTCCTGGGAGCGGGAGAAGTATATCATCAACTATTGAGCCAACGGAACTGGTTCTCCCGGAAGGAGCGGCGCGGGCGCACAGCGCCGCATTTTCCGCAGAAAATGCCTGCCCCGAGGAGCAGCGTACCCGTGTGTCCTCCTGGGAGCGGGAGAAGTACATCATCGATTATGGAGTAAAATAAAATCAGAGCTCCGGCACTGCCGGCAAAATCGGGGGGACGGGGCGTTATGAGACGCGCCGTCCCCCCGGCGCATACTCCCCCATGAGAAGGAGAGGGGTGAAACATGGAAAAAATAATTGTGGCCTTTGCAAAGGAGGAGAGCGGCCGGCGCATCCGGGAGATTCTGGAGAGCTCGGGCACCGCTTCCTGCGTGGTCTGCCACAGCGCCGCTGAGGTAAAACGTGTGGTGAGCAAGCAGCATATTTCCGCCGTGGTCTGCGGCTACAAATTCCATGACGAGTCCGCCGAGCAGCTGTTTGAGGACCTGCCACCGGCCTGCGCCATGCTGATGGTGGCCAACCAGGGCATGCTGGACCTGTGCGAGAGTGACGACATTTTCAAGCTGGCCTCTCCGGTGTCCCGGGGAGATCTGATTGCGTCAGTGCGGCTGCTGCTCCAGGTGGGGCACCGGCTGGAGAGAATCACCCGGCCCCGCCGCAGCGAGGAGGAGAAAGCGGTGGTGGAGCAGGCCAAGGCGGTTCTGATGGACAGCCGCGGCTTTACTGAGGAGGAAGCCCACCGCTACCTTCAGAAGCGGAGCATGGACAGCGGCTCCCGCCTGCTGGAGACTGCCCGGCGGGTTCTCAGCGAGGACTGCGGCGCATAGGAATAAGGGGTACGGCCCCGCTCCGGGGGGCGGCCCCCGCAGGGCGTCCCGCCGGAAATCCGGCGGGGCGGCGGGGAGAGAGCCATGCGCTTTACGAAAATGCAGGGTCTGGGCAATGATTATGTGTATCTCAACTGTACCGGCGGCGTGCCGGACAATCTGCCTGAGCTGGCGGTCCGGCTGTCCGACCGCCACTTCGGCGTGGGGGCAGACGGGCTGATCTGCGTCTGCCCGTCGGAGCGGGCGGACTTCGGCATGCGGATTTTCAACGCCGACGGCTCGGAAGGCGCCATGTGCGGCAACGGCATCCGCTGTCTGGGCAAGTATGTGTACGACAAGGGACTGACCAGAAAAACCTCCCTTTTGACAGTGGAGACAGCTTCCGGGGTGCGCTACCTGGAGCTGTTTCTCCGGGAAGGGAAGGTGCAGTCGGTACTGGTGGACATGGGGCGGCCGGAGCTTTCACCGCCGGTGAAGCTGATGGCCGCAGGGAAAACCTGGCAGGCAGTCCCCGTGTCGGTGGGAAATCCCCACGCGGTGGTGTTCTGCGGCGAGGTGGACGCCCTGAATCTGTCTGAGCTTGGCCCGGCTCTGGAGCGGCATCCCGCCTTTCCGGACCGGGTGAACGTCGAATTTGCCCAGCTGGATGACCGGGGCGGCCTGAAGGTGCGTGTGTGGGAGCGGGGGAGCGGCGAGACCCTGGCCTGCGGCACCGGCGCCTGCGCCGCTGTGACTGCGGCCGCCCAGGCTGGGCTGGTGTCCCGCCACACCACCGTCCGCCTGCCCGGCGGTGAGCTGGAAATCCGCTGGGCGGAAGAGAACGGCCATCTCTACATGACCGGCCCGGCGGTGACGGTTTTTGAGGGAGAAATTTCCCTGTAACAGCAAAATAACCATTGTAACAGGCGGGAAAAAGCGATACAATAATGCAAGCATGTGTACTGCGTCAACAGTACCGCAAGAAGAAAAAGTCCGGCCCGGAGAACCGGGACGGAGCAGATACGGAGGATGCATATGACCACCATTAACCGCAACTACCTGAAGCTGCCCGGCAGCTACCTGTTTTCCGAGATTGCCCGCCGGGTGTCGGTGTACGCCGACGCCAACCCGGACAAGAAGCTCATCCGCCTGGGCATCGGCGACGTGACCCGTCCTCTGGTGCCCGCCGTCACCGCCGCCATGCACGCCGCTGTGGACGAGATGGCCACAGTTGAGGGCTTCCACGGCTACGGCCCTGAGCAGGGCTACGACTTCCTCCGGGAGGCCATTGCCGCCCATGACTACCGCGCCCGGGGCGTGGAGATTGAACCCTCGGAGATTTTTGTGTCCGACGGCGCCAAGAGCGACTGCGGCAACATCGGCGATATCTTCGGCACTGACAACGTGGTTGCGGTGTGCGACCCGGTGTACCCCGTATATGTGGACACCAACGCTATGGCCGGCCGCGCCGGTGACTTCAGCGAGGAGACCGGCAAGTGGAGCCGCCTGGTCTATATGCCCTGTGTGGCGGAGAACGGCTTTTCCCCCGCTATCCCTGCGGAGAAGGCGGACCTGGTCTATCTCTGCTTCCCCAATAACCCCACCGGTGCTGTGGCCACCCGCGCCCAGCTCCAGGCCTGGGTGGACTGGGCCAACGCCAACGGCAGCGTGATTCTCTTCGACTCCGCCTATGAGGCGTTTATCTCCGACCCGGAGATTCCTCACAGCATCTTTGAGATTCCCGGCGCCAAGACCTGCGCCATTGAGTTCCGCTCCTTCTCCAAGACCGCCGGCTTCACCGGCACCCGCTGCGCCTATACCGTGGTGCCCAAGGCTCTGGAGCGGGACGGCGCCAGCCTGAACGCCCTGTGGAACCGCCGTCAGTGCACCAAGTTCAACGGCGTGCCCTATGTGGTCCAGCGGGGCGCCGCGGCCGTCTACACCCCTGAGGGCCACGCCCAGGTTATGGAGAATATCGCCTTCTACAAGCGCAACGCCAAGGTTATCTATGACGGCCTGAAGGCGGCCGGCCTGACCGTGTCCGGCGGCGAGAACTCCCCCTATGTCTGGGCCAAGACCCCCGACGGCATGGGCTCCTGGGCGTTCTTCGACAAGCTGCTCCACCAGGCCAATGTGGTCACCACCCCCGGCGCCGGCTTTGGCCCCAGCGGCGAGGGCTATATCCGCCTCACTGCCTTTGGCGGCGCGGACGCCACCAAGGAGGCTGTGGAGCGCATCTGCAAAGTGCTCTGAACAGGACAAAGAAAAGTTACAATGAGGCCGGCGATGGATTCGCCGGTCTCAATTTTTTGTGTATTGATGTCATTTGGAGATAAAACACCAAAAATAGTACATTTTTTACATAGATATTTCTAAAAGAATGTATTATCATAAAATAAGAAAAACTTGGGAACAAAACAGCAAAAAACGTGGAAACACAGAGCTGGCCCCCTGCTCCTTTGGGACAGCCGGCGATGGCAGCAAAAGGACGTCCTGTGTCTTGGGGAGAATTCTATGAATGCCGCGCATTGCGGCGGAATGGGGGATTTTTATGCGCGAACCCTGGATCGACTGGGCCCGTGAACTGCAGTTCCTGGCTCAGGCTGGCCTGGCTTATTCCAAGGACCCCTACGATTTGGAGCGGTTTCAGCGTATTCGCGATATTGCCGCCGAGATAGTGAGCTATCAGGCCGATATTCCGCTGAGCAAAGTAACAGAGCTGTTCTGCTGTGAGACAGGCTACCAGACCCCAAAGCTGGAGACTCGGGCGGCGGTATTCCAGGGGGAGAAGATCCTCCTGGTGCAGGAGAACAACGGCCTGTGGTCCCTGCCCGGCGGATGGGTGGATGTGGACCAGAGCATTCGGGACAACACGGAGAAGGAGGTCCGGGAGGAAGCCGGGCTGACCGTCATGGCGGAGCGGATCATCGCGCTCCAGGACCGGAACCGGCACAATACCCCTGCCTTCCTCAACGGTATCTGCAAGGTGTTTGTGCTCTGCCAGCTGGTAGGCGGCGAGTTCCGGGACAATCTGGAGACTGTGGCCAGCGGCTGGTTTGACCAGGACAGCCTGCCGCCTCTGTGTGAGGACAAGACCACGGCGGAGCAGATTGCCCTGTGCTACCGGGCTGCCGCGGACGAGTACTGGCAGACGGAATTTGACTGATATGATGCAGAAAATCCCCTGGGCCGCAGCGCGGCCCAGGGGATTTTCTGTGCTCAGATGTTCTTGTTCTGGGGGATGTCGGGCAGGGAGTCGAAACCTTTCTGGAGCTCCTCGTCTGTGGGCACGTGGTCATTCATGGAGCCGTTGAGGTAGGACTCGTAGGCGGTCATGTCAAAGTAGCCCGTTCCGGTCAGACCGAAGAGAATGGTCTTTTCCTCGCCGGTCTCTTTGCACTGCAAGGCCACATCCATGGCACCCTTGATGGCGTGAGCCGACTCGGGGGCAGGGAGAATGGTCTCCAGCTTGGCGAAGCGGACGGCGGCCTCAAAGACTTCGGTCTGTTTGTAGCTTACCGCCTCCATATATCCGTCGTGGTAGAGCTTGGACAGAATGGGGCTCATGCCATGGTAGCGCAGGCCGCCGGCGTGGTTGGCGGAGGGGATGAAGCCGCTGCCCAGGGTGTACATCCGGGCCATTGGAGTGACCTTTCCGGTGTCACAGAAATCATAGGCGTATTTGCCGCGGGTAAAGGAGGGGCAGGAGGCGGGCTCCACGGCCACAATGCGGGGGTTTCTTATGCCGGTCAGCTTATCCCGCATGAAGGGGGCGATGAGACCGCCCAGATTGGAGCCGCCGCCGGCGCAGCCCACCACCACGTCGGGGTACTCGCCCAGCTGCTCCATGGCCAGGGCGCTCTCCAGGCCGATAATGGACTGATGGAGAAGCACCTGGTTGAGCACGCTGCCCAGCACATACCGGGAGTTGGGCGTGGAGACGGCGGACTCCACCGCCTCGGAGATGGCGCAGCCCAGGCTGCCGGTGGTGTCCGGGTTCTCGGACAGAATTTTCCGGCCCGCCTCGGTGGTCATAGAGGGGGAGGGAGTTACCCTGGCGTCAAAGACCCCCATCACCGCTTTGCGGAAGGGCTTCTGCTCGTAGGAGCACTTGACCATGAATACGTCCAGATCAATGCCGAAGTAACTGCACGCCTCGGCCAGCGCGGTCCCCCACTGGCCGGCGCCGGTCTCGGTGGTGAGTCGGGTGATGCCCTGTTCCTTGGCGTAGTAGGCCTGGGCCACGGCGGAGTTGAGCTTGTGAGAGCCGGAGGTATTGTTGCCCTCAAACTTGTAGTAGATTTTGGCCGGGGTGCCCAGGGCCTTCTCCAGGTTGTAGGCACGGATGAGGGGAGAGGGGCGGTACATCTTGTAGACCTCCCGGACCGGTTCCGGGATGTCAAAAAAGCGGGTCTGGCCGTCCATCTCCTGCCTGGCCAGGGCCTCGCAGAAGATAGGGTATAGCTCCTCGGTTCTGAGAGGCTCCAGGGTGCCCGGGTTCAGAAGGGGATCGGGCTGTTCCTTCATGTCGGCCCGAAGATTATACCACTGGCGGGGCATCTGGTCTTCGGTGAGATACAGGCGGTGAGGAATCTTTGTCATGGTAATCGCTCCTTCTCAGTGTTTTTCGCTGGGGCTGTTCTGGAAGAAGGCAACAAAAAAGACCCTCGTCCCAGAACTTCTGTTCTCTGGGACAAAGGCCGAAGACCTCTGCGGTACCACCCGGATTGACATACGGCGCGCCGTATGCCCGCTCACTTTCCCACGTCCAAAAACGCAGGCTCCCCTGATAACGGGCGGAGTCCCCGTCGCGCTACTGAGGCCGCGGCCTGTTCGCTGTGCCCTCGGAAGTCCATTCACCCGGCGTCCACCTGCCGCGATCCCACCATCCGCAGCTCTCTGGGAGGCTTTCCCTCCGGGCTACTCCTCTTCGTCATCGGTTTATCAATTTGACTTGCTAAATTATAAGCATAAAATCAGACAAATGTCAAGCATAAATTTCAGGGCGGGCGGAAATATTTTCCGCCCGCCCAAATGGGAGCGATTAGGTGTCTATGTTTGCGTGCTGGACCGGCACCGCCGCGCCGGCCAGGTGACGGAGGGTGAGGGCGGCGGCCAGGAGCAGATCGAACAGGCCGATCACCACCACAAAGAAAAAGTTGGCGGCGTTGGTGGCGTCAGGCGGACCGTTTACCTGAAGTGTTCCATAAAAGGGAGCTAGCCTAAACCAGAAGTCAAAGCAGCCCAGCACCAGGCCGGGGATGGCCAGATTGGCCAGACCGCACACCACGCTGCGCAGGTCCCGGCGGCGGACCATCCAGAACAGGTTGAGCAGGGCGCAGACCCCGATGCCGCCGAAGAGCGCGGGGGCCACGCCGGGCAGGCCGTACTGGAGGCCAGACACCAGGTAGTTGAGGTAGTCATAGCCGAGGAGCAGGCTGCTGTCCTCCCCCAGGTCGGGCAGGGGAGGCCGCTGGTACAGCCCCTGCTCCACCGCGTCCCACAGGAAACGGATCAGCAGGAGGGCGGCGGCCACGGTCGCAGCGGCGGTGAGCAGGGTGACGGCCATTTCCAGCCGGTCCGGCCGGTCGGGCCGCCGGTCGCCCCACCGGCGGATGGCCAGGTTGGCGGCAGCCAGCACGCAGGCGGCCACAATGGAGAGGTTGATGGTGCTGGATTTGAGGACAAACAGGTTTTCACCCTTGGCGTTGAGCACACTGCTGCCAACCATGGCGTCCAGGGTCAGGCTGGACAGCAGGAACAGCGCGGTGAGGGCGAAGAGCAGAACATAGGGGGAGAGGGTGCGGCTGTCGGTGAGGCCGGACATGGCGCGGTACTGCCGCCGGGAGGCGGAGAACTGCCCGGAGGCCAGAAACAGGAGCACCGCCCCTGCGATGCCCAGCAGGGCAGCGGCCCCGGGAGCCAGCCAGGGGAAGAGGACGCCCTCGCTGAGGCTGTTGCCGGAGAAGGCGTATTTGACCACAAAGGCCAGCACGGCCAGCAGCCAGGCCAGCAGGGCGCTGCGGGCGGCCTTCTCCCGGACGTTGTCCATCAGGAGGGGATAGAGGGATTGCTCCGGGGCACGGACGGGTTCAGGGGAGCCTGCGGGGGGCTGGGGCTTCCGCTCGCCCGCCATCAGCTCGTCGGCGGTGACGCCCAGAATGGCGCCTAGGGCGGGAAACAGGGTGACCTCGGGGTAACTCTCGCCACGTTCCCACTTGCTGACGGCCTTGTCGCTGACGCCCAGCAGGGAGGCCAGCTCCTTCTGGGTCATGCCTTTTTCCCGGCGGAGGGTGGCGATGAAGCTGCCGGTTTGAATGCTGTCCATATGTGGCACCTCCTTCTTTCTGTCTCCAGCATAGCGGAGCGGAGGAAATTTGGCAACCGCTTTGTGGTGGGAGGAGGTAAACCAACGGTAGAATTCCTGTATTTCCAATGGTTTGCGGGGTTAAAAGGGTCAAAACTCTGAGTAGTTTTCGACTGGAGACCGAGCAGTAAGAACGCTTATTCTTGTTGGATATATTTCTTAGGAATGCGATCCTTTAGCATGGTAAGTACTTCGCAGGGGTGTCCTCCATACAAATCAGCATAGTCCCAAACGGTGGGGCAGTCATTCCCAGAGCCAAAAACTGTTACAACATCCCCAACCTTTGCCTCGGGTACGGATGTAATATCAATTGCGGCAAAGGTCATAGAGAGTTTTCCTACCACCGGAACACGCTTTCCACATACGCTCATTTCCGCGCCTGACATGAGAGAGCGGACCAGACCGTCTCCGTAACCAACGCCTGCAATGCCTATCTTCATATCGCGGGGCGCGACGTAGCTCATCCAGTATCCGATGTTCGTGCCCTTGGGAACGTGCTTGACCTGAAGTAGCCGTGCTTTCATTGCGGCAACGCCCCGCAGTGAAAGAGATTCGCCGCCTTTTTGTATACCCAGCAGGACAGATGTGAGCCTGACATAGTCCATGTGGTACTCGGGATGAAGGAGAAAGAGAAGGCTGCTGGCACAGTGCTTTTTCAGGTGCCTCCCCGCTTCGCCCAAACGCGCGACGAATCCTCTGAAAAGCTCGGCCTGGCGGATATTCAGATAGTCCATCTCCGGCTCCATCATGCCGGAGATATGGGTAAAAATACCCTCGTTGGAGAGTCCGGGAAGGGAGAGAATACTGCGGACCTCGTCTGCAGCCTCTGCCTCTCTGCCGGGGATTGGTATCCCCAGCCTGGTAAGGCCCACGTCGAGCTTGATATGCGTCCGCAGGCGAAGGCCGCGGACGGAGGCCGCCGCTGACAGCGCGCGCCCATGGGTGGCGTCGGCAACCGGGACAATCACGTTCTCTTCCGCGGCAATGGCCGCGTCAGACGGCCCGATTGGACTCAGAAGAAAGAGCGGCGAACGGATGCCCGCCTGACGCAGCTCTAGCGCCTCCCCCAAATCGGCGACAGCAAAAATGGAACAACCCGTCTTTTCCAGCTCCTGGGCGATCCGAACAGCGCCAAGGCCGTACCCGTTGCATTTTACTACCGCCATAGGCTCGCAGTCCTTGGCGCAGCAGGAACGGATATGCGCCCAATTCCAGCGCAAGGCATTCAGGTCAATTTCCAGCCAGCAGCGGCTCTGCGGGCGCGGACTCATCCCGGACTTGTGCATATCAGCCCGCTCCGCTGTCCGTGGATTCTTCCAAGGGCGCTTGCTCGTCCGGAGCGATTGGAACACTGCTGTTTT
Organism: uncultured Pseudoflavonifractor sp.; assembly: GCF_944387805.1. Taxonomy (GTDB): domain Bacteria; phylum Bacillota; class Clostridia; order Oscillospirales; family Oscillospiraceae; genus Pseudoflavonifractor. The sequence continues at coordinate 37,022 of NZ_CALXGI010000015.1, read as the reverse complement.
GCTCAGACAGCTCCGCCACCTTCATCTCCAGATATCCATTGTAGATATTCATAAACTGCAGCGCCATATCCAGCATATCACTGTTCAGGCTCTGGAAGAACATCCGGTCGCGATCTTCCCAGTCTTGGTGGCGCAGGCGGTGCTGTTTAAAAATCTCCCGGCCATAGGGTGTCAAACGGTAATAGATCTCCTTCTGGTTGCTGGGCAATTGGTAGGACTGGATGGCGCCCTTGGAGACAAGCCGCCGCAAAATCTTGAAAAAATAATGTCTTTCTTAAGGATTCCTTGAATTTTTTCTGCTAAGCTGAGAGGCAAAGAAAAGAAGAGAGAAGGTACGTTTCATGAGCAGCTATCTGGAAGCGCTCCGGCAGGCGGCCATTCTGTTCCCCATTCTGGCGGTGCTGTTCACTGTCCCCTACATCGCGTTCAACTACCATAAGTACGGCTCCGTGCTCAGCATGCGCATCCTGGTGGTGTACTCCTTTGTGCTGTATCTCCTGTGCGTATATTGTCTGGTGATCCTGCCCCTGCCCAGCAGCGAGACGGCGGCCACACTCCATGGACATAAGGCCCAGCTGATCCCCTTTGCTTTTGTGGGAGATATCCTCCGCACCTCCCACGTTGTCTGGAACCGTCCGGAGACCTGGGTTTCCCTCTTCACCTGCGGGGCCTTCCTGACCACGGCGTTCAATCTCCTGATGACCATGCCCTTTGGCATGTATCTGCGCTACTACTTCCGCTGCGGCTGGAAAAAGACGCTGGTACTCTCCGCGCTGCTGTCCCTGTTTTTTGAGCTTACCCAGCTCACCGGGCTCTACTTCATCTATCCGGGCAGCTACCGCATCTTTGATGTGGACGACCTGATGGTCAACACCTGCGGCAGCATGATTGGATACCTGATTGCCGGAGCGGCGGCCAAAATCCTGCCCACCCGGGAGAAGATAGACCGGGCCAGCTTTGACCGTGGGCGGCGGGTCTCCTTTCCGCGGCGGCTGGTGGCGCTGCTGTATGACGGCGTTGTCCTGGCGGTGGCCGTGGTGCTGGCAAATCTGGTGTCCACAGCATTCCGCTGGCAGGTCCATCTGCCCGAACCGGCGGCGGAGCTGCTCTGCCTGGCCTATTTTGCCCTCTGCCCCCTGCTGCTGGGCGGCAGCACAGTGGGGCACCGCCTGACCAGAATGAGACTGGTCACAGCGGGAGGACAGCCGCCCAGGTGGTATCAGTACCTCCTCCGCTATGGGTTCCTGCTGGCCGCGGTTCGCTGGAGCCTCCCAGCGCTCCGGTGGCTGCTGGACCGGCTGGAGGGCTGGGGGCTGATGCCGGAGCTGGCGGGGCTGGTCATGGGCGGCGCTGCCGTGGTAGGGTATGTGGTGTTTTTGTTCCTGACTCTGGCCCAGATGATGGGGGGCGAACCGGCGTTTTATGAGCGCTGGTCCGGGACCCGGCTTGTAAGCACAGTGCCGGAGAAGGAACAGTCCTCAGGAACATAAAAAACGGCGGCAGCGCATTTCATGCGCTGCCGCCGTACTGCGGTGTTATTCGGTTACAACCTCGCCGGTGAGCACCTGATGGGCGTCCACCGTGAGCTCGCCGTTCCGGCAGTCCACGGTGATGGTGTCGCCCGGGGAGACCTGATCGGCGATGATCTTGCGGCTGATAAGGGTCTCTACCGTGTGCTGCACAAAGCGGCGCAGGGGCCGGGCACCGTAGACAGGATCGTAGGAGCTGTCGATGACGAAGTCCTTGGCAGCCGGGGTCAGCTCCACGGTGAGCTGCTTGTCGGACAGGCGCTGGTTCAGGTCGGCCACCAGCAGGTCGATGATGTGGGTGATGTTGTCCTTGGTCAGGGGCTTGTAGAACACAATCTCGTCCAGCCGGTTGAGAAACTCGGGGCGGAAGGAGTGTTTGAGCAGGTCGTTGACCTGGTCCCGGGCGGTCTGGCTGATCTCGCCGTTGGCGTCAATGCCATCCAGCAGGAACTGGCTGCCCAGGTTGGAGGTGAGGATGATGATGGTGTTCTTGAAGTCCACGGTGCGGCCCTGGCTGTCGGTGATCCGACCGTCGTCCAGCACCTGAAGGAGCACGTTGAATACGTCGGGATGGGCCTTCTCCACCTCGTCGAAGAGGACCACGGAGTAGGGGTGGCGGCGGACGGCTTCAGTCAGCTGGCCGCCCTCCTCATAGCCCACGTATCCCGGAGGCGCGCCGATGAGACGGGAGACCGAGAACTTCTCCATGTACTCGCTCATATCGATACGCACCATGTTCTTCTCGCTGTCGAACAAAGCCTCTGCCAGGGTCTTGGCCAGTTCGGTCTTGCCCACGCCGGTGGGGCCCAGGAACAGGAAGGAGCCGATGGGCTTATTGGGGTCGGCGATACCGGCGCGGCTGCGCAGGATGGCCTCGGACACCAGGCGCACAGCTTCGTCCTGGCCGATAACCCGCTTGTGGAGAATGTCCTCCAGGTGGAGCAGCTTCTCCCGCTCGCCCTCCATCAGCTTGGCCACGGGGATGCCGGTCCAGCGCTCAATGATGCGGGCGATCTCCTCCTCGGTGACCTTGTCCCGCAGCAGGGAGTCCTCTTTGCCCTGCTGGGCCAGAGCCTCCTCAGCCTCCAGCTGCTTGCGCAGCTCGGGGATCTTGCCGTACTGCAGCTCGGCGGCCTTGTTCAGGTCGTAGGAGCGCTGCGCCTTTTCCAGCTGGGCGTTGGCCTGCTCCAGCTCCTCGCGGAGCTTCTGCACCTTGCCGATGGCGTTTTTCTCATTCTCCCACTGGGCCTTCTTGGCCTTGAACTCCTCCCGCATGTCGGAGAGTTCCTTCTGGATCTCGGCCAGATGCTCCTGGGAGATCTTGTCGGTCTCCTTCTTCAGGGCGGCCTCCTCGATCTCGTGCTGGATGATCTTCCGCTGGATCACATCCAGCTCAGTGGGCATGGAGTCGATCTCGGTGCGGATCATGGCGCAGGCCTCATCAATGAGGTCAATGGCCTTGTCGGGGAGGAACCGGTCGGTGATATAGCGGTTGGACAGCGTGGCGGCGGCGATGATGGCGCTGTCGGTGATTTTTACGCCGTGGTACACCTCGTACCGCTCCTTCAGGCCGCGGAGAATGGCGATGGTGTCCTCCACGCTGGGCTCGTTGACCATAACGGGCTGGAACCGGCGCTCCAGGGCGGCGTCCTTCTCAATGTACTGGCGGTACTCGTTAAGGGTGGTGGCGCCGATGCAGTGGAGCTCGCCCCGGGCCAGCAGAGGCTTGAGCAGGTTGCCGGCGTCCATGGCGCCTTCGGTCTTGCCGGCGCCCACGATGGTGTGCAGCTCGTCGATAAAGAGGATGATCTTGCCCTCGCTCTTCTTTACCTCGTTGAGGACGGCCTTCAGCCGCTCCTCAAACTCGCCCCTGTACTTGGCGCCGGCAATCAGGGCGCCCATGTCCAGGGCAAAGATGGTCTTGTCCTTCAGGGAGCCGGGCACATCGCCCTTGACGATACGCTGGGCCAGGCCCTCGGCGATAGCGGTCTTGCCTACGCCGGGTTCGCCGATGAGGACGGGGTTGTTCTTGGTCTTGCGGCTGAGAATACGAATTACGTTTCGGATCTCATCGTCACGGCCGATGACCGGGTCCAGCTTGTTCTGACGGGCCCGCTCCACCAGGTCGGAGCCGTACTTCTTCAGGGCGTCATAGGTCTCCTCCGGGTTGTCGCTGGTGACCCGCTGGTTGCCCCGGATGGAGGAGAGGGCCTGAAGAATGCTCTCCCGGGTAATGCGGTAGGTCTGGAAGAGGTGCTTCAGACTGCTGTTGGCGCACTCCACCAGGGCCAGCAGCAGGTGCTCCACGGAGACGTACTCGTCCTTCATGGAGGCGGCCACCGACTCGGCGGTGTTCAGCGCCTTGTCCACATCCTGGGCCACATAGATCTTGCCCTGCTCCCGGCCGGAGCCGGACACCCGGGGCAGCTTCTGGACCTCATTCTTTACAGCTGCGGCAAAGGAGGGGACGGTCAGGCCCATCTTGGTCAGCAGCTGGGGGATCAGGCCGTTTTCGGTCTGCAGCAGGGCCAGCATCAGGTGGGGCTGCTCAATCTGCTGGTTGCTGTACTCTGTGGCGATGGCCTGGGCCTCCTGGATGGCCTCCAGGGATTTCTGGGTATATTTGTTGGCGTTCATATAGTAAGTCACATCCTCTCAGGGGGTAAAACAAATTCTGACTGGGGAGGTGGAAGGATTCTCCGCATCCTGTCACTAATCTACTATTTTTCGCTCCCAAAGTCCATAACTTTTTCTGGGACCGGGGTGAAAAAGAAGGAAGAGAAAGGGAGCCGGTCAGCTTTGGCTGACCGGCTCCCGGGGCTTGCCGTTACTCAATGGCGATTCTCCGCGCCTCGGGAACCACGGGCTGGGCCTTGGGCAGGTTCAGCTCCAGCACCCCGTTGTTATAGGCGGCGGTGATGCCGGCTTCGTCAATACCGGTGATGTCAAAGGAACGGGAGAAGGAACCATAGCGGCGCTCACGGCGCAGGTAGTTGCCCTTCTCGTCCTTCTTGTCGCTGTCCTCCTTGTGCTCGGCGGTGATGGTGAGAATGCCGTCCTTCACGTCCAGGGTGATATCCTCTTTATTGAAACCGGGGAGCTCAGCCTCCAGCACATATTTGTCGTTGACCTCGCGGATGTCGGTGCGGAAGGCGGGCAGGGAAGTGTTGCTGCTGCGGAAGAAGTCACGGGCAAAGCTGTCAAAAGCATCGAACATATTGTCATTGCTGCGCTCAAAAGGAAGCATACCAAACATAGAAATCTCTCCTTTGGATTTAAACTTGGAATTCTGTCTTTGGGGACCATAGGACTTTGGCAGTCGTACTATTACTCTGCTAATCACGGGTACCACGCATACTGCAAAACCCCTTTCAGAGGGCTGAGCCTTATTCCGCTCAACGCTCTATCTCTTTTTCTGTCCCTAAGTATACTGCCGGTCTATGAACAAATATACAATAATTTATGTCTAAATTGTAAATGTTAGCACTCTTTTATCGAGAGTGCTAAAACGGGATAAAGAAGAAAAATGAGTGCTGATAGAAAAAGAAGAGAGGAGAAAACAGAGAAAAATGAGGAAAATTCCCCTTTACGGCGGGGAGAGTATCGATTATAATGAGGCGGAATGAGCCTGTCCGTGGGGACAGAGAAGGGGAGAGATAGCGTGCGGCATCAAAACGATCTGGGAAAGGACCCTGTCGGTCCTCTGCTTCTCCGACTGGCTATCCCCACCATGCTGGCCCAGCTGGTGAATGTGCTGTACAGCATTGTGGACCGGATGTACATCGGCAATATCCCGGATATCGGCACTGTGGCCCTGGCGGGCGTGGGGGTGTGCGGACCCATTGTGACGCTGCTCTCCTCCTTTGCCACTCTGGTGGGCCTGGGGGGGTCTCCGAACCTGGCCATGCGCATGGGGGAGGGCAACCGGGAGGAGGCACAGCGGGTGCTCAACAACGGCTTCCTGATGCTGACGGTACTCTCAGTGGCCCTCACCGCCCTGTTCCTTCTGCTGCGGGAGCCGCTGCTCATGTGCTTTGGCGCCAGCGAGGTCACGTTTTCCTACGCCAACACCTACCTGACCATCTACACCGCCGGCACCTTCTTCGCCCTCATGGCCACGGGTATGAACAGCTTCCTTATCTGTCAGGGCCGCTCCGGGCTGGGCATGATAACCGTGCTGGTGGGCGCGGTGATGAACATTGCGCTGGATCCGGTTTTTATCTACCTGCTGGGGCTGGACGTGGCGGGGGCAGCCATTGCCACCGTCATCTCTCAGATGTGCTCCTGCGCCCTGGTGCTCTTCTTCCTGCGGCGCAAATCCATGCCGGTGCGGCTGGGCTGGGGTGGATTCCAGTGGCGGGTCATCGGGCGCATCGCCAGCTTCGGGCTGACGCCCTTCCTGATTATTGCCACAGACAGCGTGCTTCTCATCGTCCTTAACGCCATGCTCCAGCGGTACGGCGGGCCGGGGGAGGGGGATATTCTGGTCACCTGCGGCACCATTGTCCAGAGCTACATGTGCATCATCACCATGCCCATGGGGGGCATCACCGGCGGCTGCCAGAGTGTGGTCAGCTTTAACTACGGCGCCGGACAGCCCGACCGGATCAAAAAGGCCATCCGGTATATCTGCGCCCTGTGTCTGGCCTTTACCGCGCTTATGACCCTCTTTACCCATACGCTGTCTCCTCTGTTTGTCCGGCTCTTTACATCGGACGCCGCCCTGATGGCCCGTACAGTGTCCTATATTAAGGTGTATACCTTTGGTATCATCCCTCTGGCGGTGCAGTATACTCTGGTGGACGAGACCACCGCCATGGGCCATTTGCGGCTGGCTCTGTTCTGCTCCCTGTTCCGCAAGGCTACATTCCTCGCCGGGACGGTGCTTTTCCCCATCCTGCTGACCGCCGACGCGGCCTTCTACGCCGAGCCGGTGTGCGATATTTTCTGCGCCGTTGTGACCACCGTGCTGTTCCTGCTGTTCTTCCCGAAAATGATTGCAGGGCGGATGGAAAGCCTGCGCCAAGTGCAGAAAAATGGGGCTGGCAGTTGATTTTATTGTCGAAACGTGGTAGAATACGCAGACGGTTCGGTCACAAATTTCCACTTTCGTGTCCGGAACAGGGCGCGAAGCAAATTTGCTGATTCAGAAATGGAGGACGAGCGCAGTGGAAAGGACGGAGCGCAGACGTGAGGGGCTGCTGGACTATCTGGCGGATAAGAGCGGCTGTGCATATCTCTCCGATTTGCGCATTCCCTCGTCGTCGGCGCGGCTGGAGCAGGTGCTCCAGGGAACACCTTGGGGTGTGTGGACCGCGGAGGCGTGGCAGGAGGCCGCAAATTATATTACCGGGAAAGACAGCGGAACCGGCGAGGCGGAGGCAAGAGAGATTCTCATTGCCTGGTGCAGAAATTGCCAATGCCGGACCAGAGAAGATTAAATCAAAAAACAGCGCTATGGCCCCAGCTTTAGGGGTTCATAGCGCTGTTTTTATGCCTGGAGAAATCAGCTCAGGAAGGAGGGACAGAACTGGCGTCTGCCCTGGGGAAGCAGGACGGTGAAAACCGTGCCCTCCGCCTCGCTGCTGGCCACGGAAATCTGTCCCCGGTGGGACTGAACAATGGCCCTGGCAATGGCCAGGCCCAGACCATAGCCGCCGGCCTCCCGGGTGCGGGCGCTGTCGGAGCGGTAGAAGCGCTCAAAGAGATGCTCCAGATGTTCCGGAGGGATGGCGGGTCCGGTGTTGCGCACAGTGAGCTTCAGGCGGTCGGCGGCGCGGCTGAGCACGACGGCCACAGTTCCGCCCGCGCCGGCGTACTTGCAGGCGTTGTCAAGCAGAATGTAGACCAGCCGGTGGAGCTGGCCCTCGTCGCCGCTGACGCACAGCCCGGGGCGGATATCGCTCTCCAGAGTCACGCCTGCCTCAAAGGCCACCGACTCAAAGGGCAGCAGACACCCCTCCGTCAGCTCGCTCATGTCCACCGTCAGCCGGGCGGAAGGCAGCCGGGCGGCGTCGCTCTTAGCCAGGAAGAGCATGTCCTCCACCAGGCCCTTCATCCGCCTGGCCTCCTCCTGGATGTACTCAATCCACTTGGCCTGAGTCCCCACGCTGTCCTCCCTGTGGGAGAGAAGAATGCCCGAGTTGGCCAGAATGACGGTGAGAGGGGTCTTCAGCTCGTGAGAGGCGTCGGCCACAAACTGGCGCTGCTGCTCCCAAGCCTTTTCCACCGGCCGGGTGGCCAGCTTGGAGAGAAAGAGGCTGATGAGGAAAAAGCCCAGCAGAGCCCCCGCGCCCACCAGCAGGGAGGACAGCAGCAGACCGCGCAGGTTTTCCCGCTCCCAGCTCCGGTCGGCAAAGGCGATGCGGGTCGTACCGGCCGGACTGGTCTCCACCATATACCGCAGGCCCAGCTTGTTCAGAACACCCTCCGGAGCGCCTGACTCCAGAGCTTGAGAGACCGCCTCCTCCAGCACCTGGTCGGACACAGACACGCTGTCCTGGGCATAGACGGCATCCACCTGCCCATCCTCTGTCAGAGAGACGCAGAAGACGGGGATCATCATCACCTGCTGAAATGCTCCGCCGCCCCGGTTTTCCCATTTTCCCGGCGCCGTCTCGCTGGAGGGAGAGAACTCAAAGCGGGGCGGCTCCCGATCTTCTCCCCACTCCAGAGACATGCGCATGGCGGCCAGGCTCTGCCCGGCCAGGCGCTGGGAGGTGGAGCCCATCAGCACGGCGAACACCACAATCAGCACCAGGCTCACCAGCGCCATGTTGGTGAGAATAAACTTGATTCTCAGCTTGCGGATCAAAATCCAATCACGCCCCCGACAGAGAAGTACAGCGCTTCTGCTTTAGCGCCCTTATACAGCCGGGTACTCCAGGAAATACCCCACCTTCCGCATGGTGCGGATCTGAACTACAGAGTCCAGAAAGGCCAATTTCTTTCGCAGGAAGGACACATAGACCTCCACATTGTTGTCCTCTGCGTCGGACTCCAGGCCCCACACCCGGGCAATGATATCGTCCTTGGGCACCACGGCGCTGGCGTTGGCCAGCAGCAGCTTCATAACCTCAAACTCCTTGAAGCCCAGCCGTACCGACTTGTCCCCCCGGCTCAGGCACCGGGTAGACAATGTCAGCGTCAGGTCGGCCACCGACATGGTCTCGCCCAGCACCTCGCCCTGGCGGCGGGTGAGAGCCCGGATGCGGGCCATCAGCTCCTCCGGGTCAAAGGGCTTGGTCATATAGTCGTCGGCGCCGCAGTCCAGCCCGGTGACCTTGTCGGACGTCTCATCCTTGGCGGTGAGCATGAGGACGGGGGTGGAATTGTGGGCGGCGCGGAGCCGCCGCACCACCTCGAAGCCGTTGAGACCGGGGAGCATCACATCCAGCACAATGACGTCATATTGGCTGGTGAGGGCGTAGTCCAGCCCATCGGAGCCGGTATATACCACGTCGGTCTGGTAGCGCTGCTCGGCCATAATCTGAGAGAGAGCCTCCGCCAGACGCACCTCATCCTCCACAATTAAAATCCGCATAGGGCTTCACACCTTTCTCCCGCTGAAAACCGGCAGCGGGTACTGTCATCCGGCAGACAATATTGTAGAGCGGCAACCTTTAATTTACCTGAAAATTATATCAGGGGCGAAGGAAAAGTCCAGTTCCCCACGAAACATTTACAGAGTGTTCATATTTCGGGCCTGGAGGGTTTGGCATAATTTCAGCCTTTTTCAGCGGCAGTTCTGAAGGCCCTGTCCCATGCGGCGGGAGAAGGGACGGACGGCCGTACCTTTTAAGCGGAGAAAATTTAATAAAAACTTTATTGCCCTGCCCTGCCGATGGATGGTAAAATAACATCTGCGTGGGTGGACCTTGCGGATGCCGCCCCGGTATCAACGGAGAAGCAGGGTGATTTGATTTTGGATATCATGCAGTGGCTGACCAGCGCGCCTGTGGGCGAATTTGTGTTTACAGTGCTGGTCTCCATGATTCCCATTGTAGAGCTGCGGGGGGGCATCCCCTTCGGCGTGGCAACCCTGGGCCTGCCTTATGGGGCGGCCTTTGTGGCGGCCATTATCGGCAACATGATCCCCGTCCCCTTTATCGTGGTGTATATCCGGCGGATTTTCCTCTGGATGCGCCGCCATCTGCCCCGGCTCAACAATCTGGTGGACAAGCTGGAGAAAAAGGCCCACCTGAAGGGGCAGAAGGTGACAAAATACAAGTACCTGGGCCTGATGATTTTCGTGGCCATCCCGCTGCCCGGCACCGGGGCATGGACAGGCGCACTGGTGGCGGCATTTTTGGATATGCCCCTGCGCAAGGCGCTGCCCAGCATCTTTGCCGGCGTGCTGCTGGCTGGGGGCATCATGAGCCTGCTCACCGTCTTTGGCGTCAACCTGTTTTCCTCTGTTCTGGCCTGAACGGGAAGGAAAAGCAGCTTTTTCTGAACGCCCTTCACCTCCCGCGCATAGGATATGGCGGAGGTGAGGGGCGTTGTTCTATGTAATTGGCAAGGCTGTGCTGGCCCTTTTGGCGGCGGCGGGGCTGCTGGCCGTCGGCTGGCTGCTGCTGGGGGCCATGGTGGCCCCGGTGGGGCGGGGAAGAATATACGCCGTGGTACCCGCCGGCGGAGACGGCGAGCGGCTGGAGCAGGAACTGGCCGGGCTGCGCTGGCTGGAGAAGGGCGGCATGGCCCGCTTTACCGTGATCATTGCCGACTGCGGCCTGACCGAACAGGGGCGGCGTCTGGCCGCTCTGCTGGCTGGGCGTGACAGCGGGACGATTCTCTGCGCCATAGAGCGCCTTCCCGCTTGCCTTCAGGAAGAAAAGCAGGTATGATATAGAATATAACATATGTACGAATGAGACCGACAGGATAGGGGAAGAGACGCCATGGGAGAAGAACAGCTCAACTGTATTGAGGGCACCGTTGAGGCCGTCATCTACCAGAATGAGGAGAACGGCTACACGGTGCTCCGGCTGGACGCGGGAGACCAGGGGGGCATCACCGTGGTGGGGTGCATCCCCGGGGCCGCGCCGGGGGAGAGCATCACCGTCCGGGGCAGCTGGATGCGCCACGCCGCCTATGGCGAGCAGTTCAAGGCCGAGACGGTGGACCGGCGGATGCCTGCCGGCGAGCGGGCCATCTTCGACTATCTGGCCTCGGGCGCTGTGCGGGGGATCGGCGCGGCCACAGCCCGGAAGATTGTGGAGGCGTTCGGCAGCGAGGCCCTCACCGTGCTGGAGGAGCACCCGGAGCAGCTGACCAAAATCCACGGCATCACCCGCAAGCGGGCCCTGGCTATGGGGGAGAATTTCCGCCTTCAGCTGGGCATGCGCCGCCTGCTGGAGTTTCTGGGGGACCACGGTCTGCCCCTCCAGCTGGCCATGCCTCTCTACCGGCGGTATGGAGACCGGACCCTGGAGGTGCTGCGGTCCAATCCCTACCTGCTGGTGGACGAGGAGCTGGGGGTCCGGTTCGACCAGGCCGACGAGCTGGCCCTGGACCAGGGCATGGAGGGGGACGACCCCCAGCGGCTGGAGGCCGGACTGCTCTTTGAACTGAGCCACAACCTGAACAACGGCCACACCTTCCTGCCCCGGCGGAAGCTGCTGGCCGCCACCGCCCAGCTGCTGGGCCTGGAGGATCTGGACACGCTGGGGGACGGCCTGGAGGCCCTCATCGAGCGGGGCGAGGTCATCCAGGAGGAGACGGCGGGGGAGGAGGCGGTCTACCTCTTCGACCTGTACGAGGCGGAGTGCTTTGTGGCCCAGCGGCTGGCCGAGATGAGCCGGGAGGAGCTGCTGCCCCCGGAGGACATGGACAGGGTGATTGACCGCATCCAGCGTGACCAGGGCATCACATACGCGCCCCAGCAGCGCTCCGCCGTGGAACTGGCGACCCGGTCCCAGGTGATGCTGCTCACCGGTGGCCCTGGTACCGGCAAGACCACCTCTCTCCGGGGCGTGCTGGCCCTCTTCGATCACATGGGGTTGGACACCGCCCTGGCTGCCCCCACCGGCCGGGCGGCCAAGCGGCTGGGGGAGCTGTGCGGCATGGAGGCCTACACCATCCACCGCCTGCTGGAGACCCAGTTTGACCCGGGCACCGGCAAGCTGGTGTTCGCCCATGACGAGTCCGAACCCCTGAAGGCGGACGCGGTGATTGTGGACGAGACCTCCATGGTGGACGTGACCCTGATGCGGGCGCTGCTGTCCGCCCTGCGGGGGGAGTGCCGACTGGTGCTGGTGGGAGACCCGGACCAGCTGCCCTCGGTGGGGCCGGGGAACGTGCTCTCCGACCTCATCCGCAGCGGACGGGTGCCCACGGTGCGGCTCACCGAGATTTTCCGCCAGGCCGCCCAGAGCGCCATCGTCATGAACGCCCACAGCGTCAACCGGGGCGAGCTGCCCGACCTGCACAACAGAGCCGCCAAGGACTTCTTTTTCCTCCGCCGCACCGACCCGGTGCGGGTGGCGGACACCATCGTGGAGCTGTGCAAGACCCGTCTGCCTGAAAAGATGGGCATCCCCGCCGATCAGATTCAGGTGCTCTCACCCACCCGGCGGCATACCACGGGCACCGCGTCCCTCAACCGGAGCATCCAGGAGGCGGTGAATCCGGCCCAGCCCGGCAAGGGGGAGCGCCGCTTCGGCGAGTACATCTTCCGGGAGGGGGACCGGGTGATGCAGGTGCGCAACAACTACGACATCATGTGGCGGGGCAAGGACAATACCGACACGGGCATGGGCATCTTCAACGGGGATATCGGCGTGATTATTAAAGTGGACAACCGGGACGAGGTCATCACTGTGGACTTTGAGGGGCGGACGGTGGAGTACACGCCGGATATGCTCTCCGAGCTGGAGCCCGCCTACGCCATCACAGTACATAAGGCCCAGGGCAGCGAGTACCGGGCGGTGATTCTGGCCGCCCTGGACGGCGCGCCCATGCTGCTCACCCGGGGCGTGCTCTACACCGCCATCACCCGGGCCAGGGAGCTGTTCATCATAGTGGGGGACGAGGGCAAGGTGGCCCAGATGGTGGCCAACAACCGCCAGCAGCGGCGGTATTCCGGTCTCCGGGCCAGGCTGGCCGCCGTTGAATAGCGGAAATTTTAAGCCGTAAAAATGCCGTAAGAATTAACTAGGAATTTGTGCAAAAGATATGCTTTGTCTACCGGAAGGAGACGAGGCATATGGAAAAGAATCATCTCAGCATTCGGACAGACAAGGCCATTCATGACAAACTCCAGTATATTGCAGCCTATGAAGGCCGCTCTATGAGTGGACAGATCCTGTACCTCATCAACACCTGTATCCGTGATTTTGAGAAGGAACACGGGCCTATCCGGCCGGAGGACCTGAAATGAGGGCGGGGCAGATTTTGATGGACCTGCTGTTCCCACCCAGGTGCGTGTTCTGCGGCCGGGTGCTGGGCACCGGGGAGCGGGAGATCTGCTCCCAGTGCCAGAGTACTCTGCCCTGGCTCACCGAGGAGGCGGCGGAACAGACGGGGGAGTTCTTTGAGAAGTGTGTCTCGCCCCTGCGCTATGAGAACTTTGTGCGGGATTCCATCCACCGTTACAAGTTCAAGGGCATGAGCCGGTATGCGGGCATCTATGGTATTCTGGTGGCTCAGTGCGTCCACGACCACCTGGCGGGGGCGTACGACCTCATCTCTTGGGTGCCCCTGTCTGACAGGCGCAAGAAGGAGCGGGGGTATGACCAGGCCTTTCTGCTGGCTCAGTCGGCGGCGGTGAACCTGAGCGACGCGGCGGTGGAAACGCTGCGCAAGCTGCGGGATACCGAGGCCCAGTCCGGGCTGGAGCACGACGAAAGCCGCCGGGCCAACGTATTGGGGGCCTATGCCTGCACCGAGCCGGAGCTGGTGGAGGGAAAGCGGATCCTCCTCATTGACGACGTAATTACCACCGGCTCCACCATCTCCGAGTGCGCCCGCACTCTGCTGACCGCCGGGGCAAAGGAAGTAGTGTGCGCCACCCTGGCCAGGGCCCGTTCCGGACGCTGACTGGACAATGTGCCCTGTATGAGAGAAAAAATTCCAATCCGGGCCAGGAAAATGTGAAAAATCTATAAAATTTGGGAAAAGCGTTGAAATAGCCCAACCGCCACATTATAATGTAGAGGATTAAGATATGGGATTCTGGTCCAAACTAAAAGAAATGCTAAAAAAGCTTAGAGGTGCGGGTATGTTCAGTAAAGATATCGGAATTGACCTGGGAACAGCGTCAATCCTCGTTTATGTAAAAGGCAAGGGCGTGGTGCTGCGGGAGCCCTCCGTGGTGGCCATGGACAAGGATACGGGCAAGCTCCTGAAGGTGGGCACCGAGGCGCAGCAGATGCTGGGCCGTACCCCCGGCAATATTGTGGCCATCCGGCCTCTCCGCGAGGGCGTTATCTCCGACTTTGATATGACCGAGCGGATGCTCAAGGAGTTTATCCGCAAGGCCGCCGCATTCCGGTTTTTCAAGCCTCGTGTGGTCATCTGCGTGCCCTCCGGCATCACCGAGGTGGAAGAGCGGGCCGTCATCGACGCGGGCATCCAGGCCGGCGCCCGCCGGGTGTATCTGATTGAGGAACCCCTGGCCGCCGCCATCGGCGCGGGCATCGATATCACCAAGCCCGACGGCCATATGGTGGTGGACATTGGCGGCGGCACCACCGACATCGCCGTTATCTCCCTGGGCGGCATTGTGGAGTCCACCTCCATCAAGATCGCCGGCGACCAGTTTGACGAGGCGATTGTCAAGTACATCCGCCGCAAGCACAATGTACTCATCGGCGACCGGACCGCCGAGGAGATCAAAATGCAGATTGGCTGCGTGTTTCCCCGGCCTGAGGAGCAGAGCTACGAGGTCAAGGGCCGCTGCCTGATGACCGGTCTGCCCCGCACCTTCACGGTTACCTCCAGCGAGATGATTGAGGCATTTGAGGAAGTTTCCACCCGCATTTTGGAGGCGGTCCACGGCGTGCTGGAGCGCACGCCCCCCGAGCTGGTGGCCGATATCTCCACCAATGGCATCGTCATGACCGGCGGCGGCAGCCTGGTCTGGGGCTTTGACAAGCTCATCGAGTCCCACACCGGCATCGAGACCCATGTGGCGGACGACGCCATCTCCTGCGTGGCCTATGGCACGGGCAAGAGCCTGGATAACGTGAGCGACATGCAGGACGGCACCATGAACCTGTCCCGCCGCAAGCAGATGAACTGAAATTGTGCTCCCTCTGGGGGAGGAAACGCCGGAATGCAGCTGCATTCCGGCGTTTTTGCATCGTCCCGGACGGGACTGCTTTTCTGACTTCTGGCTATTCTAATCGGCCGAGGTTTCTGTTATAATATCCATTGGACGGCGTACGCCGCCTGCCGAAAGCTGATATATTTTACCGGCATTTCAACCGGTATTACCCATAAACTCAACTATTGGAGGTCAAAATGGACATCTATTACGCGCTGAGTGAAGAACTGCGCAAGGCGTGTCCGGAGCTGGAGCTGCGCAGGGAAGAGCCGATGGCCCGCCACACCACCTTCCGGGTGGGCGGCCCGGCCCGGCTGATGGCGCTGCCCAGAGAGAAAAAAGAGATCAAGGCGGCGGTGCAGGCTGCCGCTGCACTGGGGGTCACCCCCTTTTTCCTTGGCAACGGCAGCAATCTGCTGGTGGCCGATGCGGGATACGACGGCTTTGTCATCAAGACCGGCGGTCTGCACCAGACCCGGGAGATCAACCGCCGCCTGCGGGCGGAGTGCGGCATCCCTCTGTCCCGGCTGGCCATGGCCGCTCTGGGCCGGGGCCTGACCGGCCTGGAGTTTGCCCACGGCATCCCCGGCAGCCTGGGCGGCGCGGTGGTGATGAACGCCGGCGCCTACGGCGGAGAGATGGTTCAGGTCCTCACCGCCGTCACTTACCTGGACGAGCACGGCCAGGAGCACAGCCTGCCTGCGGAAGAGTGCCATCTCACTTACCGCCACAGCATATTTACCGACCACCCGGCATGGCTGGTGCTGGAGGCGGAGATGGAGCTGGAGCAGGGAGATGCCGGGGAAATCCGGGCCAAAATGGAGGACCTGGCCCAGCGCCGCAAGAGCAAGCAGCCCCTGGAGTACCCCAGCGCGGGGAGCACCTTCAAGCGGCCGGCGGGACATTTCGCCGCCGCCCTCATTGAGCAGTGCGGCCTGAAGGGCCTGACTGTGGGCGGCGCCCAGGTGTCGGAGAAGCACGCCGGGTTTGTCATCAACCGGGGGGGCGCCACCTGCGCCGACATCCTGAAGCTGACAGAGCAGATCAAGGAGACCGTCCTCCGGGAGACCGGGGTGACCCTGGAGCTGGAGATCCGGACCCTGGGCTGCGTATAGAGAAAACCATTGGCAGAGGTGTGGAATTATGGAATTTGTGATCATTTCCGGCCTGTCCGGCGCGGGAAAGAGTAAGGCGGCCTCTTTTATGGAGGATATGGGCTTCTATGTGGTGGACAACATGCCCTCAGCGCTGATTCCCAAGTTTGCCGAGCTGTGCATGGCCAGCCCGGGGAAGTATGAGCGGGTGACCTTAGTTACTGACATCCGGGGCGGACAGACCTTTGACGGCCTGTTCGACGCGCTGGACGCCCTTCAGAGCATGGGCTGCCAGTACAAGATTCTCTTTGTGGAGGCCACCACTGAGACCATCATCAAGCGCTACAAGGAGACCCGCCGCATCCATCCTCTGCTTCGGCCTGGGGAGACGCTGGCTGAGGCGGTAAGCCAGGAGCGCAAGGACCTGGAGCCGGTGCGCCGCCGGGCGGAGTATATCATTGACACCTCCGCCCTCTCCACCTCCAAGCTGCGGGGCGAGGTGCTCCGCCTCTTCGGCAAGGACAGCCCCGTGCCCGTCATGGGCGTCAACGTCATCTCCTTCGGCTTCAAGTACGGCATTCCCATTGAGGCCGACCTGGTGTTTGACGTGCGCTTTCTGCCCAATCCCTACTACATCGCAGAGCTGCGGCACCAGACCGGGCTGGATAAGCCGGTGTATGACTTTGTGTTCGGCTACCAGGAGACCCGGGATTTTATGACCCATTTGGAGAACCTGATCGGCTTCCTGCTCCCCAAGTATGTGGAGGAGGGAAAGACCATGCTGGTCATCGGTATCGGCTGTACCGGCGGCCAGCACCGGAGCGTGGCCATCACCAGGGCCCTGGCCGACTTTATCCGCCGGAAGGGCTATCAGGCCACGGACAACCACAGGGACATGACGAGAGCGTAGGAGGTGCGCCTGATCTATGACTGATTATTCCGCCGACCGCAGGTGGGAGTATGAGCCGCGGATTGTCGCCATCGGCGGCGGTACCGGCTTGTCCACCATGCTGCGGGGCCTGAAGAGCTATACCCACAATCTGACCGCCATTGTCACCGTGGCCGATGACGGCGGCGGGTCCGGCGTGCTGCGCCAGGACCTGGGCATGCCGCCGCCGGGGGACATCCGCCACTGCATGGAGGCCCTGGCCAACGTGGAGCCAGTCATGGGGGAGCTGCTGTCCTACCGCTTCCCCAAGGACTCGGGCAGCCTGGCCGGCCAGTCCTTCGGAAACCTGATTCTGGCCGCCCTCAACGGCATCTCCGGCTCCTTTGACCAGGCGGTAGCCCGTATGAGCCAGGTTCTGGCCATCACAGGCCGGGTGCTGCCGGTGACCAACGCCGATGTGCAGCTGGAGGCTACCTTTGAAAATGGAACCGCTGTGGTGGGGGAGTCCAAAATCAGCGCCTTCAAGAAGGAACAGGACTGCCGCATCAAGCAGGTGCGGCTGCTGCCCGAGCGGCCTGCCGCCCTGCCTGAGAGCCTGAAGGCCATCAGCGAGGCGGATATGATTCTCCTGGGGCCGGGCAGCCTGTACACCAGCGTTATCCCCAACCTGCTGGTGGAAGGGATTGCCGACGCGGTGCGCCAGTCCAAGGCGCTGAAGATGTATATCTGCAACATCATGACCCAGGACGGCGAGACAGAGGGCATGACGGCCTCCGACCATGTGAAGGCCCTGCTGGCCCACTCGGGCCCCGGGCTTATCGACCTGTGCCTGTGCAATTCCGCGCCGGTGCGGCCCCGTCTGGTGGAGCGGTACAAGGAGGAGGACGCGGCCCCCATCGTGGTGGACACGCCCGCCATCGAGGCCCTGGGGGTGGAGGTTATCACCCGGCCCCTGGCCTCCGAGACCTCCAACTATGCCCGGCACTCCATCGCCCGGCTGGCCGCCGCAGTCATGGAGATTTACGAGGACCGGGCCCAGACCAAAGTGTTCTGAGCCGCCGGGACGGATATCAAATAACAAGCGAGGGAATGTTCCATGTCCTTTTCCAGCCAGACCAAGGAGGAGCTGTGCCGCGCTCCCCTGGCCCGGAAGTGCTGCGCCCAGGCTGAGGCCTACGGCGTGCTCCTCTTCTGCAACGCCTTTTCCAACCGGGAGGTCCGTATCATCACGGAGAGCGGCGCCTTTGCCGCCCGGCTGCCCCTTTTGTTCCGCAAGGCCTTTCAGCTGGACTTTGACAGCCTGCCGGAGAACCCAGGCGGCAAGCGGGTTTTTGCCATCACCGATGGGGGCAAGCTCCGGCGGATTTTCGACGCCTTCGGCTTTGACCCGGCGGACAGCCTGGCCCATCACATCAATTTTGCCGTGCTGGAGGAGGACCACTGCCGCACGGCCTTCTTCCGGGGAGCGTTCCTGGCAGGCGGATCGGTGACCGACCCGGCCAAGCGCTACCATCTGGAGCTGGTCACCTCCCATTACAGCGTCAGCCGTGAGCTGACCGCCCTGCTGCTGGAGGCGGGCTTCTCCCCCAAGGAGACCACCCGCAAGTCCAACTACATGACGTACTTCAAGCAGAGCGAATACATCGCCGACTTCCTCACCGCCATCGGCGCGCCGGTGGCGGCCATGGAGCTGATGAACGCCAAGCTGGAGAAGAATCTGCGGGGCAGCGTAAACCGCAGGGTGAACTGCGACGCGGCCAACCTGGACAAGGCGGTGGACGCGGCCATGGAGCAGATTGAGGCCATCCGCCGCCTGGAGGCGCGGATGGACCTGACCGAGCTGGGGGACAAGCTGTACGAGACCGCCCGGCTGCGGCTGGAAAACCCGGAGCTGACCCTGTCCCAGCTGGCGGAGCTGTGCGACCCGCCTGTCACCAAGAGCTGCCTGAACCACCGGCTGCGCAAGCTGCTGGCCCTCTCCCAGACGGGAGAAGGAGAGCGGGGCGCACAGGACGAACGGCAGTGAGCCGCGCCTAATGGCGCGGGAGCCTGACGGAATTCACTTCCGGCAGGCGATATATGAAAAATAAGGGGTCCCCATGGGGCAAAGCCGCATGGGGAGGCGACCCGCCTGTCACCAAGAGCTGCCTGAACCACCGGCTGCGCAAGCTGCTGGCCCTCTCCCAGACGGGAGAAGGAGAGCGGGGCGCACAGCAGTGAGTGGTGCTTGACAAAATTTTTTCGTGCTGTATGATAAACGGTAAGAACACGCGTTCTATATGGTGAGGCCCTATGGAACGCCCCGCCTGCGGCAGGGGCGGCGGTTTATGAGAGCTGCTGGCCCTGCCGCATGCGAAATCAGAGACACGGGGCACGACAAGGAAAAGCCGAAGAGCAGAAAGACGAGAGAAACGAAAAGGAGAAGTGCCTCATGAGCTTTGTTCACCTGCATGTCCATACCGAATTCAGCCTGCTGGACGGAGCATGCCGTATTCCTGCTCTGGCCGCCAGGGTCAGGGAGCTGGGGCAGACCGCGGTAGCTGTCACGGACCACGGGGTCATGTACGGCGCGGTAGATTTTTACCGGGCCTGTAAGGCAGAAGGAATTAAACCCATTATCGGCTGCGAGGTATATGTGGCCCCCCGGGGAATGACCGACCGGGTCCACGAGCTGGACGCCGAGGCCCGCCACCTGGTGCTCCTGTGCAAGAACGAGACAGGCTACCGCAACCTGTGCTATCTGGTGTCCCGGGCCTTCCTGGACGGGTTCTACATCAAGCCCCGCATTGACAAGGAGCTTCTCTGGCAGCATACGGAGGGGCTGATCGCCATGTCCGCCTGTCTGGCAGGCGAGGTGCCCCGGCTCATCCTGGGCAGCAACTACGAGGGGGCCAAGAAGGCCGCCCTGGAGATGAAGGAGCACTTCGGGGAGGACTACTACCTGGAAATCCAGGACCACGGCCTGCCTGTGGACGCCGAGGTGGTGCGGGGCATTGTCCGCATCCACGAGGAGACGGGCATCCCCCTGGTGGCCACCAACGACGCCCACTACACCCGGCGGGAGGACGCCGCCATGCAGGACACCCTCATGTGCATCCAGATGGGCAAGACGGTGGACGACCCGGGGCGCATGAAGTTCGAGACCGACGAGTTCTATATCAAGTCGGAGGAGGAGATGGCCGCCCTGTTCCCCGACTGGCCGGAGGCCATTGAGAACACGGCAAAAGTGGCGGAGAAGTGCAACATGGAGTTTGAGTTCGGCAAGTACCACCTGCCTGAATTCAAGCTGCCCGAGGGCTGGACCGACCCCGACGCCTACTTCGAGCACCTGTGCTGGGAGGGCTTTGCCCGCCGCTACCCGGAGGGAAGCGAGAAGAACAGGGCCCAGCTGGAGTATGAGATGGGGGTTATCCGGCAGATGGGGTTTGTGGACTACTTCCTCATCGTGTCCGACTTCATTGGCTACGCCAAGAGCCACAACATCCCCGTGGGCCCGGGCCGCGGCTCGGCCGCCGGGTCCATGGTGTCCTACTGTATGAACATCACCGATGTGGACCCGGTGAAGTACGACCTGTTTTTCGAGCGCTTCCTCAACCCGGAGCGGGTCACCATGCCCGATATCGACATCGATTTCTGCATCCGCCGCCGCCAGGAGGTCATCGAGTACGTCCAGCGGAAGTACGGCGAGGACCACGTGGCGCAGATTGTCACCTTCGGCACCATGGCCGCCCGGGGCGCTATCCGGGACGTGGGCCGGGCGCTGAACATCCCCTACGCCGACGTGGACGCCGTGGCCAAGCAGGTGCCCAGCGGCCCCGGCGCGCTGCACATTACCCTGGACGAATCCCTCAAGCTGTCCAAACAGCTGCGGGACTCCTACGAGGGGGATGAGCGGATTCACAACCTCATCGACACCGCCAAGGCCATCGAGGGCATGCCCCGCCACGCCTCCACCCATGCCGCCGGCGTGGTCATCACCAAGCGGCCGGTGTACGAGTACGTCCCCCTGGCGAAAAATGACGAATCTGTGGTAACCCAGTACGTCATGACCACCCTGGAGGAGCTGGGCCTCTTGAAGATGGACTTCCTGGGCCTGCGGAACCTGACTGTGCTGGACGACGCGGTGCAGCTGGTGCGCCGCCGCATCCCGGACTTTGACCTCCATGCAATCCCGGAGGACGACCCGGCGGTGTTCAAGATGCTCTCCGACGGCAAGACCTCCGGCGTGTTTCAGATGGAGTCGGCGGGGATGACCGGCGTGTGCGTGGGGTTGAAGCCCCAGAACATCGAGGATATCACCGCTATTATTGCGCTCTACCGCCCCGGCCCCATGGAGTCCATTCCCCGGTTCATCGCCTGCAAGCACAATCCGGACAAGGTCAAGTACAAGCACCCTCTGCTGGAGCCCATTCTGAAGGTCACCTACGGCTGTATTGTCTACCAGGAGCAGGTCATCCGTATCTTCCAGGAGCTGGGCGGGTACTCCCTGGGGCAGGCCGACATGGTGCGCCGGGCTATCTCCAAAAAGAAGAAGGCCCAGATTGAGAAGGAGCGTCAGACCTTTATTTACGGCGACAGCGAGCGGGGCATTGAGGGATGTATCGCCCGGGGCGTGCCCGAGCAGACCGGCATGGACATCTATGACGAGATCTACGACTTCGCCAACTACGCCTTCAACAAGGCCCACGCCGTGTCCTACGCCATTGTGGCCTACCAGACTGCGTATTTTAAGTGCCATTACACGAGAGAATATATGGCAGCCCTCCTCACCTCCGTGCTGGACTCCAGCGAGAAGGTGGCGGAGTACATCGCCGAGTGCAAGGAGTGCGGCATCTCCCTGCTGCCCCCTGATATCAACGAGTCGGGGGCCAGCTTCACCGTCACCGGAGACAATATCCGCTTCGGCCTGGCGGCGGTGAAGGGGGTGGGCTGGGGCTTCATCCAGTCCGTCCTGGACGAGCGGGAACGGGGCGGCGCCTTCCGCTCCCTGTCCGACTTCTGCTCCCGCATGATGGACGCCGACCTGAACAAGCGGGTGCTGGAGAATCTCATCAAGTGCGGCGCCTTCGACAGCACCGGAGCGCACCGGTCCCAGCTGCTGAAGGTATTTCCCCAGGTGGTGGATACCATCGCCCAGGCCAGGCGGAAGAACCTGGAGGGCCAGTTTGACCTGTTCGGAGGCGGCGGGGACCAGCCTCAGACCGCTCCGGAGGCGGAGCTGCCCGATATTCCTGAGTTCTCCCGCCGGGAACTGATGGCCATGGAGAAGGAGACCACCGGACTCTATCTCACGGGCCACCCCATGGATGAGTACCGGGAGACTGCCCGCCGGTACCACGCCGTCCCCATCGGAGCCATCCTGTCCGACTTTGCCCAGGAGGAGGGAAATACTGACTTCCAGGACGGCCAGAAGGTGAATATTGCCGGCGTTATCTCTTCGGTCAAGACCAAGACGACCCGGAATAATACCCTCATGGCTTACGTCACTCTGGAGGATGACACCGGCTCCATGGAGCTGCTGGTGTTCGCCCGGGTGCTGGGGGAGAACGGCAGCTACCTCAAGGAGAACATGCCCGTGCTGGCCGCCGGGCGCATCTCGGTTCGGGATGAAAAGGCCCCCCAGCTGATGGTGGACTCGGTGCGGCCTCTGCTTCAGGACGGCGGCGACCCGGCCCAGGAGCCGGACGGCCCTAAGGGAAAGAAACGTCAGAAGCTCTTTGTCCGCCTGCCCAGCGCCCACGACCCCCGCTGGCGGAAGATCCAGCTGATTCTGGAGCTCTTCCCCGGGGACGAGCCCTTTAAGGCCAAGTTTCTGGACACGGAGCAGTGGGCGCCTGCCATTCCCTGCGTGGTCCATCCCACCCTGGTGCGGGAGCTCAACGAGATGCTGGGTGCGGAAAATGTGGTAGTTCGGTAAGCAGCAGGAAAAAGCGGCGAACGGAGGGAAACTTACGGGATTTCTAAAAAAAGCGGCCTCTATTCTCTTCCACCGTACCGTCCTGGTAGGGGCCCTTCTGGCGCTCCAGGTGGTAATTCTAGCGGTGGTGATGGTGGAGTTTGCCAACTATTTCGTCTACTTTTATCTCTTTTGTGTGGTGGTCTCCATTCTGGTGGTGCTGTGGATTGTCAACGCCCGCACAGACCCGGGATATAAAATCGCCTGGATTGTGCCCATTCTTCTGGCCCCTGTGTTCGGCGGACTGGTGTATCTCCTCTCAGGCGGCAACCAGCTCTCCGCCCGGATGCGCCGGAAGATGGAGGGGATGGACCGCCGGCTGACCGAGGTGCTCAGCGGCGACTGCAAGGCGGACATACTGGAGGAGAAGTACGGGGCGGACGCCGTCAATCAGGCCCGCTATCTGGAGCGGTTCGCCCACTGCCCACTCTATACCAATACCGAGGCAAAATACTATCCTCTGGGGGACGACGTGTTCGCCGATATGCTGGAGGCCCTGCGGGGAGCAGAGCGGTATATCTTCCTGGAGTACTTTATCATTGGCCGGGGCCTGTTCTGGAACTCTATCCTGGAGATTCTGGAGGAGAAGGCCAGAGCCGGGGTGGACGTGCGGGTTATCTACGACGACGTGGGCTGTCTCTATACGCTGCCCAAGAACTATCCCCGGGAACTGGAGCGCAAAGGCATCCGCTGCCAGGTATTCAACCGGTTTATCCCAGTGCTGTCTGTGCGGCTGAACAACCGGGACCACCGGAAATTCTGCATTGTGGACGGCCATACCGCCTTTACCGGCGGCATCAACCTGGCCGACGAGTATATCAACCGGCGGCAGCGGTACGGCCACTGGAAGGACAGCGCCATCCGGGTGTCCGGCGAGGGGGCCTGGAGCATGACGGTCATGTTCCTCACCATGTGGGAATATATCTGCGGCGGTGAGGAGGACTACAACAGCTACCGCCCCGCTGCCCTGCCACCCGTCCCGGCAGAGCGGAACCCGGGGTACGTCCAGCCCTATACCGACAGCCCTCTGGACGGGGAGCCGGTGGGGGAGACGGTATACCTCAATCTCATCAGCAAGGCCCGCCGTTATGTGTATATCACCACGCCCTATCTCATTGTCAGCGACAGCGTGAACACGGCCCTGTGCAACGCCGCCAAGTCGGGCGTGGATGTGCGCATCATGACGCCCCATATTCCGGACAAAAAAATCATCTTCGAAGTCACCCGGGCCCACTACGAGCCCCTGCTGGAGGCGGGGGTGCGGATTTACGAGTACACCCCTGGTTTTGTCCACGGAAAAAACTTCGCCGTAGACGACTGTTACGCCACCGTGGGCTCCATCAACATGGACTACCGCAGCATGTTCCTCCACTTTGAGGACGGCGTCTGGCTGTGCGGCGCCCCCGCCGTGCTGGATGTGAAGAAGGACTTTCTGGACACCTTGCCCGTCTGCCAGGAGATCACCCTGGCCCGGTGCCGGGAGCGGTCTGTGCTCCGGCGGCTGCTGCGGGCGGTGCTGCGTGTGTTCGCACCCCTGATGTAAGCCAAAGCCGCTCAGCCCCGGCGGGCGGCTGCCCAATGATTATTGTACAGCATGCGGCGCTTATGCCGGAAAGGGGAGAGACGATGAGAGAATATCTGCTCTATATTGGTGGGAAATGGGTGCCCCAGACTGACGGCGAGGTGATGGAGGACCGGAATCCGGCCGACGGGTCGGTGATGGCCATGGTCCACATGGGCGGACGTCAGGACGCGGAGAAGGCCCTGGCGGCGGCCTATGCCGCCCGGGGCGATTGGGCCTCCGCAGCCCCCGACGTCCGGGAGCGGCTGCTGCTCCGGGCTGCCGATGAGATGGAGGCCCGGGCCGCCGGGCTGACCGACCTGATGATTGCCGAGAGCGGCTCCGCCCGGTACAAGGCCCGGGGGGAAGTCATGGGCAGCGCGGGTATCCTGCGGGTGGCGGCGGGGGAGTGCCGCCGCCTCCACGGCGAGGTGCTCCAGCCCGGCGGGCCGGGGCAGATGTCAATGGCAGTGCGCGCGCCCCTGGGCGTAGTGCTGGGCATCACGCCCTTCAATTACCCCATGATTCTGGCCATCAAGAAGCTGGCCTACGCCCTGGCCGCAGGCAATACCTTCATCCTCAAGCCGTCCCCCATCACCCCCGCCACCGGCCTGGCTATCGCGGAGGTCTTTGAGGCGGCGGGACTGCCTGCCGGCGTGCTCAACGTGGTACCCGGCCGCAGCGAGGTCATCGGCGACCTGCTGGTGGACGACCCCAGGGTGCGGATGGTCACCTTCACCGGCTCCAGCGCCGTGGGGCGGTCCATCGCCGTCCGGGCAGCCCGGGACCTGAAAAAGGTGGCCATGGAGCTGGGGGGCAAGAACCCCCTCATTGTCCTGAAGGACTTCGACCCGGTCCAGGCGGCGGACATCGCCGCCTACGGCGCCTTCTGTCACCAGGGGCAGGTGTGCATGGCCACCTCCCGCATCATCGTGGAGAGGGACGGCTACCAGCCCTTCTGCGGCGCCCTTGTCCACCGGGCAGAGGGCCTGAAGGTGGGCGATCCCCGGGAGGAGGACACCATCATCGGTCCCCTCATCCAGCCGGAGAAGTGGAAGTTCATTGACGGGCAGATTGAGGACGCCCTGTCCAAGGGCGCAAAGCTCCTCACCGGCGGCCGCCATGAGGGCCCCTGGTACTGGCCCACGGTGCTTGCCGGGGTGACCCCCGAGATGCGGATTTTCCACGAGGAGACCTTCGGCCCGGTGACGTCGGTGATGCGGGCCAAGGACCCGGAAGAGGCCCTGGCCCTGTGCAATGACAACGAGTACGGCCTCTCCGCCGCCCTGCTGACCCACAACCTGGAGCTGGCCTGGTCCCTGGGCCTGCGGATGGAGGCGGGCATGGTGCACATCAACGACACCACCTTCCTCAGCGGCACCACCGCCCCCTCAGGCGGCGTGAAGTTCAGCGGCTTCGGCCGGGAGGGCGGCCGGTACTCCATGGAGGACTTCACCGAACTCAAGTGGCTGACCATGCAGGTGGAGCCGAAGAAGATGCCCTTCTGAGCATCAGAGCATACAAAAGCGCGTCCCGCAGGAGCTCCCACGGGGCGCGCTTTTCCAGTTTTATGGTATGCCGGAAGCGGGAATTTCAGTGAAAATATCCGATGGAAGCCTTGGTTGACAAAAGGGAAGGCATATTTGGTGGACGGCGGGAGAGAAGACCGGGTATGCTGGAGGAGGAAGGAGGGAGCGGACCATGACACTGGGACAGCGGATTGCCGCGCTGAGAAAAGAGAAAGGCCTCTCGCAGGAGGGGCTGGGGGAGCTGGTGGGGGTGTCCCGCCAGGCCGTCAGCAAGTGGGAAGCGGACAAGACGGTGCCCGACGTGAACAACTGCATTGCCATGAGCCGGGTCTTCGGCATCTCACTGGCCGGCCTGCTGGAGGTGGAGGAGTCCCAGGGCGATGGGGCGGAGCACAGGAGAGGCGAACAGCTCAGCGAGGAACAGCTGGCCATGGTGGAGGCGGTAGTGACCCGCTATCTGGAGCAGCGGAAGCGGCGCATCCGGCCCGGCGTGCTGATTTTGGGCGGAATTCTGGTGCTGACGGTGGTGCTGCTGCCTGCGTGGGAGTGGCTCACCCAGCTGGAACAGAGAATGTCAAGCATAAGCCAGGAGATGGAGGAACTGGAGTGGAAGATCGTCTCCGGCGTGGGGGACAAGGCCACAGCCACCCTGGAGGCGGAGAGCAGCCTGGTCACGGACTGGAGCTGCATCCTGTCGGCAGTGGACCTGGAAGCGTGGAAGCAGCGCGAAAAAAGACAGCCGCCACGCCTTGACCTGACCGGCATTTTCCGATAAAATAGAACACACAAAACTGGAGGAAGCCGTCCACGGTGTGGACGGCTTCCATATTGCCGAGGAGAAGAACATGCTGAATCGAGAAGAAGAACTGCGCTTCTGCAAGGCCCGCAGAGCCGCCATAGAGCTGGACTATCAGAATCTGAACCCCGAGCAGCGCAAGGCTGTACTGGCCACCGAGGGTCCTCTGCTGCTGCTGGCGGGCGCGGGCAGCGGCAAGACCACCGTACTCATCCACCGCATCGCCAACCTGATGAAGTACGGCCGGGGCTCCGACTGCGACGGGGTGCCCGAGTGGGTCACCGCCGAGGACCTGGCTTTCCTGGAGGGCTATGTGGCCCATCCCGACCCGGAGAAGAAGGCGGAGCAGGAGCGGCTGTGCCGGGTGGACCCGGCGGTGCCCTGGTCCATTATCGCCATCACCTTCACCAACAAGGCCGCCGGGGAGCTGAAGGAGCGGCTGGAGCGGATGCTGGGGCCCGCGGCCAACGACATCTGGGCTTCCACCTTCCACTCCGCCTGCGTGCGCATTCTCCGGCGGGACATTGACCGGCTGGGCTTCTCCAAGTCCTTTACCATCTACGACACCGCCGACGCCGAGCGGGTCATCAAGGACATCATCAAGGACTTCAACCTGGACGACAAGGCCTTTCCCGCCAAGAGCATTGTGGGCTACATCTCCCGGGCCAAGGACGCCATGAAGCTGGGGGCGGACTACCTGGCCGAGTGCGAGAAGGCGGGGGACTACCGCCTCATCAAGATTGCCAAGGTGTACGTGGAGTACGAGAAGCGGCTGCGGGACGCCAACGCCCTGGACTTTGACGACATCATCCTCCACACCGTCCGCCTGCTCAAGGAGTTTGACGAGGTGCGGGAGTACTACCAGCGGAAGTTCCGCTATGTGCTCATTGACGAGTACCAGGACACCAACAACCTCCAGTACCTGCTCTCCTCCACCCTGGCGGGCGGATATGAGAACATCTGCGTGGTGGGCGACGACGACCAGTCCATCTACCGCTTCCGGGGCGCGACGATTGAAAACATCCTCTCCTTTGAGAAGCAGTACAAGGGCGCTCGGGTTATCCGGCTGGAGCAGAACTACCGCTCCACCAAGAACATCCTGGAGGCCTCCAACGCGGTCATCCGCAACAACCAGGGCCGCAAGGGCAAGGAGCTGTGGACCGATCACGGCGAGGGCGACAAGGTACAGTGCTACACCGCCATGAACGAACACGACGAGGCCCAGTATGTGGCGGCCCAGATTCTGGGCAGCTTCTCTGCCGGCCGGCACTGGAAGGACCACGCCGTCCTCTACCGGATGAACGCCCAGTCCAACCAGATCGAGCAGGCCTTCAAGCGCAATGGCATCCCCTACCGCATCATCGGCGGTATCCGCTTCTTTGACCGGGCCGAGGTCAAGGACATGCTGGCCTACCTGTGCGTCATCAACAACCCCGGCGACGACCTGCGTCTCCAGCGCATCATCAACAACCCGCCCCGGGGCATCGGCGCCACTACCATTGAGCGGGCCCAGACCATCGCCGCCCAGGAGGGCCGCTCCCTGTGGGAGATCATCTCCAACGCCCGGGTCTATCCGGAGCTGCAGAAGGCGGCGCCCAAGCTGGCCGCCTTCACCGACATGATTGCTGAACTGCGCAGGCTCTCCGGCGAGATGGAGCTGCCCGCCTTCTATGAGGAGCTGGTGGCCCGCACCGGGTACGCCGTCATGCTGGAGCAGAAGAACACCATTGAGGACCGCACCCGGCTGGAGAACGTGCAGGAGCTGCTGACCTCCATCAACGGCTACCTGGAGAACGCGGACGAGCCCAGCCTGTCCGGCTTCCTGGACGAGATCGCCCTGTATACCGATTTGGACAGCCACAACCCGGAGGAGGACTGCGTGGTCATGATGACCATGCACTCGGCCAAGGGCCTGGAGTTCCCGGTGGTCTTTGTGGTAGGCGTGGAAGAGGGCATTTTCCCCGGCATCCGGGCCATCGGCGAGCCGGAGGAGATGGAGGAGGAGCGCCGCCTGTGCTATGTGGCCATGACCCGGGCCAAGGAAAAGCTGTACATGACCTGCGCCTCCCAGCGCATGCTCTTCGGCCGCACCAACAACAACCGGCCCTCCCGCTTCCTGGGTGAAATCCCGGAGGAGTACGTGGAGAAGTCGGGCCGTCTGCCCCGCAGCGAGCGGGCCGAGGAGCACCAGGACGGAGAGCCGCCCAAGAAGAAGACGCCCGCCTGGCGCAAGCCCGCCGAGCGGGGGTACTCTCTCGGCGGCGGCTACACCACCTACCCCAAGGGGACGGCGGTGGAGCCCAGGATTGGCGGCGCCAGTTCTGCCGCCGCCCTGGCCGACTTCCACAAGGGCGATATGGTCCAGCACAAGGCCTTCGGCAAGGGCATGGTGGTCAACCTGATGCCTATGGGCGGCGATGTCCTCGTTGAGATTGCCTTTGACAATGTGGGCACCAAAAAGCTGATGCTCAAGTCGGCCTCCCAGCACATGACCAAGCTGTAAAGAACGCAAAAAGGCGCGCACCCGCTGTAAAGGGTGCGCGCCATACAACAGATGGAGTGCAGAGGATGGGGAGAAAATCAGCCTAAAAGCTCTGTAAAGCTGTAAACATAACGGTCGCAGAGCCGCCGCATTTTCTCCTCATGGGCGGCGTAGAAGCGGTCGTACACCCCCACCACCGTCAGGCCGGCGGTCTTGGCCGCCGCGCAGGCGCCGGGGGAGTCCTCATACATGGTGCAGGCGCTGGCCGGCACCCCCAGCTGCTCCAGAGCCAGCCGGAAGGATTCGGGGTTGCGCTTCTCCAGCCCCATCTCCTGGACGTAGATTACCCGGGAAAAGTATTTCGTCAGGCCGTGGCGGTCCAGGGCCGCCCGGCACAGCTCGGGTACGCAGGCGGTGAAGAGGGCCATGGGCGTCCCCTCCGCGGCGCACTGGGACAGATACTCCGCCGCCCCCGGCTTCAGGGGCACCTGGTGCTCATAGGCGTCCCGGGCCATGGAGAGCCACTCGTCCATGATGGCCTGGGGCTCCATGTCCAGATGATAGTACTCCCGGGTGAACTGGGCGGCGATGGGAAAGATGGAGTGGCCCACTGTCTCACAGTACTCCCGGGTGGGGGTCAGCCCCCGGCGCTGGAGAAAGCGGACGTCGATCTCCTCCCAGACGCCGTTGGAGTCCACCAGCGTGCCGTCAAAATCAAAGAGTTTCATAGCGACCTCCAAAGTGAGATTCCCAACCATTTTATCACAACCAAAGGAGCGGGGCAACCGTGCAGGAACAGAACAGGGACCGGGCGCTGGCCCGGCTGTCAACACCTCTCATCATTCTGGCTACCATCATCTGGGGCAGCTCGTTTGTGGTCATGAAGAGCAGCGTGGACGTGCTGCCCACCTTCTGGCTGCTGGCCATCCGGTTCACGGCCTCAGCCGTGGTGCTGGGGCTGGTGTTCTGGAAGCGGTGGAAGCTGGTGGACAGGCAGTACTTTATCGGCGGCGGTATTATGGGCTTTTTTCTCTTCCTGGCCTATGCCTTCCAGACTTTTGGCCTGGAGCACACCACGCCGGGCAAGAACGCCTTTCTCACCGCCGTCTACTGCGTCATTGTGCCCTTCCTGTACTGGGCGGTGGCCCGGCAGCGGCCCGACCGGTACAACATTGCCGCCGCCGTGCTGTGCGTCGCGGGCATCGGGCTGGTGTCAGTTACCGGCGATAACGCCGCCGCCATCAGCATCGGCGACGGCCTGACCCTGGTGGGCGGCTTCTTCTTCGCGGCCCACATCGTGGCCGTGTCCCGCTTTTCCGAGGGCCGGGACATCTTCCTCCTCACCGCCATCCAGTTTGCCTCCTTTGCCGTTTTTTCCTGGCTGGGGGTGCTGGCGACCCGGCCTGTTCTGCCTGTGGAAGCTATGGACGGCGGCCTGGTTCTCTCCCTGGCCTACCTGGTGATCTTCGCCTCCTGTGGGGCCCTGCTGTTCCAGAACATCGGACAGAAGTACACTGCCCCCGCCACGGCGGCGGTGCTTCTGTCCCTGGAGGCCCCCTTCGGCGTGGTGTTCTCCATCCTTTTTGCCCACGAGCGCCCCACGCCCCTGATGGTGCTGGGCTTTGTGCTCATCTTTGTGGCAGTCATCTGCTCGGAGACCAAGTTCTCCTTCCTGCGTCGGGAGAAGGGGCGGAAGGTCCACGCGGAATAATGCAATGAGCGCCCTGCCGGCAGGGCGCTCATTGGTTGGCCGCCGAAAAAAAGAAAACAGGGGGTTGACAAATGTCCGCTGCCTGCGTATAATGCAATACAACAAAGCAATAAAGCAAACCTATGACGGAGAGTAGTAGCCGCTGCGGCTGATGCAAAGCGATTCCCGGACAGTGTGAGCGGGATCTGAGGCGGGCGCGTGAATGGACTCCGGAGGGCGGCTTGAACGGGGAAACCCAAGTAGATGCCGACGGGCTCCCACCCGTTACCCATCGGGCGCGCATGATGGTGCGCGAAGCGAGCGGACGCGCAAGCGTCAATTTGGGTGGTATCGCAGAAGCAGAAGCTTTTGTCCCATGTGGGGACAAAGGCTTTTTTTGTTTCTCAAATCAAGGCCGCTTGGCAGACGGCCCCTCCATCAACCATCCAAACACATTACAGTCCACCGGGGCAGAGACCGCCGGGGACGAGAATTTGGAGGAACTACCATGAAGAAGCTGAATCTGAAGTCCATCGCCGCCCTGACCGCCGCAACCGCCATGACCCTCTCCCTCACCGCCTGCACGCAGTCGACCGGCGGCGACACCGGCGGAGCGGAGAACACCCAGCAGCAGTCCGGCGACACCACCTATAACGTGGCTGTGGTCAAGCAGATGGACCACGCCTCCCTGGACGAGATCGCCAACGCCATCACCGCCCGGCTGGACGAGATTGCCGCCGAGCAGGGCGTGACCATCAACTACCAGGTGTCCTCCGGCCAGAACGACCAGAGCGTGCTGCGGCAGCTGGGTGACCAGGCTGTTGCCGACGGCGTGGACGTCATCATCCCCATCGCCACCACCGCCGCCCAGGTCATGGCCGTGTGCGCCGAGGAGACCCAGACCCCGGTGGTCTTCGCCGCCATCTCCTATCCTGAAACAGCCGACCTGACCGGCATCGACTATGTCACCGGCACCAGCGACGCCCTGGACACCAACCTGATTCTGGACATGATGCTGGCCCAGAACCCGGACGTGGACAAGGTTGGCCTGCTCTACTCCCTGTCCGAGCCCAACTCCCAGGTGCCCATCGCCGAGGCCAAAGCGTATCTGGACGGCAAGGGCATCGCCTATGAGGAGGCCACCGCCAACACCAACGACGAGGTCATCACCGCCGCCAGCACCCTTATCGCCGACGGCGTGGACGCGGTGTTCACCCCCACCGACAATGTGATTATGTCCGCCGAGCTGGCTATCTATGAGGACTTTATCGAGGCCGGCATCCCCCACTACACCGGCGCCGACTCCTTTGTCCGCAACGGCGCCTTCGCCACCTGCGGCGTGAACTACACCGACCTGGGCGCTCAGACTGCCGACCTGGCCTACAAGGCCATCACCGAGGGCATGGACGCCATGGAGGAGTGCTACCAGGTCTCCGGCGGCATCATCACCGTCAACTCCGAGACCGCTGAGGCCATGGGCATTGACTACTCCGTGTTCGACAGCATGGGCCAGGTCACCACGGTCACCACCACCCAGGACTAAATTAATCTCACACAGGCTGTCCCCCGGCTGAGGCTGGGGGATGGCCTTGCCTTTGGAAAGGAGCGGATTCCCTGTGCTCTACGTTGCGCAAACGGCCCTGGAGCTGGGCTTTCAGTATGCCCTGGTGGCCATGGCCCTGTTCCTCAGCTACCGGGTGCTGGATATCGCCGATATGACCACCGACGGCTGCTTTGTGCTGGGCTGTGCCGTGTCGGTCACCCTCACCGCCGCCGGCCACCCCTTCCTGGCCATCCCCGCCGCCATGCTGGCAGGTGCCTGCGCCGGATTTGTCACCGCCTTCCTCCAGACCAAGCTGGGGGTGCCCTCCATCCTGGCGGGCATCATCACCAACACGGGCCTGTACACCATCAACCTGATGGCCATGGGCTGGAAGGCCAACCAGAGCCTGCTCAAGCAGGATACCATCTTCACCCTCTTCCGCTCCACCGGCATCGGCGGCGACTGGTACGCCATCATCCTCTCCGGCGGCATCACGGTACTCATGGGTGTGCTGCTGGTGCTCTTCCTGAACACCCGGCTGGGCCTGTCCATCCGGGCCACAGGAGACAACCGGGACATGGTGCGGGCCTCCTCCATCAACCCCACCTTCACCATCACCACGGGGCTGTGCCTGGCCAACGCCCTCACCGGCCTGTCCGGCGCGGTGGTGGGTCAGGCCCAGAAGACCGCCGACATCAACGGCGGCACCGGCATCGTGGTCATCGGTCTGGCCTGCCTCATCATCGGTGAGACCATCGTGGGCCGTGGTGCCATGTTCCGCGGGGCAATTGCCGTGATTCTGGGCAGCATTCTCTACCGTTTTATCTATGCCATCGTGCTCTATACCAAGGTGGTGCCCGTCGACTGCCTCAAGCTGGTCACCGCCATTGTGGTGGCCCTGGCCATCGCCACCCCCGCCCTGAAGAGCTGGGCCGCCCTTCAGAACAGAAAGCGCCGCGCCATGGCGGAGAGAAAGGGGGCGCGCTGACATGCTGGAGCTGAATAACCTGTCTATGACCTTCAACCCGGGCACTGTCAACGAGAAGAAGGCACTGAACCATCTGTCGCTGAAGCTGGAGGCGGGGGATTTCGCCGCCATCGTGGGCTCCAACGGCGCGGGCAAGTCCACCATGTTCAACGCCATCGCCGGCGACTTCTTCCCCGACGAGGGGTACATCACCCTGGACGGGAAGGACATCACCTATCTGCCCGGCTACCGCCGCAGCCGGGAGCTGGGCCGCCTGTTTCAGGACCCCATGCGGGGCACCGCGCCCCACATGACCATTGAGGAGAACATGGCCCTGGCCTACCTGCGGGCGGGCAGGAGCCAGCGGGCCTATTTCAGCCGGGTGAGCCGGAAGGACAAGGAGCTGTTCCGGGAACAGCTCTCCCGGCTGGACATGGGGCTGGAGGACCGGATGAAGCAGCCGGTGGGACTGCTCTCGGGCGGCCAGCGCCAGGCCCTCACCCTGCTGATGGCCACCATGGTGCCCCCCAAGCTGCTGCTGCTGGACGAGCACACCGCCGCCCTTGACCCGGCCACGGCGGAGAAGGTGCTCCGTCTGACCCGGGAGATTGTGGAGCGGGACCACCTGACCTGCCTGATGATTACCCACAACATGCACCAGGCCCTGGAGCTGGGCAACCGGACCCTGATGATGGATTCGGGACGCATCGTGCTGGACGTGAAGGGGGAGGAGCGCAGGGGCATGACTGTGGACGACCTGCTCCGCCGCTTCCGGGAGAACGTGGGCAAGGGCCTGGATAACGACCGCATCCTGCTCTCCTGAACAAGCATAAGAAAAACGGCTCACACTTCGGTGTGAGCCGTTTTTGTTAAAGCAGAAAGACCAGGGACACGGCAATCAGAATTGCCAGCCCCGCCAGGTTGGCCAGAGTGAACACACCCAGGTACCGCAGGGGCCTGGCGCCGGGGGACTTGAGGTACAGCCGGAAGGAGATGAGGCTGGCCAGGGAGGCGATGAGGGTGCCCAGGCCGCCCACGTCGGTGCCCAGCAGCAGGCCCTTCCAGTCCTGGGTGAAGCCGGAGAGGAGCACCGCCGCGGGCACATTGCTGATGATCTGGCTGGCGCACAGGGAGGTGAGGAAGGTGTTCTCCGCCATGACGGCGGAGAGGAAGTCCTTCACCGCCGGGATATTGCCGATGTTGCCTGCAAAGATGAAGAAGCAGACGAAGGTGAAGAGCAGCCCGTAGTCCACGCGGGGGAAGAGGTGCCGGGCGAAGAGGAGCAGACACACCGCCACGATGGCCAGCAGCACGGCGTAGTGGAGCACGTGGAACACGGACAGCAGGCACAGCAGGAAGAGGACCGCCATCAGCCACAGCTGCCGGGGCCGCCGGATGGTCTGCTTCTCGGGGAAACGGACCTCAATGCTCTCCGGCTTGACGCACAGGGCGGCCACGGACAGCCCCACCAGGCTCACCAGGGTCAGAGGGACCATGACGGCGAAGAATTCCCCGGCGGGGATGCCGAAGGCGGAGTAGAGGTACAGGTTCTGAGGGTTGCCCACCGGGGTGGCCATGCTGCCCAGGTTGGCGGCCAGGGTCTGGAGCACCACCAAGTACAATGCCCGCTCCAGCCGTCCCACCAGCCCCAGCACCAGCAGGGTGAAGGGGACAAAGGTGATGAGGGACACGTCGTTGGTGATGAGCATGGAGGTGAAGAAGGGAAGAAGCACCAGTACCAGGGAGATAAACCGCATCCGCCGCCTGCCGGCGAGCAGCTTCTGGGCCAGCACGGCGAAAAGGCCGCAGTCCTGGAGCCCGGCCACCACCGCCATCAGGCAGAACAGCAGCGCCAACACCCGGAAGTCGATGTACCCCAGGTAGGCTGCCGAGGGCGGGACGAAAATCATGGAGACCAGGGCGCACAGCAGGGCGATGCAGCCCACCGCTTCCCGCTTGACAAAGGAAAAAATGGACGAAGCCATGGAGATCTCTCCTCACAGAAAGCGGCCCCACCGGCGGGAAGGCCGTTGGGACCGCTCCTTGGTATATACTGAGTTCAGGCCTTGACTGCCTGCTTGAGGGCCTGGGCCAGCTGGTCGGGGCAGGAGGTGGACTTGCCGCCGCAGCGGATGCCCTCTAATTTGGAGATGGCGTCGGTAACCTTCATGCCCTCCACCAGACGGGAGATGCCCTGGAGGTTGCCGTCGCAGCCGTTGAAAATCTTCACGGACTTGACCGTGTCGTCCTCCACGTCGATTACCATCCGGGTGGAGCAGACGCCTCTGGTTCTGTAATCAATGGTCATGAAAAAATGCCTCCGCATACAGCCCCGAAAGACAGGGGCAAAAATATCGGAAAATATTATACAGGACCAGCGGGAAAAACGCAACAGCTGAATGGAACTTTTTGGGGAAGCGGGTCGGGGCTTATTCGCCGTACACAATCAGGCAGGTGACGCCGCTGCCGCTGAGATACACGTCCTGACAGCCCCCAGGACCCCCCGCCGTAAAGAAGCAGACGTCCCACATGCCGGCCTCGCTGTCGTAGCGGCAGGTGACGGAGTCATAGGGAATGGTACACTCCGCCGCGGCCCGCTGAACGGCCTCCTCCGCGCTGCCGACTGCGAGGGGAGAGGTGTTTTGAAAGCCGTCCCGGAGAACGCCCGGAGCGTTTTCCTCATAGGCAGCCTGTACCTGGGCGTAGGAGAAGGAGAGAATTTCGGAAGAAGGTGGAGCGGTATCCTGCACCTCCGCATAGGAGGGGCCGGGACTTTCGGCGGACGGCGCAGCGGCGTCCTGTCCGCAGCCGGCCGGAAGCAGGGCCAGCGCCAGGGCCAGGCCCAACAGAGCAGATTTTTTCATCGTGTCAGCCTCCGTTCCTGTGGTGCTGCGTACCTTTTAGACGCACAGACGCTTGAGAAGTTCCGGGGATTTCCGGCGGCGAAAAAGCGGGGAAACCATTTGTTCTCCTTGACAATGTTCCGGGAAATGCATATACTAGAGAACGTTCATAGTAAAAAAGCCGCGAAGGGAAGGAGTACGCATTTTCCAGGGTGCAGAGAGGAGCCGGCCGGTGCAAGGCTCTCCGTTGGGAATGCGGAAGGTGGTCCCGGAGCTCCGCGCCTGAAGCAAGTAGGGGGCGGCGGGTTCTCCCGTTACCGAGACAATGAGTGTTCTCCCCCGGGAGAAAATTCAGGTGGTACCACGGACTGCATCGGTTCGTCCTGAGCAAAAGGCTTGGGGCGGACTTTTTTGTTGCGCATAAAGTTTGTTGCCCCGAAAAGGAGTGTTAAAAAGAATGAACAAAGAACTTCCCAAGGTCTACGAACCCCAGGAGGTGGAGGGCCGCATTTATGAGATGTGGGAGAAGAACGGCTGTTTTGTGGGCCATCGGGACCCGGACAAGAAGCCCTTCACCATCGTCATGCCGCCCCCCAACGTCACCGGCCAGCTCCACATGGGCCACGCCATGGACTCCACGCTTCAGGACATCCTCATCCGCTTCAAGCGGATGGAGGGCTACGCCGCCCTGTGGGTTCCCGGCACCGACCACGCCGGCATCGCCACCCAGATTAAGGTGGAGGAGGAGCTGCGCAAGAACGAGGGCCTGACCCGCTACGACCTGGGCCGGGACAAGTTTCTGGAGCGGGTGTGGGACTGGAAGAACAAGTACGGGGGCCGCATCGTGGAGCAGCAGAAGAAGCTGGGCGCCTCCTG
>NZ_CALXGI010000014.1 GCF_944387805.1 uncultured Pseudoflavonifractor sp. | reverse complement strand
TCTATCGGGGAGTCCTTTTTTTGTCCATAGCTATAAGCTCTTTATCCACTGGCAGACCCAGTGGTTCTTTAAGCAACGGAAAAATCGCCGTGGTAAAAACCACGGCGATTTCCATTTTTGGTGGACCTAATCGGGATCGAACCGACGACCTTACGGATGCGAACCGTACGCTCTCCCAGCTGAGCTATAGGCCCATATTGGCTGTTTTTCAATCAAAAAGGTTATGAAAAAGCGGATTTTTAAGATGTCAATCTCTAAGCGGAAGGCTCCAAAAGACAAACGGTCAATGAAAAACGAGAATTATGGGTTCTGCGTCCATACAGACGCAGAACATACCAATCTTCATCAAAGAACCTGCCGAAAAGAAGCTTTGACAGACACGCATATTATTATAGCATGGTTTTTACAAAATGCAAGAAAAATTTTTTCTGTCAAATCAAAAAACTTGAAGCACAGATATTGATAAATAGAGAAAAATGATGTATGATAAATCGGTATCAGCCTTCCGATGACCAGACGGCCTCCGTCCGGCCTGAGGCAAGGCCGCACTAGTCGGGGAGATAGCGGTGCCCTGTACCCGCAATCCGCTACAGCGGGGATGAATCCCGGCCCCCGGATCTCTGCTGTGCCGTCTGCTCCTTATAAGCGGCGATGAGGAATCGGTCCCGCGCAACGGGGCCCCGCGAACCGTGTCAGGCGGGGAACCGAGCAGCACTAAACGGAATGCCTCGTGTGCCGCGGAATTCCCGTTTCCGAGCTGGCTGTAAGGGTTACGGGCATAGCAGAGACTTCAAAGGCCGGTGTGCGGCCTTGCCTTTTGCCGGATGTGGAAGGCAGTGCGGAGAGCGAAGCGACTTGGCTCGCTCGCTCTCTTTTTTTATCTCCAAAAAGCAGAAGGGGTGTGAGGAACATGTATCAGGCGCTCTACCGCAAGTGGCGGCCTAAGACATTTGATGATGTGGTAGGCCAGAGCCATATTACCGATACCCTCAAACGGCAGGTGGCCACAGGCCGGCTGTCCCATGCCTACCTCTTCACCGGCACCAGGGGGACCGGAAAGACCACCTGCGCCAAAATCCTGGCCAGGGCGGTCAACTGCGAGCACCCGGTGGACGGCAACCCCTGCAACCAGTGCGCCTCCTGCCTGGGCATTGAGAACGGTTCCATTCTGGACGTACTGGAACTGGATGCCGCCTCCAACAACGGCGTAGACCAGGTCCGCGCCCTGCGGGACGAGGCGGTATACACCCCCGCAGCGGTCCGCAAGCGGGTATATATTGTGGATGAGGTCCATATGCTCTCCACCGCCGCATTTAATGCACTCTTGAAAATTCTGGAGGAGCCGCCGGAGCATCTGATGTTCATCCTGGCCACCACTGAGCTGCACAAGGTGCCGGCCACCATCAAGTCCCGGTGCCAGCAGTTTGCCTTCAAGCGGATTCTGCCTGGAGATATCGCCCGGCGGCTGAACTATGTGGCGGAGCAGGAGGGTATCAACCTCACGGCAGAGGGCGCCGCCCTGCTGGCCCGGCTGGCGGACGGCGGCCTGCGGGACGCCCTGTCCCTGCTGGACCAATGCGTCAACCCCTCGGGCACCATCGGCGAGGCGGAGGTGCTCTCTGCGCTGGGCCTGGCGGGCAACCTGGAAACCGCCGCCCTGATGGAGCAGATTGCCAGAGGGGAGACTGCCGGGGCGCTGGAGACCATGGCCCGGCTGTATGGAGCCGGAAAAGACGTGGGCAGCCTGCTGAATGAGCTGTCCGCTCTGGCCCGGGACCTGCTGATCCGCAAGACCGCCCCTCAGAGCGGCGCCGCCCTGCTGACGGGAGGATATGACGAGGCCACCCTCCGCGGCCTGGACCAGCTGTTTACCCCGGCCCGATTGGCTCAGGTTTTGACTCAGCTCCAGGCCACCAGCGCCGACCTGTCCCGCAGCGGCAACCGGCGGACTGACGCGGAGCTGTGCCTGATCCGTTTGTGCGACGAGACCCTGGACCCCAGCCCGGCGGGGCTGAATGCCCGGCTGACCCGTCTGGAGGAGCAGCTGGCAGGGGGAGACGTCTCTGTCCGGCAAGTTCAGAGCTCACCGGCACAACCGGTGCATCAGGCTCCCGCTCCAGCGGCGCAGCGGGAGCTGAGACAGACGGCGCCCGCCCGGAGTGAGGACCGTCCACCCTGGGAGGAAGAGCGTCCGCCCCTGCCCGATGAGCCGGGAGAGCGGGTGAACCCTGCGGATGAGACGGTGCCTGTCAGGCCGGCGGCCCAGCCCCGGCAGACGGCGGAGCCGGCCCATCCGGCGGATTCTCGGCCGGCGCCGCAGCAGAGCGGACAGGCCAGGGGCGGCACGGTGCAGGAAGCCCCGGCAGTCCATCAGGCCGCCCCGACGGGCGATTTCTGGCCTGAACTGGCAGCCTCCTTGAAGGGCCGCATCCCGATGGGGGAGTATACCTTTTTGGCCAACCCGTCCATGG
The DNA here is from genome assembly GCF_944387805.1 of uncultured Pseudoflavonifractor sp. Lineage (GTDB taxonomy): Bacteria > Bacillota > Clostridia > Oscillospirales > Oscillospiraceae > Pseudoflavonifractor. Next base: position 58,978 of record NZ_CALXGI010000014.1, on the reverse strand, counting down.
TGCAGGGCAGGGCGGAAGGAAACATGCTCACTCTGTACGCGGAGAGCGACTTTACCCGGTCCATGATCAACAAGCCGGGCATTCTGAGTGTGGTGGCACAGGCGGCTTCGGCACGGCTGGGATGCCAGATGCGGGTGACCGTGACGGTGGGACAGGCCCCTCCGCTGAGCCCGGCCCCGGCGCAATCTGCTCCGGACCACGATAAGCTGGACGACCTGCTGGCCTTTGGGCAGCAGTTTGACAATATCATCATCAAATAACAGATTCCGTCCCGGAGGGCGGGCTGAAAGGAGAATGAACCATGGCGAAAGGCTTTGGACGCCCCGGAATGGGCGGAATGGGCGGCGGCATCAATATGAATATGATCAAGCAGGCCCAGAAGATGCAGGAGAACATGCAGAAGATGCAGGCTGAGCTGGAGGCCAAGGAGTACAGCGCCCAGGCCGGCGGCGGCGTGGTTTCCGCCACAGTCACCGGCAAGCGGGAGCTGGTGTCTCTGACCATTGACCCCGAGGCGGTGGACCCGGAGGACGTGGAGATGCTCCAGGACATGATTGTGGCCGCCGTGAACGAGGCCCTCCGCAGCGCGGAGACCGACATGGCAAACAATATGCGTCAGATTACCGGCGGACTGAACCTGCCGTTCTAAATCCGAGCCATACGGAGGAGACGGGGGCGGCCCTGTCTCCTCCGTCCCATTAGAAGGCGTATAAACATGAAGCGGCCGGCGCTGAGCGGGAAACGGAGCGCCCCAAAACCTGAGAGCATACAAAGGAGAGATTGTGATGGAGAAGGCAAAAGTATATTTCACCACCATGCGCACGAAGCCCGGCCAGAATCAGCTGGCCAAGCTGGAAAGGCTGATCCGCACTGCCGGCATTGGGGACATCGACTTTGAGAAGAAGCTGGTGGCCATCAAGATGCACTTTGGTGAGCCGGGCAACATGGCGTATCTGCGGCCCAACTGGGCCAAGGTGGTGGCCGACGTGGTGAAGGAGCTGGGCGGCATGCCCTTTCTCACCGACTGCAACACTCTGTATCCCGGCCTGCGGAAGAACGCCTACGACCACCTGAACGCCGCCTATACCAACGGCTTCAGCCCCTTCACCACCGGCTGCCATGTCATCATCGGCGACGGCGTGAAGGGCACTGACGACGTGGCCGTCCCCGTGGTGGGCGGCGAGTATGTGAAGGAGGCCAAGATTGGCCGCGCCATTATGGACGCGGATGTATTCATCAGCCTGAGCCACTTCAAGGGCCACGAGGCCACCGGCTTTGGCGGCGCGCTGAAGAATATCGGCATGGGCTGCGGCAGCCGTGCAGGCAAAATGGAGCAGCACAACGCCGGCAAGCCGGTGGTGGACGAGGACAAGTGCCGCAGGTGCCACGCCTGCGCCAAGAGCTGCGGCCAGGACGCCATCTTCTTTGACGGCGCCGGCGGCAAGGCCCGCATCGACCACGACCGCTGCGTGGGCTGCGGCCGCTGCCTGGGCGCCTGCAACTTCGACGCCATCTCCAACCCGGAGAGCAATACCAATACCATCCTGGACTGCAAGATGGCCGAGTACGCCAAGGCGGTGGTGGACGGCCGGCCCAGCTTCCATATCAGCCTGGTCATCGATGTGTCCCCACTGTGCGACTGTTACGGCGGCAACGATGTGCCCGTGCTGCCCGACCTGGGCATGTTTGCCTCCTTTGACCCGGTGGCCCTGGACCAGGCCTGCGCTGACGCCTGCCTGCGGCAGGAGCCCCTGCCCGGCTCTGAGCTGGACGAGAAGATGCACGCCCCCGGCTTCTGCGACCACCACGACCACTTCAAGAACCTGGAGCCTGACTCCGAGTGGAGGGCTTGCCTGGAGCACGCTGAGAAAATCGGCCTGGGCACCCGCTCTTATGAGCTGATCACCGTGAAGTAAAAAGAAAATCCCGTCTGTACAGCTGTACAGACGGGATTTTTTCTGCTCAGTCCACCGGGGGTACGTCGTCCTGGCGCTGTGTGCCGCCTTGTTCACCCCGGACGGCGGAGGCAAAGGTGATGGCTCCGCCGCCGTACTTGTCCCGAATCTTGTCCATGGCCCGTTCCAGCCGCTCCAGCTTGTCCCGGTGGGGGGCGGCGCCGGCGGCAAAGAGATCCAGCTGCTCTCCGGCATCATCCTCGTCCACCAGGTTCTGGCCGGTGACGGTGAGGGCCCGGATAGGCAGCTTCAGGTTCCAGGCGGAGAGCAGCAGCTCCAGCGCGGCGTCGGCAATGTCCCGGGACACATAGGTGGGGGCGGGGAGCCGCTTCTGGCGGCAGATGTCCCGAAAGCTGGGGTCCCGGATGGTGACCTGCACGGTGGTGCACTTGAGGCCGTGCCGCCGCAGCCGGGCGGCCACCTCGTCGGACAGGGCGGAGAGCCCGGTGCGCACATCCTCCAGGCCCAGCAGGTTGCGCCGGAAAGTGAGGCCGCTGCCCACTGACTTGGGGGGCGGCAGGTCCCGGGCGGGAACCACCGGATCGTGCTCCGTTCCGGCGGCGTAGCTGTGGAGGGCGGCGCCCTGCTTGCCCAGAATGGACACCAGGGCCTGGGGGTCAAACCGGGCCAGGTCCCCGATGGTCTGGACGCCGTAGCTGCGGAGCACCTTGGCCGCCGCGCCGCCCACAAAGAGCAGGTCGGTCACCGGCAGGGGCCAGAGGAGCTGGCGGAAGTTTTCCCGGGTAATCACCGTGGTGGCGTCCGGCTTTTTGTAGTCGCTGCCCATCTTGGCAAAGACCTTATTGAAGGACACCCCCACCGACACGGTTAAACCGGTCTCCGCCTTCACCGTCTCCCGGATACGGTCGGCAATGGCCTTGCCGTCTCCGCCCCACAGGTGCATGGAGCCGGTGATGTCCAGCCAGCTCTCGTCAATGGAGAAGGGCTCCACCAGGTCGGTGAACCGGTCGTAGATGGCGTTGACAATGCGGGAGTACTTCCGGTACTGATCCCGGTGGGCGGGGAGGAGCACCAGATCGGGACACTTCCGCCGGGCCTGCCAGATGGTCTCGGCAGTTTTGACCCCCATGGCCTTGGCGGGCTCGTTCTTGGCCAGGACAATGCCGTGGCGGGAGTCAGGGTCGCCGCATACGGCCACCGGCTTCCCGCTCTCCCGAAGCTCAGGCAGGGAGAGCAGCTCCACCGAGGCGTAGAAGCTGTTGAGGTCACAGTGGAGTATGGTCCGGTCCATAGCGTGCCGCCCTCCTTTTTCGTGACGCATTGTTCAACAACAGTATAATATCCGGGATGGGAAAAGTCAAACTTATGTTCTATAATTTAACAATAAAAATGCCCCGCCCGGAGAAAAGACCGGGCGGGGCAGCGGCAGGGAAGAACACTCAGATGATATCAGCCAGGACCAGGCCCAGCAGTACGGCGGTGGCCAGCAGGATAACAGCCACAATGGTAACGCCGATGGTGTTGCGCTTGTGGGCCGCCTGACTGGAGCTCTCGTGCTCGGGGACCAGGCGGGCCTTCCGCAGGGCGGTGACCACGGGCTTGTAGATCAGCATGGTGAGTGCGCCGTTCATCAGGGCCTTGACCAGGTTAAAGGGGAGAAAGGCTGTGGGCAGCATGGCCACTACCACATCCCGGGGGACATTCATGTACAGCGGAGTGATGAGGTAGTTCCACAGCAGCATGACGCCGGTCATCATAACGCCGCCCGCAAGCAGGCCCGCCACGGCGCCGGAGAGCTTCTGGCGGCGCTTGTAGATGAAGGCGGCGGGGCAGGCAAAGGCAATGGTGGACAGCACGTTCATCAGCAGGCCGATGGGGCCGGTCTCGCTGACAGTGAACATTTCAATAACAGAGGTGACCAGGGAGATACACAGGGCGTTGAGAGGGCCGTACAGAAAGCCGCCGATGGCGATGATCACGTCCTTCATATCGAAGGTGAGGAACCCGGCCACGGTGAGGGGAGCGAAGATGGTCTTGGAGATGAACATGACCACATAGGAGATGGCACACAGCATACCGGTGCAGACGACGGTGCGCACGTCCAGCCGCTTGGAGCCGGAGGAGGGGAGGGAAGAGGACATAACGGGCATAGAAAAACACTCCTGAAAGCAAAGTAACACCTGAAAAGCAATGCCTTTCAGGTGTTAAATACAATCGAGAAGGGAGGTGCATCCATCGCATTAACACATCTTCTTCCATCCAGACTTCGCGCGTTGGAGCCTTGCGCGTCACTGTCGGTCCCGGAGTTACACCGGGTCAGCCGCACTGCTGCGGGTCGCGGACTATACCGCCGATCGGGATTTTCACCCTGCCCTGAAGACATTCTCTGTTCAGTTGTCCTAATGCTATTATAGCGTGCACGGAAAAGATTGCAACCCCTTTTTAAAAAATTTTTTCGCACTGGTGTTCGAATATGGCGTTGACTTGGGACGCGGGATATACTAGAATGGACACGATGAAAACGAGAGAGCCAGTGAGGGGAGTGCCATGGAACGAGAGACCACCTGTTGTTTTACGGGTCACCGGCCCGACAAGCTGCCCTGGCGGGATGACGAGAAGGATCCCCGCTGCGTGGCGCTGAAGGAGCGGCTGACCGCCGCTGTGGAGGAGGCCTACGATAAGGGTATGCGCCACTTTATCTGCGGAATGGCCCGGGGTGCGGACTTCTATTTCTGCGAGGCGGTCCTGTCCCTGCGGGAGCGGCGGCCCGGCGTCACGGTGGAGGCCGCCCTGCCCTGTGAAGAGCAGGCCGCCCGCTGGAAGGAGCGGGACCGGAACCGGTATTTCAGTCTGGTGGCCCAGTGCGACTACGAGACCATGGTCCAGCACCACTATGACAAGGGCTGCATGCTCCGGCGGGACCGGTACATGGTGGACCGGTCGGCCATGATCATCGCCGTGTACGGCGGCGTGCTGGGCGGCACCATGTACACCCTGGCTTACGCCATGAAAAAAGGCCTGGAAGTGAATATTTTGGACGTGGAAGTGGAGAAGCAACAGACGACAGGAGGAAAAACATGAAATATGCGTTTCTTGTCATGGGGAGCTACGACAGCAGGACGGACAGGGCGGAGATTCAGAACGGAGCCACCCGAATCATTGGCGTGAGCAGCGTGGAGGAGGCCTGTGGGATTGCCCGTGCCCTCCAGGCGGAGGGCGTGGCCTGCATTGAACTGTGCGGCGCCTTCGGCGAGGAGGGAGCCCGCCGGGTCATTGACGCCACGGGCGGAACCCTGGCCGTGGGCTATGTGGTCCACTTTCCCGAGCAGGATGGACTTTTTAAGGCTGTGTTTGGATGAGAATGCAGAAAATACCGGCGCGCTGCCCATTCAGGCGGCGCGCCGGTTCCGTCTATTCCTTTGCCATATGGTTTTCCAGCCAGGTGAGCACGTCCTGATATACCTCATCCCGGTTGATCTCGTTGAGCATCTCGTGCCGCCCGCCGGGGTAGAGCTTCATGGTCACGTCCCTGACCCCGGCGTCCTGGAAGAAGCCGTATACCTTCCGCACGCCCTCGCCCATGGCGCCCACCGGGTCCTGGTCGCCGGAGAAGAGGTAGATGGGGGTCTCCGGGTCCATTTTGGCCAGGTTGTTTGGGTCGGCAATGAACTGGAGGCCCTCCATCATGTCCCGGCTCATGCCGGCCGTAGGCAGGAAGGAGCACAGCGGATCGGCCACATAGGCGTCCACCACATCGTTGTCCCGGGAGATCCAGTCCGCGCCGGTGCGGTTGGGGGCGAATTTTTTGTTATACACCCCCAGAGACAGGTCGTTGAAGAACTTGCAGGGAATGTGATAGCCGCGGATAGCGCCGAACATGGCCAGCACCGCCTTACCGAAGGAGACCGTGGCGGCGGACTCCTGGCCGGTGCCCGAGAGGATGCAGCCGTCCAGCGTGCCCGGCCAGCGGATCAGGTAGGTGCGGGCCACAAAGGAGCCCATGGAGTGGCCCAGCAGGAAGTAGGGAAGGCCGCCGTACCGTTCGCCGGTCAGCACCCGCAGCATGCGCACATCGTCGGTAATGTGGGTCCAGCCGTTGCGCTCAGCCAGGAAGCCGTACTCCTCAGGGCCGGAAGCGGTGCCGCCATGACCCAAATGGTCGTTTCCCACCACGACAAAGCCGTGATCGGCCAGAAAGCGGGCAAAACCGTCGTACCGCAGGATATATTCCGAGATGCCGTGAACCAGCTGGAGTACCGCCCGGGGGCCGCCGTTTTCCGGTGTCCACTCGGCGGCGTGTACCTGGTGGATGCCGTCGCTGGAGGGGTAGGTAAATTCCCGCAGATTCGCCATAGAAAATTCACTCCTCATGTGATAAAATAAAATTACCCCTGTGTATCCCGCCGGAGAACAGGCGGGCGGGAGAGAGATATGGTCCTGATACCAGTCTATCCTGAACGGGAACGTTCGTCAATATACAACCCGGGCCTGTTGTCCCGCCGGGACGCCCGGATGCAGAAAGGAAGCCTGAACATGAGTGTAGCAGAGCGGTTTCTCCGTTATGTAGCCTATGATACCCAGTCTGACGAAAACAGCGATACCGTGCCCTCCACGGAAAAACAGAAAATTCTGGGAGAGACTCTGGCCGCCGAACTGTCCCAGATGGGGCTCCAGAACGCCCACATGGACGACAACGGCTATGTGTATGCCTGGCTGCCCGCCACCCCCGGATGCGAAGGCGTGCCCTGTGTGGGCCTCATCGCCCACATGGACACCTCGCCCGACGCCTCCGGCGCCGGGGTGAAGCCCCGCATCGTGGAGTACCACGGGGGCGACATTGTCCTCAACGAGGAAAAGGGCATTGTAACGCGGGAGGCGGAGTTTGAGAGCCTGGCCCGGTACAAGGGCCAGCGGCTTATCGTCACCGACGGCACCACCCTCCTGGGTGCTGACGACAAGGCGGGCGTGGCGGAGATTCTCACCGCCGTGGAGTACCTGGCGGCCCACCCTGAGGTGAAGCACGGCCGCATTGCCGTGGGCATTACCCCCGACGAGGAGGTGGGCCATGGGGCCGACCACTTTGACGTGGAGGGCTTCGGCGCGGCCGTAGCCTACACGGTGGACGGCGGCGAGCTGGGGGAGATTGAGTACGAGAACTTCAATGCCGCTAACGCGGGTGTGTATTTCCACGGCGTGAACATCCACCCCGGCTCCGCCAAGAACAAGATGAAGAACGCCCTGCTGATGGCCATTGAGTTCATGAACATGATGCCCCCCGCCGAGACCCCGGCCCACACCGAGGGCTATGAGGGCTTCTACCACCTCCACGCCATGAAGGGCGACGAGACTGAGGCGGAGCTCCACTTTATCATCCGGGACCACGACCGGGAGAAATTCGAGGAGCGGAAGCAGTATCTGGGCCGGGTGGCCGCCTATCTGGACGGCAAGTACGGCAAGGGCACTGTGGAGCTCTATCTGAAGGACTCCTACTACAACATGCGGGAGCAGATTGAGCCCCACATGTACCTCATTCTCCGGGCCCGGGCCGCCATGGAGAAGGCGGGGGTCACGCCCCAGGTAGTGCCCATCCGGGGCGGCACCGACGGCGCCCGGCTGAGCTACATGGGCCTGCCCTGCCCCAACCTGTCCACCGGCGGCGTCAACTTCCATGGCGTCCATGAGTATATCCCTGTGGAGAGCCTGGAGAAAATGGTAGAGGTGCTCATCAACCTGGTGACGGTGGAGGAATAGGCCCGCGTCACACCCGGAAAACACATCTAACACAGAAAAGGCAGATATAGCGGACAAGAGGCCGGATTCTCAGGAATCCGGCCTCTTGCCGTTTACTGCCTGAGGGACAGTTGCCGGGACAGAAGGGAGCGCACTCTTAACAAAAAGTTCATCGGTATTTCAGCCTGGTTTCAGCTTGGACTGGTATGCTCTACTCCGCATGAATGCCGCCCTGAGCGGCGGAGCAAAGGAGGATATGGCATGATAGAAGTACGCGACCTGGTGAAGCGCTACGGCCGCCATACGGCGGTGGATCACCTCAGCTTCACTGTGGAACAGGGGCAGGTCTACGGCTTCCTGGGTCCTAATGGCGCGGGAAAGTCCACCACGATGAACATTATGACCGGTTATCTGGGGCCCACCGAGGGCGAGGTGCTGGTGGACGGGTACAGCATGGCTGACGAGCCGGAGAAGGCCCGCCGCCGCATCGGCTATCTGCCCGAGCAGCCGCCCCTGTATGTGGACATGACGGTGACCGAGTACCTGCTCTTTGCGGCCGAGCTGAAGAAGGTACCCGCCAGAGCCCGGAGCGGAGAGGTGAAGCGGGTTATGGAGCGCACCATGCTCGCCGACGTGGCAGGCAGACTCATCCGCAACCTGTCCAAGGGATACAAGCAGCGGGTGGGCATTGCCCAGGCCCTTCTGGGCAACCCGGAGATTGTCATTCTGGACGAACCCACCGTAGGCCTGGACCCCAAGCAGATCATCGAAATCCGCGCCCTCATCCGGGCCCTGGCCAAAGAGCATACAGTAATTCTCAGCTCCCATATTCTGGCTGAGGTCCAGGCGGTGTGCGACCGGATTCTCATCATCCACCACGGGAAGATGGTGGCCGCGGGCACAACCGAGGAGCTGGAGCGCCAGCTGGCCGGAACCACCGCACTGGAGGTTACTCTGAAGGCGGACGAGCCTGCGGGCAGAAACCTGCTGCGGCGGGTGCCCGGCGCGGGGGCCGTATCCTACCGGCCCGGTGCGGCGGAGGGGGAGAGCACCTTCCGGGTGGAGAGCCGCAGGGGCGACCTGCGGGAGAAGATTTTCCAGGCCTGCGCGGCGGAAAACGTGGCCCTGCTGGGCCTGCGCAGCGCCGGCATGACCCTGGAGGACGTGTTCCTCAAGCTCACCGCCGACGACGGCGCCCGGGAGGAACTGCCGGTATCCGGCAGAGAAGAGGAGGATGAAGCGGAATGAGAGCTGTCTACAAGCGGGAGCTGCGCTCCTATTTCACCAGCATGACGGGATATCTCTTTATCGCTGTGGTGGTGTTCTTCATCGGCATCTACTTCATGGCCAACAACCTGTACTACGGAGCTCCCGGATTCTCCACCACCCTGGTCAACGTGATGGTGGTGCTGCTGGTGGCGGTGCCCGTGCTCACCATGCGCTCCATGGCCGAGGAGCGGCGCAGCCGCACCGACCAGCTGCTGCTCACCGCGCCGGTGTCCGTGTCCGGCGTGGTGGCGGGCAAGTACCTGGCCATGGTAACCATCCTGGCCATCCCCATGCTCCTCTCCTGCATCTGTCCCCTCATCATCGCCGCCAACGGCACGTCCCAGCTCATGTCGGACTACGCGTCCATCTTCGCCTTCTTTCTGATGGGATGTGTATTCGTGGCGGTGGGCATGTTTATCTCCGCGCTGACCGAGAGCCAGATCATCGCCGCTGTGGGCACTTTTGCCGCCCTGCTGACCCTCTATCTGTGGGACAGCCTGATGCAGTTCCTGCCCGACGTCCTATCCAATGTGCTGGGACTGTTCTCCTTCAGCTCCGTGCTGTACAACTTCGCCTATTACAGCGTGTTTGACGTGCGGGGCGTGGTGCTCTACCTGACCCTGGCCGGGCTCTTTGTATTTCTGACCGTGCAGGCGCTCCAGAAGCGCCGCTGGAACTGAGGGGGTAGCCGCTTTGAAAAAGACACATCGCAGGCTCCGCCAGGGCGGTTACCTGGCAGCCACCACTGCTATCGTGGCTGCCATTGTAATTTTCATCAACCTGATTGTGGGCCAACTGCCCACCCATCTGCTGGAATTCGACCTGTCGGACAAACAGCTCTATACCGTTACCGATACTTCCAGGGAGCTTCTGGCCGGGCTGGATAAGGACGTGGAGATTGTGGTTCTGGCCGAGGAGAGCAACGTGGATGAACGCATCGCAAAGTTCCTGGACAACTACGCCGCCCTCTCCAGCCATATCACCGTCACCGAGGTGGACCCGGTAGCCCATCCCTCCGCCGCTGAGAGCTACAACGCTGCGGTCAACTCTCTGGTGGTCCGGTGTGAGGAGACGGGCAAGGCGAGAGCCATCTCCTTTGGCGACATCATTGTCTATGACCAGATGTACTACTACATGTACGGACAGGTGTACGAGACCGAGTTTGACGCCGAGGGACAGCTGACCTCCGCCGTGGACTATGTGACCGGCGACAGCGACACGGTAATCTACGCCATGGAGAACCACGGCGAGACCGCCCTCTCCGCCCAGGTCACCGACGCCATTGAGAAGGCCAACCTGACCCTGGACAGCACCAGCCTGCTCCTCACCGGCAGCGTGCCCGAGGACTGCAGCCTGCTCATCAGCTACGGCGCGTCCAAGGACCTGACCGACGGTGAGCTGACCCTGATCCGGGAGTATCTGGACGGCGGCGGGCAGGTGATGTTCGTTCTGGCCCAGACTGAGGAAAAAATGCCCAACTGGGAAGCCCTGATGGCGGAGTACGGCCTGGCCCTGGCCGACGGCTACGTGGCGGACACCGCCCGGTACTACCCCCAGCTGGGCAGCGCCTATGCCATCGCGCCGGTGCTCTCCTCCTCCAGCCCCATCACCAGCGGCTTCTCTGACGACGACCTGACCCTGATGCTTAACGTCCGGGGTATGACCGAGCTGGAGACCCTGCCCGACAACGTGACCGTCACACCCTTCCTGGAGACCTCCTCCTCCGGCGTGGCCGTCACGGCCGACGGCACCCAGACCCAGGGAACCTATCTTCTGGGCGCGGTGTGTGAGAAGACCGATGAGGATGGAAACGCCGCCGGACGGCTCACCGTCATCTCCTCCGCCTCTCTGGTGGATGACAGCATCCTCAACACCATCCCCAACGGCGTCAATCTGGATGTGTTCATGAACGCGGTCACCGACGGCTTTGAGGACATCGACAACATCTCCATCGAGGCCAAGAGCCTGGAGACCACCTATAATACCATCCAGAACGCCGGCAGCTGGAGCCTGCTCTTCATCGCCGTCATCCCGCTTCTCACCCTGATTGTGGGTCTGGTGTACTGGCTGCGCAGGAGGAAACTGTAATGAACAAGGCGACCAAGCTGATGTATGTGCTGGTGGGCGTGCTGGTGGTGTGCATGGCGGCCTACCTGGGCCTGCGCTGGTGGAACGGCACCGCTGAGGACCGGGCGGTGGACGACAAGACCTATCTGGCCCAGCTGGAGGACATCACCTCTCTCACCTGGCAGCGGTCAGGGGAGACCCTGTCCTTTGAGAAGGATGAGGAGGGGGTGTGGCGCGACGCCTCCGACGCCGACTTCCCTCTGGACCAGAGCTATCTGACTGCCCTGGAGACCACCCTGTCCCAGCTCTCGGCCGTCAAGGTTATCTCTGACCCGGAGGAGGACGCCTCCTACGGACTGGACGCCCCTGAGCTGACCCTCACCGCCTCCACCTCCGTCGGCGAGACCTGGGAGGTGACCGTGGGCAGCGAGGTGGACGGCAACTACTACGCCAGACCCGCCGGAGACAGCCAGGTGTACACCATCGCCGCGGCTCTGATGAACCAGACCGAGTACGGACTGATGGAGATGATTGACCTGGACACCATCCCCACCGTCACCGAATCCAGCGTGGAGTCGGTGGAGATCACCGCCGGAGGCGTCACCACCCTGTTTACCAAGGAGACTGTCACCAGTACCGACGGGGAGGGCAACGAGACCACCACCTATGCCTGGAGCCGGAACGGGGAAGCGCTGTACAGCGAGGACGGGAACCTGGCGGACGGCGTGGACGCCCTGGCCGGGCTGTCCTTCACCTCCTGCGCCTACTGGAAGCCAAGCGGCGACACCCTGACGGCCTGCGGGCTGGACGACACCGCCACCAGAATCACCATCACCTATGAGGGCGGGAGCTATGTCCTGCTGCTGGGCGGCACCGATGAGAACGGCTACTACTACGCCCAGCTGGAGGGCTCGCAGCAGGTGAACCTGATGTACGCCGCCACCCCGGACAGCCTGCTGAGGCTGCTGACCGCCCAGACCCAGGCGGAGGCCGACGCCGCCGCCCAGGCGGAAGAGACGGAATCCGAGACGGCGGAGGAGAGCGCCACCGGGACGGATGCCGCCGCCAGCGAGACCCCTGCGGAGACAGACAGCGGGGCAGAGTAATTTCAATACGGTTTCACAGGGCGGGCACAGCGGTTTTCCACTGTGCCCGCCTTTTTGTGGACAATTTCTCTGAGCAGAAGGAAAAAATCTGGGCAAACCGGGGCGAAAAGCGGCGGAACAGAGGGACGGGGGTGTTGACAAACGGACAGTTTGTGATACAATATCTAAGCCAAAGGCCATGACGAAGCCAAGCGGGCCACGCCGCGACGAGCGAGAGGGGACGGTGAGAGCCCTCCGCGACACGGACCCGCGCGCCACTTCACCAGCCGCCCGCGACGAGCGGGACGCCTCATCCCCGTTACCGGATGACATGAGATGCTCTGTTTTAGGGCAGATCAGGGTGGTACCGTGGAGTGAACTTGCTCCGCCCCTGACATGGGGCGGGGCTTTTTTTATGGCCGAACAGGGGGGATATAAATGCTTGACAGCCAGGGATTTGATCTGTGGGCGGATGACTATGACAAGGATGTGGGACTATCCGACGAATCCGACCGATATCCCTTTGCCGGATGCCGGGAGATACTGAACGATATCTACAACCGCATACTCTCACGTCGGAGTGATGAGGCCCCCAGAGTGCTGGACCTGGGGTTTGGTACGGGGACACTGACGACGCGGCTCTATGACCGAGGCTGCCGAATCTGGGGGCAGGACTTTTCCCCGCACATGATTGCTCGGGCGCGGGAAAAGATGCCGGAGGCGGAACTGTATCAGGGTGATCTGACCAAGGGCCTGGTTGACGCACTGTCAGCACAGAAATACGATGCGATCGTTGCCACCTACTCCCTGCACCATCTAACCGACGGGCAGAAGACCGATTTTCTGAGAGAACTGCTCCCCCTGCTGAACCCGGGCGGGAGTATCTATATCGGCGATGTGGCCTTTGCCACACAGAAGGAACTGGAACATTGCCGGGAGGAGGCTGGAACCGACTGGGACGACGATGAGATCTATTTCGTAGTGGACCGGTTGAAAGAGCAGTTTCCATGGCTCACCTTTACCCGCCATTCCGACTGTGCCGGTCTAATCGAGCTGACACAGATAGATGGCTCGGCGGCTCCACTGCCGCAGTAACCAAAAAACAATCAGCAATTCAAATATGGAGGTAGATTTCCATGAAAAACCCCAAGGCTTACGGCCTTAACGAACTGCGCGAGATGTTCCTGAAATTCTTCGAAACAAAGGGCCATCTGCGCCTGCCCAGCTTTTCCCTCATCCCCCAGAACGATGCCAGCCTGCTGCTCATCAACTCCGGTATGGCGCCCATGAAGCCCTTCTTCACCGGCGAGCAGGAGCCCCCCCGCCACCGTGTGACCACCTGCCAGAAGTGCATCCGCACCGGCGACATTGAGAACATCGGCCACACCGCCCGCCACGGCACCTACTTCGAGATGCTGGGCAACTTCTCCTTCGGCGATTACTTCAAGAAGGAGGCCATTCACTGGGCCTGGGAATTCCTGACCAGCCCCGAGTGGGTAGGCCTGGACCCCCAGCGGCTCTATCCCTCCGTGTTCGCCGGCAACGAGACCACCCCTGCCGACGACGAGGCCTTCCGCATCTGGCACGAGGAGATCGGCATCCCCGCCGACCGGATTTTCAAGTTCGGCAAGGAGGACAACTTCTGGGAGCACGGCTCCGGCCCCTGCGGCCCCTGCTCCGAGATCTACTATGACCGCGGCCCCCAGTGGGGCTGCGGCAAGCCCGGCTGCACCGTGGGCTGCGACTGCGACCGGTATATCGAGGTCTGGAACATCGTGTTCTCCCAGTTCAACAACGACGGCGAGGGCCACTACACCGAGCTCAAGCAGAAGAACATCGATACCGGCATGGGCCTGGAGCGTCTGGCCTGCGTGTGCCAGGACGTGGCGTCCCTGTTTGACGTGGACACCGTCATGAACATCACCAACAAGGTGAGCGAGATCACCCACGCCCACTACGGCGAGAGCCAGGCCAAGGACGTGTCCCTCCGGGTCATCACCGACCACATCCGCTCCGCCACCTTCATGATCTGCGACGGCGTGCTCCCCTCCAACGAGGGCCGGGGCTATGTGCTCCGCCGTCTGCTCCGCCGGGCCGCCCGCCACGGCAAGCTGCTGGGCGTCAACGACCCCTTCCTCTATGAAGTGTGCGACACCGTCATCCACGAGAACGAGGGTCACTACCCCGAGCTGCGGGAGCGCCAGGACTATATCACCAAGGTCATCCGCACGGAGGAGGAGAACTTTGCCCGCACCATCGACGGCGGCATGAAGATCTTCAACGACCTGCTCGCCGGCCACAAGGCCAAAGGGGAGACCGTGTTCTCCGGCGCCGACGCCTTCAAGCTGTACGACACCTACGGCTTCCCCATCGACCTGACCATCGAGATGGTTCAGGAGCAGGGCATGACCGTGGACCAGGAGGGCTTCAAGGCCCTCATGGAGGAGCAGAAGGTCCGCGCCCGCAAGGCCCGGGAGGCTCTGGGCGACCTGGGCTGGGCTGGCGTGGAGTTCGGCAAGGACGTGCCCGAGACCCAGTTCGTGGGCTATGACCACACCGCCATTGACGGCGCCAAGGTAGTGGCCCTGGTGGTGGAGAACGAGCAGGCCGAGGAGGTTATGCCCGGCGTGGAGGCCATCGTGGTGCTGGACAAGACTCCCTTCTACGCCGAGATGGGCGGCCAGGTGGCCGACCACGGCGTCATCACCGACGGCTCCGCCGTCTTTACCGTCACCGACGTGCAGAAGAACAAGGGCGGCAAATATATGCACTACGGCAAGCTGTCCAACGGCGTCATCAAGCTGGGCGACACGGTGTCCGCTTCCATCGACGTGAAGCGGCGCAAGGCTGTCATGCGCGCCCACTCCGCCACCCACCTGCTGGACAAGGCCCTGCGCACCGTGCTGGGCGACCACGTGCAGCAGGCCGGCTCCCTGGTGGAGGAGGACCGCCTCCGCTTCGACTTCACCCACTTCTCCGCCATGACCGCTGAAGAGCTTGCTCAGGTCAGCGCCATGGTCAACGAGGCCGTGCTGGAGGGGTACGACATCCACACCGATGTGCTGCCCATCGAGGAGGCCAAGAAGAAGGGGGCCATCGCCCTCTTCGGCGAGAAGTACGGCGACACCGTCCGGGTGGTGGACATGGGCCGCGGCTACTCCGTGGAGTTCTGCGGCGGCACCCACCTGGACAACACCGCCAAAGTAGGCGTATTCCACATTGAGAGTGAGTTCTCCGTGGCCTCCGGCGTGCGCCGCATTGAGGCCACCACCGGCGCCCAGTCCCTGGAGATTATGAACCGGAACCAGGCGCTCCTGTTTGAGGCCGCCGCCATCCTCAAGGCCAAGCCCGGAGAGCTGCGGGAAAAGGCCGAGCAGAACATGGCCGAGCTGCGGGAGATGCGCCATACCATTGAGAAGTTCCGGGCCAAGGAGGCCGCCGGAGAGACCGAGCGCATCCTCTTCGGCGCCCACGAGGTGGGCGGGCTGAGGGTTCTCACCGCCACGGTGCCCGAGGCGGACGCCGCCAAGCTGCGCCAGATGGGCGACCAGCTCCGGGACAAGGCCCCCAACGTGGTGGCGGTGCTGGCAGCGGTGAACGGGACGAAGATCACGTTCCTGGCCGTCTGCGGCAAGGAGGCGGTGGCCCGGGGCATCAAGGCCGGGGACATCGTCAAGCAGGTGTCCGCCATCGCCGGCGGCTCCGGCGGCGGCAAGCCGGACAGCGCCATGGGCGGCGGCAAGGACCCCCTGATGCTGGACAACGCTCTGGCCATGGTGGACAATGTGGTCTCCATGAAGCTGGGGAAATAGGAGGAGCCGCCCATGCTGCCTCAGGACCCTGTAATTCTGCTCAGCTATCTCAACACCAAGCTGCGGGACCAGTACCCCAGCCTGGAGGCACTGTGCGATGACCTTCAGGCCGACGCCGGGGAGATAGCCGCCAAGCTGGGGGCTGTTGGGTATGCTTACGACCCGCAGAGAAACCAGTTTGTGTAAATGAAAAAGCAGGGAAGGGTGATCGGCTGGCCGATCACCCTTCCCTGCCTTTAAGAGAAGCGAAACCATTTGAACCTTTTGAAAAATTGAGCGGGAGAAATAGCGCCATGAAAAAGATTACGGCTATGATTCTGATGTTTGCAATGCTGTTTGCCGCCGGCGGCTGTACCGGCGACCCGGCCCAGCCGCCGGCGCAGGCAGAATCCGCGGCTGTCGGGACGACGTCCGCGGCCCCCACTGCCTCTGAACCTGAGACAACCGAGCCTGCGGAATCCGTTCCTGCCGAGAGCGAACAGCCCGCCTCCCCGTCCGCCTCCGCCCCCGATCCTGTCGCGGAGCAGATGGCCGCTATGACCCTGGAGGAGAAGGTGGGGCAGCTCTTCATTGCCGGATTTTACGGCACGGAGGACGGAGACTATGTGGACAGCCTGATTCGGGATTACAAGGTGGGCGGGCTGATTTTCTTCGGCCGCAACGTGGGCACGGCGGAGGAGCTGGTGACCTTGGTCAACGATCTGCGGGCTGTGAACGGCGATTACATCCCGCTCTTTTTCTCCATGGACCAGGAGGGAGGTACTGTGGAGAGAATGCCCGATGAGGTGAATTCCCTGGAGGATGCCTACGTCTATGGCCAGAGCGGCAGCAGCGAGGTGGGCTATGCCCTGGGTCAGGTGCTGGCCCACGAGTGCGCGGCCTTTGGCTTTAACCTGGACTTCGCCCCCTCCCTGGACATCTGGAGCAATCCGGAGAATACGGTCATCGGTACCCGGGCCTTCGGCACTACGGCGGAGGCGGTGGAGGCGGTGGGCCCCTGGGCGGCCTACGGCCTGATGGACGGCGGGGTGATTCCGGTGGTCAAGCACTTCCCAGGCCACGGCGATACGGCGGTGGACTCCCACGTGGGCCTGCCCACGGTATCCAAGACAGTGGACGAGCTGCTGGCCTCCGAGCTCATCCCCTTCCAGAGCGCCATCAAGGGGAGGGAGGGAGCGGGGGTGCCCGCCGTCATGGTAGCTCATATCCTTATGAGCGCCATCGACCCGGACCATCCCGCGTCCCTGTCCCCGGCGGTGGTCACCGGCCTGCTGCGGGAGCAGCTGGGCTTTGACGGCGTGGTGTTCACCGACGACCTGACCATGGGGGCCATCACGGAGCATTACGGCCTGGATGAGGCCGCCGTCCTGGCCCTGGAGGCCGGCTGCGACGTGCTTCTGGTGTGCCACAACGAGGGGGACCTGGCCCTGGCCCGGCAGGCGGTGCTGGATGCGGTCTCCTCCGGACGCCTGACCGAGGAGCGGATTGACCAGAGCGTGTACCGTGTCCTCTCCCTGAAGCAGGATTACGGCCTGACCAACAATCCCATTGAGATGCCCGACGTCCAGGCCCTCAACCGGGAGATCGCCGCCCTGAAGTGAATGTAGTCCAACATACAACACAAATCAGGCCCAGACGGGAGAAAATTTCCCGCCTGGGCCTGATTGATAGAACCATTTCTTGCGGAAAATAGACCGGTATGGTATGCTGAAACTGGAAAGAGGCAGCCCGCTTTTGGAGCGCCCGCAGGAATACGGGCGGGAAGGAACTGGTGATAAACATGAAGAGACGCCTGTGGAAGGCGGCGCTGGCCCTGCTGCTCCTGGGGGCCTGGACCGCGCCCGCCGCCTCTGCCAACTCGGCCCAGTCTCACTGGTCGGGAACGGACCGGGCGGGGGCCATTGTAACCGGCGGGACCTGCCCGCTGGAGGTGCAGGGGGAAACGCTGACCTTTGAGGTGCGGGAGTTCCCGAAAAACTACTACTCCACCGCGGAGGAATTCCTGGCCTATACCGGCCGGGTGACGGCGGAGTATACCTTCTGTAACCCGGCGGATTACACCGTCACTGCTACCCTGGTATTCCCCTTCGGGGCGGTGCCCGACTACGGATACTACTACGACAGTAAGACCGGGGCGTACATCTGTGGCGCCGACGGGGATAAATATGATATCACCGTCGACGGCGCGGCGGTGGAAAAACGCCTGCGGCACACCCTGGCGGAGCGGCACGACCAGTTTGACCTGGAGCGGGACATGGCGCTGCTCCACGACGGCTATGTGGATGACCCATTCTATGCCCCGGATCTGCCCGTGACGAAATATATCTATGAGGTCACTGGGGTGGACAGTGAGGCGTACCCGGCCGCCAACGCCGCCTTCCGCCTGAACGCCGACCCGGCCCGCACCCGGGTGCTGCTGAAGGAGCAGAGCGGGGGCAAGACCCTGGAGAAGGGTGTGCAGGCGGAGGCCTGGGCGGAGAACGGGGAGCGGTACACGGTCTACTGCTTCGGTGAGCCGGTGGGCGCGCTGGACTGGCAGATGTACGAAAACGGAGCCTGCGACAAAGAGATTGAGGGCGCCGTAGAGCTGATAGACACCTCCGCTATGACCTTCAAGGACCTGGCCCTGGAGGACTGGGAGAGCGGGTCCGGCGTGCTGGAGCAGGACTGGTACAACGCCTTTGTGGAGGAGCTGAACCGGAGCATGTGGAGCTGCGGCGTCATCAGCGGCGGCGATATCCACCGGGATCTGTTGGAGAACCTGATGCGCTGGTATGAGTACGAGATTACAGTTGGACCGGGGGAGCAGGTGGTCAACACCGTGACCGCGCCCCTCTATCCCGCCATCAACACCAACTACGACCCGTCCATCTACACCTATACCTACCTGCTCTCTCCGGCCCGGACCTGGAGGAGCTTTGGAACCCTGGATATCAGGGTGAACACCCCTTATTTCATCACGGAGAGCAGCCTGAAGGGCTTCGAGAAGGGGGAGGGGGGCTACGCCCTGTCCCTGGACGGCCTGCCCGGCGGAGAGCTGACCTTTACCCTCAGCACGGAGGAGCACCCCTCCCAAAAGCCGCCCAACCTGGGCTATCTGATCTTTTATCTTCCCATTCTGCTGCCGGTGCTGGCCCTGATTCTGATACTGGTTGCGGTGATTCTGGTGCGCCGGAGAAGAAAGAAAATGTAAAGCGCAAGAAAATGCCCCGCACCTGTGCAAACCGCATTCAGGTTTCCGAGCTCAAAGAGTGACGGAGTATTTTTCCTTTGCGCACTGCTTTGCGCAGCAAAAAGGGAGGGGGTGTTACCCCCTCCCTTACGCTTACAGAAAGAGTGCCAGCGCCCAGACCAGTGTGGCCGCGCCCGCCCCGGCCAGCCCGTAGACCGGGCCGGGAATTCTTCGGAACCACCGGCCTGGGCCGGTGTTGCGGCGGATGTACCCATCTGCCACCCGCTGAGCCTCCTCCAAAACCTGCCGGGCCGTAACCCCCTGGGCGGAAAACGCCTCCTCCTTGACAATAAAAATGGCCTGCTCAAACAGGCGGCGGTCAGGGGACTTAACCACAATCACCCGCCGGGTGACGCCCTTTACCATGTCCCATCGTCCTCTCCATATTAAAAATTTTATATCTAGTATGGCCCGTTCTTTCTTCCACTATTCTCCATCCGACCTTTTTTCGGAAACCATTTCCTCTGCTTTTTTCGCATACCCCGCCTTTTTCCGCCGTACAATATAGCCAAATGCAGAACAGGAAATGGGGGATTCTCATGCAAAACCGGCGCAGGCTGGTGCTTTCCCTGGCCGTGCTCTTTGCGGTCAATATTGCGGTCATCACCTTCTTTCAGTCGGCGGAGGCCGCCGTATACCGGCAGGGTTCCACCGGCGACGCAGTGCGCACCATCCAGACCAAGCTGAGCAACTGGGGCTACTTCTCCGGGGCCATTGACGGCATCTACGGCCCCAAGACTGAAGAGGCGGTGAAATACTTTCAGCGGAAAAACGGCCTCACCGCGGACGGGATTGTGGGGCCTGCCACCCTCCGGGCGCTGGGCATGTCCACCACCGGCGGCGATTCCCCCGCCTCCAGCCAGTCCAACAGCGTGGACCTGCTGGCCCGGGTTATCTCGGCAGAGGCCAGAGGCGAACCATACAGCGGACAGGTGGCGGTGGGAGCGGTTATTCTCAACCGGGTGGAGCACCCCTCCTTCCCTAACACTATCGCCGGGGTGGTATATCAGCCGGGCGCTTTCACCTGCATGGTAGACGGACAGTTCAACGAGCCGGTGGCTGATTCAGCCTACCGGGCCGCCCGGGCCGCCCTCAATGGCGCCGACCCCAGCGGCGGGGCCATCTACTACTTTAACCCGGACACCGCCACCAGCGCCTGGATCTGGAGCCGCCCCCTCATCACAGTCATCGGCAAGCACCGGTTCTGCTCCTGAGCCGATCTTGACAAAAGGGGCCGGGCGGCATATACTGATTTTGTTCAGGTGTATCGTCCGATACAAGTAAACAGAGAACTTATATAGGCCCAAAATCGGTTGGGTGTCTCTACCGGCTGCCGGAACAGCCGCGCTATAAGTTTTCCTCAGAATGGGGAAGCTGCGCAGCACCGGCAGTCCTTTTTTCTGCTTTTTTGCAGCAGTCTATCCCTCTTACAAGCGTTTGTACAGACTGGAGGATATCAAATGAAACAGCGCAGCTTCGCACTCAGGGGCGACCTCTGCTGGAGCAGAGACCCCCAGCACCTCAATACCCTCCGTGACGGATGGCTGATCTGTGTGGACGGCCAGTCCGCCGGCGTGTTCCGGTCTCTGCCGGAGAAGTACGCCAACCTGCCTGTGGAGGACTGGAGCGGCCATCTGGTGATTCCCGGCCTGGTGGACCTCCACGTCCATGCCCCCCAGTACACCTTCCGGGGCTTAGGCATGGACCTGGAACTGCTGGACTGGCTGGACCGGCATGCATTCCCCGAGGAGACCCGGTATGCCGACCTGGAATACGCCCGCAAGGCCTATATCCGCTTTGTGGATGACATGAAGCGGGGGCCTAATACCCGTGCCTGTGTTTTTGCCACCATTCACGCTCCTGCCACCCTTCTGCTGATGGACCTGCTGGAAAAATCCGGCCTGGTGGCCATGGTGGGCAAGGTGAACATGGACCGCAACTCCCCCGACACCCTGCGGGAGGCGAGCCCGGAGGCCGCCGAAGAGACAACCCGCCGGTGGCTGGAGGATGCAGCCGGGCGGTACGAGCGGGTGGCACCCATCATCACCCCCCGCTTTACCCCCTCCTGCACCGATGACCTGATGGCCCGGCTGGGCAGGCTGCGGAGAGAGTTTGGCGTGCCCGTCCAGTCCCACCTGTCGGAGAACCGCGGTGAGGTGGCCCTGGTTCAGGAGCTGTGTCCCTGGTCCAAGTTCTACGGCGACGCCTACGACCGCTTTGGCCTCTTCGGCGGCGACCACAGCTGCATTATGGCCCACTGCGTCCTCTCCGGCAGCGAGGAGATCGCCCTCATGAAGAAGCGGGGCGTGTATGTGGCCCACTGTCCCCAGTCCAACACCAATCTGGCCTCCGGTATAGCGCCGGTGCGCCGCTACCTGGACGAAGGTCTTAACGTGGGCCTGGGCAGCGATGTGGCGGGCGGCTCTACCCTGTCTATCTTCCGGGCCATGGCCGACGCCATCCAGGTGTCCAAGCTGCGCTGGCGGCTTCAGGAACAGTCTCTGGCTCCCCTCACCGCCCCCGAGGCATTCTGGCTGGGCACCGCCGGCGGCGGCGCCTTCTTTGGCCGGGTGGGCTCCTTTGACCCTGGGTATGAGCTGGATGCCGTGGTGCTGGACGACAGCCGCACCGCCCCTGTGCTCCCCCTCGCTGTGGAGGACCGGCTGGAACGGGCTATCTATCTGTCTGAGGACCGGGATGTGGTCAAAAAGTTTGTCCGCGGCACTGCCCTCTGGTGAAATGCAGAAACGCCCCGCACAGTATACTGCTCCGGAAATAAGGAAAGAGATTCGACACATGACTTCCCCTGCGTCTTGAATATCGGAGCGATACATGCGTAAATAGTTAGAAAAGCGCCCGCAGTCTGCTTTGTAAAGCAGACTGCGGGCGCCTTGTATTTTCCGGAGAATTATAACCATTGTAAGGGATACAGGAAGGCCGTTCACACCAGACACAGGCCGACAACTTGCTTTTGCTTGGTGAAAGCCTTTTGACACTATGCTTCAGAATTCAAAAAAATAGCTGTCCATTGTCTGCTGGCTGTTCAGGATAGCGTCGCTGTTGAGACGCCGCTGCTTCAGCGTCTTGTCGCTCTCCAGCAGGGCACAGTAGAGCACGTCTGTGACATAAAGGAACATCAGATTATTGGAGATTGAGACGGAATTCTGCGTGGTAATCCGGTCGCTGATGATGAACTTAAAGTCCACCAGAGTGCTGAGCTTGGGAGAGTCGTAGCTGGTGATGGAGAGAATGGTGGCACCGCGCTCCCGGCAGATTGTAATGGCTTGGTAAAGCTCACGCATGAGAAGAGTGGGGGCGATAACGATGACCAGATCACCTTTGTTAACACAGCCGGAATAAACCCTGATATTTGCCGGCTCGGAGATCGCCTTGGTATAGAGGCCGACCATACTGAGCTTGAACTCCAGCTCGCGGGCAACAAATCCGGTGTAGGAGAGGGAGAAGATGAAAATATGGGGGGCGCTGCGCATGGCGTCCGCAGCACGGAGAACCTGTTCCTCGTCCAGCATAGCGGTGGTGTTGACCAGCATCTGGCGGTAATCCTTGCTCACGGTGGCGACAAGGCCGGTTTGGTTTTCTGCGCCGGACTCCTGCATGGAGTGGTAGAAGTTATCCTGAGCCAGGGCAACCTTAAAGCTGTTGAAGCCCTTGAAGCCGATCTTTTTGCAGAAGCGGTTGATACTGGCTTCCGAGGTGTTGGTATTTTTTGCGATTGTCGTAATGGTACTGGTTACAACACTGTCAGCGTTGTGGATAACATACTGTGCAATCTCATTCTCGCTGACGGTTAGGCTCTGCTGCATAGAGATAATTTTTGCGATAACGGCGGAGACCACAGATATCCCCCTTTTCTTGGCATTTGACGGGAAATGTATGTTTCAAAGCAGAAATCCAACAAATAGGCGGTTCTTTAAACAGAAAGTTATATCGATTTAATATATCATAAAAAATGGTAGAAAGCAAATAATGCCCCCGGGGAAAAAAGAAATCTGTCGAAGTATACAAATCAGAAAACATCAAATTGTATAAAAATAATTTTCAATAATATTGACAGTTTTAGAAAATAAATATATAATACATACAAAAATAGAGACAAAATTTTAAAAATAAATGTGCAAAAAATATTTAAAACAGAAAAAATATCCAAATAGAATGAAAATTGTGAAAATGTTGTCTTGAAAAAATGCAAAGAAAGTGAAAGGGGATGGAAATAGTGGAACAGACGATTTTCACAAAAAAGTTTGATGTGCTGGTCGCAGGCGGCGGCGTCTCGGGATGCGCGGCGGCTTTGGCAGCGGCGCGGAACGGTGCGGACGTTCTGGTGCTGGAGCAGAACGGGTACTTGGGCGGAACGCTGACCGGGTGCGGTGTGGGGCCTATGATGACGTTTCACGCGGGCAAAAAACAGGTAATCCTCGGCATTATGGAGGAGCTGGTACAGGAGCTGGTGCGCCGGGGACAGTCGCCTGGACATGTGCCTGACACCAAGCAATTTACCAGCACCATCACTCCCTTTAATGCGGAGGGACTCAAGCTTCTCTTGGATGAGAAGCTTGCCCAGGCAGGGTGCACAGTGCTCTTCCATGCTTTTGTGGGAGCGGTGCAGACCGAGCAGGGGAGAATCACGGGCCTGACCGTCTGCAATAAGGACGGGCTGAACACTCTGTCCGCAAAGGTGTATATAGATGCCACTGGCGATGGCGATGTGGCGGCGTGGGCGGGCGCACCTATGACGAAAGGCCGCCCGGAGGATGGAGCTGCGCAGCCCATGACCATGACGATGAAATACTGCGGCGTGGACACAGAAAAGCTAAAGGGCTATGTGATAGCAAACCCGGATCGGTTCCCTAAGCTGGCGCCTCATATGGAGATCTTCCGTCAGCCCGTCCCAGTGGACCTGGAGGGGTTTGACGACGAATTCTCCAGCGACAAGGCGGCCGGGAAACTGACCATCCGTCGGGAGAATGTACTCATGTTCGCCACAGGGCGTCCCGGCGAATATATCATGAATACTACGCGCATTGTGAACCATGACGCCACCGATGCAGCCAGTTTAAGCGAGGCTGAGCAGATTGGACGGCGCCAGTGTGCGGAGCTGGATCGGTTCCTGCGGGCGCGGGTGCCCGGCTTTGAGTGCGCCATGCTGGAGTTTACCGGCCCAACAGTGGGCGTCAGGGGCTCGAGACAGCTGGTGGGGCGGTATACACTCACGGCGGAAGATATTCTGGAGCGGCGGAGATTTCCAGATACGATTGCGCACTCCGGATACCCAATTGACATTCACAGCCCTGACGGCGAAGGAACAAAGGCTGTTTTTATGAGCGAGCCGGGAACCTATTACTCCATTCCTTACTCTATCATGGTGTGTGATTCAGTCAGTAACCTTCTGGTGACGGGGCGGTGCGTCTCTGCCACCTTTGAAGCACAGGCGGCCATTCGCCTGACGCCCAGCGCAGGCGCGATGGGACAAGCCGCTGGGGTGGCCGCCGCAATGGCGGCTGCCGCGGAAGGAAATACCGGGGAGGTGAATATCCAAGCCCTTCAGCGAGCGCTAGTGGATCAGGGCGCCTATCTGGAAGTCTGATTCTGATGCTGAGGAGCCGTATGATACAAAGGACAAAGGTGCAAAAGGTGTAAAAGAGTTATTAGGAGGAAAAATTATGGAAATTGTGCAGGCGATAGGAATCTTTGCAATCTTCGCAGTATGCGTCATTTTGATGATGATGCGCAAGCTCCCCACGATCCTGGCTCTTCCCATCATGGCGGTTGGTATTGCCTTGGTGGCTGGCATTCCCTTCATCTCCTCCGACGCGGAAGCGTTTACTGTGGCCAAAGACGTTTTGGAATCCGGTTCCATGCGCATGAGCACCGCTATTGCCGGCCTGTTCTTTGGCGGCATCTTCGGCAAGGTGCTGACCAAGGTGGGCGTGACCCGCACCATTATTCGCAAGGCGGCGGAGCTGGCCGGCGACAAGCCTCTGCCCATCGCGCTGGCCTTCCTGGTGGTGTGCTCCCTGATCTTTGCCGCCTCCAATGGCCTGGGCATGGTCATTCTGGTGGGCACCATCATTATCCCCATCATGATCTCTGCCGGCGTGAGCCCGATGGTGGCCGGTGCGGTACTTCTCTTCTCTAACGGTATCGGCGTTACCTTCAGCGTCGGCACGCTGGGCGTGTACATCGACACCCTGGGCCTGCCCCTGGAGACCGTCACTGCTTATTCGTGGATGTGTGCCATCCCGTTGATTGTCATCGCTGTGGCGTGGATCGTGTTCTACATCAAGCGCGGCACCAAAACCCGGAAGGCTTGGGCCATGCCTGTATCCGAACCCACTGCTGAGAAGAACGTCCGTGCTATCGCGCTCATCAGCCCCATTGTCCCCGTTGTACTGGTGTTTGCCTTCAGTATGCCCCTGGTCCCCTCCATTGTCATCGGCATCGTGGTGACACTGATTCTCTCTACCCCGAAGAACGCTGTGCAGGTTGTCACCGGCTCTGTTGTTGAGGGCCTGCAGGACACCGCCGGCGCCGCCGCGCTGATGATCGGTATCGGCATGACCCTCAACGCCGTCATGGCGCCCCAGGTGGCCGCCGTGCTCCAGCCTGTCATTTCCGCCGTCATTCCCACCAGCCAGGTGATGTTCGTCCTCATCTTCGGCCTGCTGAGCGTGCTGGCCATCTACCGGGGTCCCCTCAACGTCTGGGGCCTGGGCAGCGGTATTGTGGCCCTGCTGGCAGCTTCCGGCATGAATCCTGTCGCCGCCATGGTGGCCCTGCGGCTGGACTCCAATATCCAGTCCGTCTGTGACCCCACCAATTCCCACAACGTCTGGGTGTCTGACTTCACCAAGATTGATGTCAACGAGTACCTGAAGAAGACGATTCTTTGGATCATGATCTCCACCTTTGTGGGCCTGATCGTGGCAAGCTTCTTTGTAGCAATCTGATGTATTCCTTTCGTCTGCCCGGCTCTGAATCAAATGGCCGGGCAGACGAAACAATATTCCCCGCAAATTTTGGAGGTAAGCAATGAGTAAGAAAGTGCGGATTGGCATTGATGTGGGAGGTACTTTCACCGATGCAGTGGTCATTGATGCCAACACCTATGAGGTAATTGCAAAGAGAAAAATCCCAACCACCCACAAGGAGGGCGTGGCCCACGGCGTGGTGAAGATTATCTCCACGCTGATGGAGGAAAATCACATCGCGCCCGAGGACGTGGCATTCATCGCCCACGGCACCACCCAGGCCACCAACGCTCTGCTGGAGGGCGATGTGGCCAGCGTGGGCATCGTAGGCATGGCCACCGGCATCGACGCCAGGGGCGCCAAGGGCGAGACCAACGTGGGGGACATTGAGCTGGCCCCAAACAAATATCTCAGGAGCTACCACACCTTCCTGGACAGCAAGGGGCTGACCGACGAGAGCATCCAAGGAGCCATTCAAACGCTGAAGGATCAGGGTGCCCAGGTGATTGTGGCCAGCGAGGCCTTCAGTGTAGACGACCCGGCCAACGAGCAGCGGGTCATTCAGAAAGCGGAGGAGATGGGGCTCTACTGCACCGGTGGACATGAGATCAGCCAGCTCTACGGCCTGAAGATGCGCACCCGCACCGCTGTGGTCAACGCAAGCCTGATCCCCAAGATGATGGAGACCGCCAATATGACGGAGCAGGCCGTCCGGGACACCAAGATCAAGTCGGACCTGATGATTATGCGCTGCGACGGCGGTGTTATGAGCATCGACGAGGTGCGTAAGCGCCCCATTCTCACCATGCTCTCCGGCCTGGCGGCCGGCGTGGCCGGCGCGCTGATGTATGAAAAGGTCTCCGACGGCATCTTCTTCGAAGCCGGCGGAACCAGCGTGGACATCAGCGTCATCAAAAACGGCAAGGTTATGATCAAGTACGCACAGGTGGGCGGCCACAAGACCTATCTCCAGAGCCTGGACGTGCGCACCCTGGGTGTTGCCGGCGGCAGCATGATCCGGGTGCGGGATGGAAAGATTGTGGACGTGGGTCCCAGAAGCGCCCACATCGCCGGCAAGGAGTACGAGTGCTTTGCGCCGGCCGGAAGCATCACCTCCGCCAAGGTGCAGCTGGTCAGCCCCCGCAGCGACGACCCCTGTGAGTACGTCACGGTCCTGGCTCAGGATGGAAAGGAATACTCCCTCACACTGGCCGGCGCGGCCAACCTGCTGGGGTATGTGCCCGATCAGGACTACGCCCGGGGCGTGGACGAGACCAACGCCCCTGCCTGGGAGGCGCTGGGGCAGTACCTGGGCATCACCGGCAAGGAGGCCGCCCGCCGGGTTATGGACCTGGCCATGGAGAAGCTCTCCGTGGTGGTGGAGGATCTCATCAGCGAGTACGAGCTGGACCGGAACTTCATCAGCCTGGTGGGCGGCGGCGGCAGCGGCGCGGTTATCGTCAACGCGCTGGCAGAAAAGATGAAGGTCAAGTGCCAGATGGCCAAGAACGCGCCCTATATCTCCACCATCGGCGTGGCCCTGGCCATGGTGCGGGAGCAGCTGGAGCGCACCATCGCCAACCCAACGGATGAGGACATCAAGCGCATCCGCGCCGATGTGATAGAAAAAATTGTCCGATCCGGCGCTAAGGAGGACACCGTGGACGTGTCCATTGAAATCGACGCTCAGAAGAACATCCTGCGCGCCATTGCGACCGGCGCCACGGAGCTGCGGCAGAAGAACCTGGGCGCGGCGGATCTGACCCGGGAGGAGATGGGGAAGATCGCCGCGGATTCCCTGGGGGCCAAGGCGGAGCAGACCCAGTACGTCTGCGGCACCGGCCGCTGGAACCTGTTTGAGGGCCAGTTGAGTAAAAAGATGCTGGGCGGTCTCATTAAGCTCAAGCGCCGCGGTGTGGCCGTGGTGGACCGGGAAGGCGTTGTGCGGCTGCGCAAGGAGCAGGCATCTTATGTTATCTTCCCAAAGGAAAAGCAGAAGGATATTTTCAATTCCTTCCTGGACGATAATACCACCTATTCCGATGCCAACGCTACCATACCAAAGGTGTTTGTATTTTATAAGGAGAAGATGCTGGATCTGACAGGCATGCAGACGGCGGAGCAGCTCTACTCCATTCTGGATGTGGAGACCGAGATGATGGGTCCCGGTGAGGAGATCCTGGCTGTGGCCTATAAATAAACAGGGAGGCAGGCAGATGGACGATCGGATTCTGGCGATGTGCGAGCTCTCCAACGATCTGATGTTTCAGAAGATACCGCCGGAACGGATGGCCTATTACATCGACGGGGCGCTGGAGGCCGGACGGACGGCGGCTGGGAAGTTCCGCGGGACGGATATCAGGACACTCTACCAAAACAGCGGCATCCAAATCCACAGGGGCGGGACGGGGAAAAAAGGATACGGCGTTGTCCTGCGGGGGCAGGCCACCATGAGTCCCGCAGAGTGCAGTGTGGAGGTCTACCCCGACTCCATCGACGAGCTGGCCCGCCACAGCGCCTGGGAGGGCCGCAGCCTTACCAGTGAGGAGGCTATGGACGTGCATCTGGCCCACGAGTTCTTTCACATCTGGGAGTACCGGCAGAACCGCTCCATTGTGGAGGAGCTGGACCCGGTGGTCAGCTTCACCTTTCTGGGGCTGAAGCGCCGCTCCCGCATCAACCGGTGCGGGGAGATTGCGGCCCACGCCTTTGCGGAAGAACTGCTGTCGCTGCCCTGCCTGCCCAATTTCTATGACTATCTCTACCTGATCCATACGGGAAAAATGAAGCGCAGTGATTTTGAGGAGCTTTGCAGCCGGATGGAAGGGCTGCTCCTCGGTCAGAGCGCATAATATGCGGTAAAAGGAGGAGCCAAATGAAAAAAAGAGCGTGTTCTTTACTCCTGGCGCTGGCCATGATCCTGGGCCTTTTCCCCACTTACGCTATGGCAAAGGACGGGAACAGTTGGAATTTGCTTGACGCAGACGCTGCGACAACCGCTCCATTCTCAACTAGCATCGGATCGATTGGAGGGACGGTCGAACAGCGGAATGGGTATGTAAACATACAGAAGGGAAACGACAAGTCTACCTCGAACGGTTCCTATACTTACCTGACGGCGGCTGTTGACATGCCTGAGACGGTGTTTACGCTGGAGGCGGCCATCCGTCTGTCCGGTGGCGTGACCGGCGACCGGAGCAACGGATTTTCCGTCCGAACGGGGGGATACCTCTATCATGCGTTTCTAAAATATGGGACGGTGGAAGAGGGAGGGGGAATCTCCATCTACCCTGACTATAGAGAGCTTGTGCCTGTGGATACCACGGTTTGGCACTATTATGCCATTGTGGCAAATCCGGATACCAAGAGTTACGCGCTGTATGTGGACGGTGAGCAGGTGGCAGAGCACACCACGACGTGGACCATGTCGGGAAGCGACCTCATCCGATTTGGTGCCGACACAGAGGGCTACGCCAACATGGATGTCCAGACAGCTAGAGCAGGTGCCGGAGATCTCAGCGGTCAGCTTACCGCCTATGAAGGAGAGCAGGAGGCGGTTCCACGGCTCACCTCTGTTCAGCTGTCTCAGTACGAGCAGGTGGAAAAGCAGGCCCAGACTATCACAATTACGGTTACTGGCGAAAATCTGGAGGATGATACGCAGATTACTGCGGCGTTGGTAGATACTGGCGGGATGACCGCGGAAAATGCAGCAACCTCCGGCGAATCTCAGGATAACCGGGCTGAACTCACTCTGTCAATTCCCGACACAATAAGCGTGGGTACTTATTATGTGGAGGCCAAGATAGACGGCAGTACACTGCGCTCCGAGGCTTATAAGGTGAAGGCAGACCGCGCCGATCCGCAGTTGCCGGCCTTTTCTGCAGCGGGCTATACGATTGAAATGGAGAACTACCAGTATAATCCCACCGAAGAGTTCAACTTTCCCACCATCGTGGACACCAAGGACCACCCGGTAAGCAACAAGCTGGGCGATTACCGCTACTATCTGTTCTACGCGCCTCATGACGATCCGGCGGGGAATTGTGTGGCAGTATCCAACTCTCTGAACGGACCTTGGGTGGAGTATGCAGAGAATCCAGTGGTATCCAACAAGTGGGATTCCTATTATGATGTCTCCCATGTTTCTTCTCCTCATGTTACATGGATTGACGAGCAAAACTGCTATGTCATGTATTACCACGGGCCTAATAATATCACACGGTACGCCACCTCTGCAGACCTCCTGAACTGGACCTATGGCGGCGTGTGTATAGAGGCCGATGCTTTCTCCACAGAAGAGGAGACCTATCAGCAGGCCAGCTATGCCCGTGTCTTCGAATATACGGTGCCCGGGCTGAATAACAAGTATATCATGCTGATGATGGTTACGCACAACGGAGCGAATAACAGCTACAACAGCCACATTGGATGGGCGTATTCCAGCGATGGAATCAATTGGACCGCAGTGAAAGAGCCGCTTGTTGATCCCGACATCAACGCAGACCTCTATGGTCCCAACCTGTCCGGTCCCTGGTTCATACCTTGGGAGTCGGGGGGAGAGACCAGATATTTTGTCATTTGCCATGCCTCTGACGGCAATATGTATGCCTTTGAGGTGGGAGAGAAACTGGACGAGTGTATAGAGTGGGGACTGTTCTATGACTCCCAGGGTATAAGGAATACGGATGATCTCAATCCAGACACCTACCCTGACTATGGCCGTGCCGGAGCGCCCTGCTTCGTACAGGATGACAATGGGAACTGGCATATGTTTTACGAGGGCGGTAAACGTCTCCATGCCAATATCGTTCACGCTGTAGAGGTAAAAAAAGGCGAGGAGAGTCAATTGGCCCGGGCCAGCCTGGAACTGGACGGTGCGGTCCTCCAGACCGGCGATAAGGTAGAGCCTGTGCTGCGTATTTTTGACAAAGGCAACAACAAGGTGCCTACAGACGCGGAAGGATTAAACCTGACCTACCATGTCAGCGACAGTCGGGTACTTTCTTATGAAGACGGTATACTTACTGCTGTGGGCATGGGTACTGCCTCTGCTTGGGTAGAGATCTCCAAAGCTGATGGTAGCACAGCCGTCAGCACCAAGGTCAATATTACGGTGCAGGAGCAGTCCAGCCTGTGGAATCTGTTCAATGCCGGCACAGCGCCCTACGATGGTAATTTCAATGTAGTGAATACGCCGGGCGGAGGATCAGTGATGCAGAAGGCTGGCTACGTCAACATTGAAAAAGGAAATGACAAGAGCAATACCGCCACCGGAGACGCCTATACCTGGTTGACGGCTGCACCGGCCCTGCCTGCGGATAAGGTATTTACTGTGGAGGCAACTATCCGACTCGCCAGCGCAGTGGATGGAGGGCGGACAAATGAATTCGCCGTCCGGATCAACGGGACCGGAAAGTACTACCCAATCTTCCTGAAATACGGGGCAGATGGCGCCGTCACAAACCAGACCAGTTTTGACAGCGCCAAAGCACTGGACACCACCTCATGGCATAATTATGCCATGGTGATTGATCCCATTGCACAGAGGTATGACGTATATGTGGATGGTGAATTGGTGCTGGAGAATGTCTCCGCTCAGAAGATGAGCGGAGGCAACCTGATTCGTCTGGGTGCGGATAATAAAGGCCGCT
This sequence comes from uncultured Pseudoflavonifractor sp., assembly GCF_944387805.1. Lineage (GTDB taxonomy): Bacteria > Bacillota > Clostridia > Oscillospirales > Oscillospiraceae > Pseudoflavonifractor. Next base: position 27,224 of record NZ_CALXGI010000014.1, on the reverse strand, counting down.
GCGACATGGACGTACTGGCTGTGCGCGTAGGCGAGGGCGACCTGAGCGAATCCCTCGGTGGTTATGATGGCCCTGAGTACCCAGAGGCAGGATTGACTTCCGTGCTCGTCTCGCCTGAGAGTCAGGTGGAGAATACAGAACAGCAGGTGACAGTTACTGTTACCGGCGAGAATCTGGAGAATGACACCGAGGTCACTGTAACACTGATGACTGCCAGTGGTACAGCGGTAGAGGGAGTAAGCGCCAGCGGCATGTTTGTGGACAACCAGGCTCAGGTTGAATTAACCATCCCCGACACAGTCCCTTTGGGCAGCTACTATGTGGAGGCCGAGGCGGCGGGAAGTAAGGCCAGATCTGATGTATATCAAGTGACCAGCAGTCTGTCGGCCCCTGACTTCCCCACTTTCGCGGCTGTGGGCTATACGATTGAGATGACGGACTATCAGTACAACCCCACCGAGGAGTTTAACTTCCCCACCATTGTGGACACCAAGGACCACCCGGTAAGCAATGAGCTGGGCGATTACCGCTATTATCTGTTCTACGCCCCCCACGACGCTCCTGCGGGCAACTGCGTGGCGGCGTCTAACTCCCTGGACGGCCCCTGGGTGGAGTATGAGGGCAACCCGGTGGTATCCAACAAGTGGGACCCCTACTATAACGTCTCCCACGTCTCCTCCCCCCACGTCATGTGGATTGAGGAGCAGGGATGCTACGTCATGTATTTCCACGGCGAGAACCCTGTGACCCGATATGCAACCTCCGACGACCTGCTCCACTGGACCTACGGAGGAGAACTTCTCAAAGCCAACGACTTTTCCAAGACCGGCAGCGGCTTCAGCGAGGCCAGCTATGCCCGCGTCTTTGAGCACGAGGTACCCGGCCTGGGCAACAAGTACATCATGCTGCTGATGATCACCGGCAGCGGCAACAACATGCACCGCAATATCTATTGGGCGCACTCTGAGGACGGCATCAACTGGACCCCTGTCCAGGAGCCGCTGCTCAATCCGGACGAGCTGGGTCCCGAGTATAAGAACAACTTCTCCGGCCCCTGGTTCATGGAGTGGGACGGACGGTATTTCGTCATCTGCCACGCCTCCTCCGGCGAGATCTACGCCTTCGAGGTAGGGGAGAGCCTGGACCAGTGCATTGAATGGGGCGAGGTCTACAACTCTCAGGGCGTCCGCAACGTGGATGACGCCAACCCCGACGCCTATCCCGACTATGGCCGGGCCGGCGCACCCTTCTTCATCCAGGACGACGAGGGCCGCTGGCATATGTACTATGAGGCGGGCAAGCGCCTGAACACCAACATTGTCCACGCCGTGGAGGTGCGGCCCGGCGAGGAGGAGCAGCTGGCCCGGGCCGGTCTGACGCTGGACAGCGAAACCCTCACTGTGGGCGCGACCGCTGAGCCGGAGCTGCGGGTGTTCAACAAGAGCAACGACAAGGTGACCGAGGGCCTCACCTACACCTACCATGTGGGCGGAGCCAACCCGGACTGCGTCACCTATGAGGACGGCGTGCTCACCGCCGTAAGCGCGGGCGAGGCCACCATCTGGGTGGAGGTGACCGCACAGGACGGCTCCAAGGCTGTCAGCGATAAAATCGGGATCACCGTCAAGGAGAAGGAGGCCCTGCCCAAGGAGGTCATCATCACCAACCAGATGACCCCCAACAAGACCGCCCTCAACCTGGAACTGCCCGCCATCTTTAAGGCGAAGGGCGTTCTGGCCGACCCGATTAACAATTACTACCTCTATTTCAGCTACAACGATGAGAGCGGCGGCACCAGAAGCATCGCTCTGGCTACCGCTCCCGCACCCGAGGGCCCCTGGACCGTATATAAAAACGGTACTCCCGTGATGACCGCCCAGTCTCTCGGCGTGGAGAGCAGCGTCAACGCGCCCTGGCCTGTGTGGGACAGCGAGAACCAGCGGATGCTGATGTATTACAGCATGGGCGCTACCGCCATCGGTGTGGCGGAGTCCACCGACGGAATCAGCTTCACCAACATGCAGACCGTCTTTGAGGGGTCTGATGCCCCCGCGGGCACCCAGGCCTACCAGCAGAGCGTCTATGCGTACACCGTTGAGGGACAGGACAACAAATATGTGATGTTCTACACCGGCAACGGCTACCGCTCCGAGGACGGCACCTATACCAACGGAAAGCAGATTTTCTACGCCGTGTCCGACGACGGACTGAACTGGACCGACTCCGGTAAGGTGCTCCAGTATCCCGATTCCGGTGACAAGGGGAACATCGCCTCTCCCCGGCTGATGATCAGAGACGGCGAGCCCTATGTGGTCTACCACAATTCCAACGGCAACCTGGGCTACTCCCTGCTCAGCGGGGATTTCTCCACCGCGAGCCGGCAGGGACGGCTCTATGACTCCACGGACGGCGAGCCCGACCGTGGCCGCGCCGCCGACGCCTGCTTCCTGCAGGAGGGAGACAGCCTGTACTTCTACTACACGGCCCGCTCCAACAAGGCAAAGAACGAGGAGGACGCCTCCATGATTGTCTGCCGGAAGCTGAGCGGCGGCGATCAGGAAGATGTTATCTTCCAGGACGATTTCAACGACGGAAACGCCGACGGCTGGGAAGTGGACAGCGGAACCTGGGCCGTGTCTGACGGCGCGTATGTCCAGAGCGCCGCTTCCGGCGGCGCCATGACCTTTGCCGGCGACGCGTCCTGGAGCAATTATGAGGTGGAAGTCAAGGTGACGCCCACCGAGACCAGCAAGAGCATTGCCGTGATGGTGAGCGGCCGGGCGGACGGCACCCAGAACCGCTATATCGGCGCTTACAACGGCGGCAGGCTGATGATCGACCGGCGGATCAACGGCAGCAACAGCACCATTCTGGCCCAGAAGGAATACACCATGGAGCTGGAACAGACCTATACCCTGAAGATGACCTTCTCCGGCGAGAATATCGCGCTGTATGTCAACGGCGTAAAGGAGCTGGAAACTGTGGATGACACGCATGCCTCCGGCAAAATCGGCCTTGCAACCTACAATACGGCCGCCAGCTTTGACGACGTGATTGTCCGGGCTGTGAATGGAGCGCCTGAACCCTCCGAGGACCTGACTGTGGAGGACTTCGGCGACCACCAGGTGGTCCAGAGAGACGCGGAGAACAAGAATGCGGTCATCACGGTCAACGGCACTGTGACCGCCGAGGGCGCGGAGAAGGTGGAGGCCCGGGTTATGGCCTATGACGCCGACGACGGCGCCGCCGCTGTGGTGGACTGGACCGAGATGACCTGCGACCTGTCCGCCGGGACCTGGTCCGGCAGCCTGACCGTTCCCCAGGGCGGCTGGTACCGCCTGGAGGTCCGGGCCAGCGGCGCTGACGGCCAGGTGCTCGAGCAGACCGCGGGCGCCCACAAGTGGGGCGTTGGCATCAACATCCTGTGCATCGGCCAGTCCAACATGGTGGGCCAGGCCCAGGACAAGCCCCGCACCGAGGCCGACGATCTGGTGGCCAACTATACCCGCTCCGGACAGTGGACCCACCTGGTGGACCCCTATGACGGCGCAGGCGGCTCCCTTGTTCCCGCTCTGGGCAACAGCCTGGTGGAGGAGCTGGATATCCCCGTGGGCTTCATCCCGGCGGCCGACTCGGGCTCCGGTCTCCACGCCCCCAACGTGGGCCACGCGGAAACCCGCTACTGGATGTATTACAACACTGAAAATCCCGGCGACACCACCACGCTGTACGGCAAGGCGCTGACCCGCGCCAAGGCCGCGGGCGGCGTGGAGCTGATGGTGTGGAACCAGGGCGAGACCGACGGACGCCTGATGATCGCCGAGGAGACCTACGAGCAGGACATGAAGACCCTGCTTCAGCGCTTCCGCACCGATCTGGGTGATGAGAGCATCCCCATGTTTATCTGCCAGATTGGCACCCACGACGAGAACATCTCCAATGATGCGGCCTACACCGCCATCCGGAATGCGCAGCACGACCTGGACGACGGGAAGAACTTCTTCCTGGCGGCCACGGAGATGGAGTTCGCCCGCAAGGACACCGCCCACTACACACAGCCCGGACTGGACGAGATCGGCCGCCGGGTGGCCAACAGCATCCTGTACTACTACGGCCAGTCCGACTACTACCGCGGCCCCTATATCACCGGCGCGGAGTATGCGGACGGAAACCGCTCCGTGGTGGACGTGAAGATTGCCCACCGGGGCGGCAGCGGCATCGTAACAGAGGGACAGATCACCGGCTTCACCGTCCTGGACGGCATGAACGAGGTGGAGATCACCTCTGCCGTGCGGAAGGACAGCGACACCATCCGCCTGACCCTGGCACGGGCCATCTCCGGCAGCGGCCGCGTCCGGTATCTCTACGGCCTCAACCCCGAGCACAGCAACATCGCCAAGGACAACACCGAACTGCAGCTGCCTCTGGAGAACACCACCTCCGACATTCTCATCAGCGGAGACGAGATGCTCAAGTGGGATCTGATGGACCACGCCATGGCGCCCGACTGGACCGCGGATGGCTGGCGCTCCTCCACAAAGACGGGCAGCATCAACCAGCAGAATGAGTATGTCAACATCAGCAAGCCCAATGAGAGCGGCACCGGCAGCCAGAAGCTCTATCACTGGGTGGTGTCTCCCACAACTCTGGCCCTGCCCAGAGACGGCTTCACCCTCCAGGTAGAGGCCAGGGTGGCCGGCATGGTGGACGAGCAGGCCAATGAAATTGCCGTGCGCATGGGCATGGACGCCAACGACACCAATGGCAAGATTGCCTCCATCTTCCTGGGCTACGGCAAGGACGGCTTTGTCAGCACCACCACCGCAGGGAACAGCCGCTTTACCATGCCGCTGGACACCACGGTATGGCACACCTTCAGCATGGTGGTCCGCCTGGACGAGGGCGCGTATGTCTTCGACCTCTATGTGGACGACCAGCTGGCCTTTGAGAACGTGCCCCTCAATACCTACAAGGGCGGCGATCTGATCCGCCTGGGCGCGGACAACGGCGGCCGCTGCAACCTGGACGTGAAGCATGTCCGCCTGGGCACCGGCGAGGTCCTGCCCGAAGGCGTATCCCCCGCCCGTGTCACCAGGGTGACGCTTTCGGAAGAGAGCCAGAAGGAGACTGAGAGCAGTCTCCTGGACGTGACCGTCACCGGAACCGGCTTTGACGACAACGAGACGGTAACGCTCACGCTGGTGAACAAGTACTATCAGACTGTGGAGGGCGTAGACGCCGTGGAGGCCAGCTTTACGGACAATACTGCCCGGGCTCAGATTACCATCCCCAGCGGACTGGACGCCACAACCTATTATGTAAAGGCCGAGGCCAACGGCCGGGTGCGCTATTCCGGCGCCTACACCGTGGAGGCCGACCGCGCCGCGCCCGTATTCCCGCAGTTCACTGCTCAGGGCTATACCATTGAGATGGAGGACTACATCTATAATCCCACCCAGGAATTCAACTTCCCCACCATTGTGGATACCAAGGAACACCCGGTGAGCAACGAGCTGGGCGACTACCGCTACTACCTGTTCTACGCTCCCCACGACGCCCCTGCCGGCAACTGCGTGGCGGCGTCCAATTCCCTGGACGGCCCCTGGGTGGAGTACAAGGGCAACCCGGTGGTGGGCAACATGTGGGACCCCTACTACAGCGTCTCCCACGTGTCCTCTCCCTACGTCATGTGGCTGGAGGAGAAGGACTGCTACATCATGTACTTCCATGGGGAAAATCCCGTCACCCGCTATGCGCTTTCTGACGATCTGATCCACTGGGAGTACGGCGGCGAGTGCCTCAGAGCCACAGATTTCCGCAGCGACGGCGGTGAGGCCAGCTATGCCCGTGTCTTTGAGCACACCATCCCGGAGCTGGGCAACAAGTATATCATGCTGCTGATGATCAGCCCCACCGGCGGCTTCAGTGACAAGAACCGGGACATCTGCTGGGCCTATTCCGACAACGGCACAGACTGGACTGTGGTCCAGGAGCCCCTGTTGGACCCCACTATGAACGACGAGTACCAGGGGAATTTCTCCGGTCCCTGGTTCATGCCCTGGGAGGTGAACGGTGAGGAGCGCTACTTCGTCATCTGCCACGCCTCCTCCGGCAACATGTACGCCTTTGAGGTGGGCGAGAGCCTGAACGAGTGCATCGAATGGGGCGTGTTCTACGACTCCAAGGACTCTGCCGACCCCGACAACCCGGATGATGAGAGCGCCTATCCCGACTATGGCCGGGCCGGAGCACCCTGCTTCATTCAGGATGACGAGGGCCGCTGGCACATGTTCTACGAGGGCGGTAAGCGGCTCCACGCCAATATTGTCCATGCCACCGCACCTGCGGCTGAGACGCCCGAGATTGTCCAGCCTGGGCTTACTACTAAGGTAGAGACCCTGCCGGACGGCAGCAAGGTAGTTACTCAGAAGAATCTGCTTACCGGGGATATTACCGAGACACTGACCCGACTCGACGGTGTAACTGCAAAGACCATAGTCACCAAGGAGGGCGATTCCCAGAGCCGGATTACAGTTCCTGAGGGCATGAATGGCACCATCGTTGAGGTGCCCGCAGGAAACGGCAACGTGGCAATCCGGGTCAGTGAGGACGGCACCGAGACTGTGCTTCCTATCGCATACATCGAAAATGGCCGCGCCCGTCTCTGGGTGGAGCGCTCCGCCGTTGTCCGGTTTGAAGTGCGTACAGCCGCCTTTACGGATATTTCCGACGGGGAGATCAGGGCGGCTGCGGAACAGCTGGCCGCGCAGGGCATCTTCTCCGGCACCGGAGACGGAAACTTCTCGCCCAGCCTGCCCGTGGACCGCGCCACCCTGGTGACTGTGCTCTACCGGCTGGATGGAAGGAAGCAGCCGGAGGCGGCCTCCAGCTTTGCAGACGTGGAGGCTGATGCCTGGTATGCTGACGCCGTGGCCTGGTGTCAGGGCGCCGGGGTGACCAACGGCGTGGGCGGCGGACGGTTTGCGCCTGATATGGCTTTGACGTGGGAGCAGACTGCCGTTATGCTTTACCGGTACGCGGAAACACTAGGCGTTGTAAAGCCTGAGAATGAGAACGAGACTGAGCGGGAAGCGGCCCTCCGGTGGTGCGCCGCCAAGGGTGTGAGCGCTGCCGAGAATCCGGGCAGAGCCGTCAACCGGGGACAGCTCGTCCTGATTGTACAGAATTATATCAAGGCCCTGGTGGGCTGAACGGAAATTTTCCGGTTCCGGCGGCAGGCTGACTGTCCTGCCGCCGGAATGCCGCAACATAAGAGATAAGGAGCGTATGCATTATGAAGCGATCGGAGATCAACGCGGTCCTGCGGGACGCGGTGGAGTTCTGCCGGAAGATGAACTTCCAGCTGCCGCCCTGGGCCTACTGGAGCCCGGAGGACTGGGCTCGGGCTGGACACGAGTGCGACGAGATACGGGACAATATGCTGGGCTGGGATATTACGGACTACGGTCACGGGAAGTTCCGTGAAATCGGCCTGGCGCTCTTCACCATTCGCAACGGAAACCTCCACAACAGCAAGTACAGGAAGCCTTACGCTGAGAAGCTGCTCATCTCACAGGAGGATCAGCTCTCCCCCAACCACTTCCACTGGAGCAAGATGGAGGACATTATCAATCGGGGCGGCGGAAATCTGATGGTCCAGGTCTGGAATTCCACTGAGGATGAGGCGCTGGCCGATACGCCGGTCACGGTTCACCTGGACGGCGTGGAAAAGACGGTGCCTGCCGCCACGGTGCTCCGCCTGACTCCCGGCATGAGCATCACCCTGCCTCAGCGGCAGTACCACGCCTTCTGGGCGGAGCGGGGCCACGGCCCGGTGCTCATCGGTGAGGTGTCCATGACAAACGACGACAATGTGGACAACCGGTTTTATGAGACACAGGGCCGTTTTCCCACCATTGAGGAGGATGAGAAGCCTCTCTATCTGCTCTGCAACGAGTACCCCGCGGCAAAGGAGCGCTGAGCCATGAAGCGGTATGATGTGGCGGTGCTGGGTGAGGCGCTGATTGACTTTACCGATTACGGCGTCTCAGACGGCGGCGGGCGTCTTTTCGAGCAGAATCCAGGCGGCGCGCCCGCCAATGTGGCCTGCGCGGTAAGCCGGCTGGGCGGCCGGGCGGCCTTTCTGGGCAAGGTGGGCGACGATATGCACGGCCGCTTCCTGCGGGATACTCTGGCAGGGGAAGGGGTGGATGTGTCCGGCATGGTGCTGGACCCGTCCGTCTTTACTACTCTGGCCTTTGTGGCGCTGGACGACAGCGGAGAGCGGAGCTTCAGCTTTGCCCGCAAGCCGGGGGCCGACACCTGCCTGCGGCGGGAGGAGGTATCCAAGAACGTGTTAGAACACTGCGGCATCCTCCACGTAGGCTCTCTCTCCCTCACCGACGAGCCCGCCAGAAGCGCCACCCTCTGGGCAGTGAAGCAGGTCAGAAGCCGGGGCGGCGCTGTGGCCTATGACCCCAACTACCGCGCTTCTCTCTGGAGGAATGAGGAAAATGCCCGCCTCCAGATGCGGAGTCTGACGCCCCTGGCGGACTACATCAAAATCTCTGACGAGGAGACGGAACTGCTCACCAGTCACAATAGCCCTGAAGAGGCCGCACAGACCCTGCTGGAGCAGGGCGCCTGCTGTGTGGCGGTGACCTTGGGCGCGGAAGGAGCGCTGATCGCAGCCCGGGATGGAATGAAGGTTGTACCCGGCTGCCCTGTCGAATGGGTGGCAGATACTACAGGTGCGGGCGACGCATTCTGGGGCGCCTTCCTGGCTCAGACAGCAGGCAGCGGGCTCTCTCCCCAGGAGATGACATTGGAAAAGGCGGCAGAGTTTGCCCGATTTGCCAACATGGCCGCCAGCCTGTGCATCGGCCGCCGGGGCGCCATTCCTGCCATGCCCACACTGGCAGAGGTAGAAAGTAGGCTGAGAAAGTAACTGGAACAGAATTGCGCCCGGGAATCTGGTTCCCGGGCGCGATTTTGCTTGTCTTAGCAATTTTTGCGGAAGGAAAAAGAATGGCGCGCTTTTTCATTCTTTTCCGTCTAACGTTTCGAGACCTTTCGCGCACCTTGCATTTTCCGGAGAAACACCGCTGCACTGCCAAATGAAACCAGGGACACCTTCGCATAGGGAAAAGAAACCTGCAAATAATAGGGCTGTTTAGAAAAATAAGACCGCAGGAGGAATCCTATTTATGAAGGCCACAGGCATCGTAAGACGCATTGACGACTTGGGCCGGGTCGTGATTCCCAAGGAAATCCGCCGGACCATGCGAATCCGCGAGGGCGACCCCCTGGAGATCTACACCGACAAGGACGGCGGGGTCATCTTTAAGAAATACTCCCTGATGGGCGGGCTGGGCGACTTTGCCGGCCAGATGTGCGAGACGCTAAACAAGACGACCGGCGCGATCTCGGTCATCACCGACCGGGACAGCTGCATCGCTGTGGCGGGTACTGCCCGCCGGGAGCTGGCGGAAAAGCGCATCTCCCAGGACCTGGAGCAGCTGATGGAGGGGCGGCAAATCTACCAGTACCATCAGGGTGAGACTCCGCTTCTGGTCAGCGAGGAGAACGAAAAATACTTTATTTCCACCGCTGCGCCGATTCTGTCTGAAGGAGACGTGCTGGGCTGTGTGCTCTTCGCCTCCACGGACCCGGAGATGACCACCGGCGAGACCGACTACAAGCTGGCTCAGACCATTGCAGGCTTCCTGGGACGGCATATGGAGTCCTGAAGCAGAAAGGGACATGAACCCCGGTGGGGGTCCATGTCCCTTTTTTCAGCTTATAGCAGGACATCACATAGAGGAACCGGGGAAAAGCAGGACAGCTATCCAGAGTGAAAATGCTGATAAGTAAAAGCAAAATCCCTGTTGCAGATGTCCGGGAAGCGCGTCTAATTAGATAGAGGGAAGAAAAGGGGGGCCCAATGAGCTGGATGAAAACGGGAGGGGAACCTTGACGCTCCACAGAACTTCTGGACCGTTCCGCAGGAAAGGGTAAGCCGCCCGGCGGCAGACTTGCAGTTAAGGGGCTGCGGAACTGTGAGAGGGTACCATATCAAAATCATACATAGGGAGGTTACGGTCATGAGACGATGGATTGCCTGTGTTCTGACCCTGCTGTTCTGTATTGCAATGTTGCCTGCATCGGCGGCAGAAAGCGCTGGGCCGTCTGTCTGGGCGGAAGCTGAAATAAATGAGGCCATTTCCGACGGCCTTGTGCCGGAGGAACTCCAGACAGACTACCAGCAGAATATCACCCGGGAGGAGTTCGCGCAGCTGGCCGTTACCTTGTGCATGGTCAAGCTCCGCTACGTGGGCAGCCCGGAGCAGTTTGTGGAGGACTACCGGCGTTATTTCTATGACAGGAACGGGAATCCCGCCGCCGTCATTTCGGCGGAGTTTTCCGATGCAGCACGCTGGGGAACTGCGGCCGCTGGGCTGGGCATTGTCCAGGGGAGGGGAGACGGCACCTTTGATCCGGAGGGGCTCATCACCCGCCAGGAGGCGGCAGCCATGGTGACACGGGCTTATCAGGCCTACTCCGGCCAACCCGAGCTGAATATTATAGGCGGAGGCTCCGCCTATGAGAATGCCCCGGACTGGGCGGCGGAGTCCATCGCCTGGCTGGAGTGGTGGGGGTTTATGAAGGGGGACGGCAAGGGGGACTTCATGCTCCAGAGCCACCTGACCCGGGAACAGGCCATTCTGATTTTTAAGCGCCTGTCGGACTGGTATCTCCCGACAGACGGGCTGGTGCCCTATGAGGAGGAGCTGTCCCGCACCCTGTTCCCGGAGGAGGGCAGCTTCAGCCTGACGGAGATGGTTGAGAAGTCAAACAACGCTGGCGTGCTGGGCATCGAAGCTGACGGCACCCCTTCGTTCTGGATCCTGTATGCAAGGGGCGGCCGGACGCAGCTCTGGCCCATTCTGGAGGATCTGGTCCCCGGAATGACCGGGGTGGAGGGCCTGTCCATCGTGAACGGAACGGATCTCACGTTCTACGTGAAGGCAGAGGACGGTGTCCGGCTCTTCCGGTTGTCTATTTTCTGTAAGACCGTCAGGGAGATGAGGGAGGTCCTGACCCCGCAGCCCGCCCTGGACGGCATCGCGGTGACAGGCTTTGACGGGACCCATGTGTTTGCAGCGGCGGAGGACGGCGTAGCTGTCTATGACATGATGGGGCAGAAGATGTTTGACCTTCCGCCGGGGGAGATCACCTGGGACAGTGATACCGATATATTCCGCCATGAGAGCGCCGACGGCGTCATGTACTATACATCGGAGGGAAAGCCCTTGGGCCAGACGCCTTGGTTTGCCGCAACCAATTTCCATATCGGCCAGGCCGTGGTTCAGGGGGAGGCGGGCGGCCCCGTCTCCGTCATTGACAGCAGCGGAACGGTGCTCAGCACCCTGGACAGCTACGGCGGAACCATTGCGGACATTACTTATGGCGGCGGCTACGGCGGAAATTATGTACTGCTGGATAAGGATGACCGCCACTACCTGCTCAACACCACCGATGGAAGCCTGTTCGGCGGGGAGTATCTGGACGTGGGGCCTTTTGAAGGGACCAACATACCGGTGAAGACGGAGGAGGGATGGGGATTTCTCAACCAGTTTTTCCAGATTGCTGTCTCATGCCAGTATCTGAAAGTATATCCGCTCCACAACATGGCGGTGGTACAGCGGCGCGATGGGACGTTTTCCAGCGTGGATGCACATGGCCGTGACGGGACCCTGGGCTCCGGCTGGACGTTCCTCTCCGGACTCAACGGTCAGGGCTGCACCCTCGGCATCCGTCCCGATGAAGAAGGAATACCCCAGACGATGCTCGTATCGGAAATCAAGAATCCTGTGCCCTTGCCGGGAGATATCACGGAGTATGTGCTGTACGGCGGGGTTGCGGTGCGCACAGCGGGCGGAAAAATCACCCTCTTCCACGAGAACGGAACAGAAGTGCTCACAAAGCTGGAGGTGGAGGGCGTCTGGGGACGGGCGGACGGCGATACCCTGCTGCTCAAGTCGGCCGGGCGGTATTACCTTTACGATTCGCTTGGATAAAAGAAAACAGCGGCTGGATTCCCACTTCGGGATCCAGCCGCTTGAGACTGTGGATAAACCCTGAGGCTTAATGGTTCGGAGGGAAAGATAGTGTGAAAGAAAACCGTCAGGGTTGTCTTTCGCGTGCAATCAAACCACTTTTTCAAACTTTTTTAAAGGTTGAAAAAGTGTAACAGCCTGCCTGGTCTGCCGCAATGAGCTTGTATGCAGCCTTTCTTGCCCGGCTCAATGCCATACGGACGCTGTCGGACTTTATGCCGAGCGCCGTCGCAAGTTCGGCTGGGGTCTTTTCCAGAATATAATACCCTTCAAGCAGGTATTTGCTCCGGTCATCCAGACGAGCCCATACGCGGGACAGAGCGGAGAAGTCTGCCTTTTCCAGAATGATGCGCTCCACCTCATGCACAGCGCCCCAGCTGAGGTCGGAATCCTGGACTTCATCAAAGGAGCTGTCAGGTCCGCGACGTGCCTTTTTCCGCATGTAATTAAGGGCGGTGTTTCTGGATGTGGTAACCACATAACTGATGCGCTGAACGTCTGTCCGGCTCTTCAGCAGTGGAATTTTGTCAATCAATTTTACAAGGGCGGACTGCATGACGTCTTCCGCTGCCCAGTCGTCCCGGACGATGTTCCTGATGGTGCTGTACATAAGCCGCTGATAGCTCATATACAGGTTCTCCATAAATGCACGGTCGTCCTCATCTTCAATGGCAAGGATACAGATTGGGATCACAGTATTTCCTTCTTTCTGTGGGGAATCCGGTATCGTATTTGGGGGTGGAAAAGCATGCGCGCTGCGTGGATAAAACGGGGAGATGGCTCTTCTAAACGCGCATAAAGTGTGTTATGCTGAGTCTGAGACGGCAAAATGAATGATACAAAGTATCTGTACGTCTGTGCAGAGAAAGGGGACGTCCCATGACGCGACGTGAAGAGTTATATGAGAGATACCAGGACGCTCTGTTTGCACTCCTGATGGAGGAAGTGTCTGAGGTACAGGGCAAAAAAGCGCTGGAGGAAAACGAACGATTGAATCAAGACGCCCAGGCGGAAGTTCCGCCTGAAATTTCCGCCAGGTGTATGGACTGTATCAGAAGGGCATTCAGAAGGCAAAGGACTGTGGCTGCCAGAAGAACAGTTCTTCGGCTGTCACGGGGGATTGCGGCGGTCCTTCTGGCGGTGATGCTCCTCTTTACCGGAGCGTTCGCGTTTTCGGACTCCTTTCGCTCCGCAGCGCTGAATCTGTTCATTGAGTATTTTGGAGACCGGATTGATTTTAACTTCAGGCACTCAGAGGGGACCGGAATGCAGATTCAGGTGGGATGGGTGCCGGAGGGACTTGAGCTGACGGAAAAAATAGAGGAGTCCACGAACACAGTCTACATTTATATCGGAAAAGCCGGTCAGAATCTGACGCTGGCATTTTACCAGACAGAAGGAAGCTCGTTCAGCTTTGACAGCGAAGATGCGGATGAGGTGACGGATATATCCATCAACGGCAGGCAGGCGCTCCTGATTGTAAAGGGAAATACAGTACAGATTATACAGGTTACCCCTGATAAATCGATGCTTATCTATGTTACCGCAGAAAACGTTGGTAAAAGCGATGTCATCAAATTCGCTGAGTCGGTCACCTATTGAAGCTTCGCCTGATTCCTGCGTGCAGTGGCAATAGGCTTATTGCGGTCCGCCCCCGGCATTGCCGGGGGCGGATTTCTCTGCCCTCCTCAGGGGCGGGTCAGCGGCAGCATAACCTTTACGGTGAAGAAGCCCTCCTCCACGCTGTAATGGAGGATGCCGTCGCACCGCTCCACCGCCTGGGAGACGATTTTCATCCCAAAGCCGTGGGCGCTCTTGTCGGCCTTGGTGGTATGCAGGTCGGGGTTTTCCGCCAGCACGTCCCGGCTGACCTTGTTGCGGATAACGCACACCAGATACTCCTGCACGCACTTGATGGTAATCTGGAGCAGGGGGTCCTCCTCCTTCCGGCTGGCCTCAATGGCGTTGTCCAGCAGGTTGAGGAGGATGGTGCACAGGGCGTCCTCGCTGACGGCCAGGCTGGTGGGCACCACCACCTCGGTGCAGGTACGGATGTGGTGCTTCCGGGCCTCGCCCAGCTTCCGGTTGAGCAGATAATCCATGAGGGCGTTGCCTGTCTCAATCTGGTTCAGGGCGGCCAGGTCCTCTCCTGTTACCCTGTCCAGATAGGCGCTGAGCTGGTCGTACTTCTCCTGCTTGAGCAGGGCCTGAATGTAGTAATAGTTGTTTTTCAGCTCGTGCCGCTCCTTCTTCAGCTGTTCCTGGAGGGTGAGGGAGAAGCGAAAGCGGGTCAGCTGGGCCTGGGTCTGGGTGAGCGCCTGGTCCAGCCTGCGCAGGTTTTCATAGGAGCGGATGATAAGAGAGAGGACGTAGTAAATCACCGGCAGGTTGGTGATGACCACTGCCGAGATGATCTGGAGTGAGTAGTTCAGCAGGGCGGGGCTGTTGGTCACCAGCACATAGGCTATCAGCAGGCTCACCGGAAAATAGAGAGATATAAAAAGCTGGCTGGGGGCGAAATGGAGGGAGGTGTCCACGGGAAATTTGCGGAAGAGCAGGATGAGCAGTACCAGCAGCAGGCACAGTACCAGTTCGCTGCCCACGTCCAGAACGGCGTAGAGCCGCTCCGGAAGCAGGGACTCCCGCTCGTAGAGAGGCTCACACACCATCTTGAAGAGCTGGACAAAGGAGACATAGAACACAATGTAGATGAGCTGAAAGAGAAAGGCCTTGTGCAGCAGGAAATGGGCCAGCACCAGCTGCACCAGAATATTGCACAGGAAATAGTACCAGTAGGGCTGCACATAGGGCGTGGTGGAGGGCAGGGCGTAAATCGGCAGGGAGGGGAGATTCATCATGGCGAAGTAGACGGCGGTAGACAGCAGCACATAGAGCCAGCCTCTGAGCCAGCGCCGCTTGGGGCCGCAGAGCATATAGATAGTGCAGGAGAGCAGGGCGAAGTTAACGATACCGTCCAGGGCGACCAGACGGTAAAAGCGGTAGAAGGACATAAACAAAGCACAATCCCTCCCGTCAGTTGGTGCTGTATTGGAGAAACTGCTGCTTGACCGCCTCCAGCTTGCCCCGGCTGATGGGGAGCTCCGTCCCATTGCTCAGCCGCAGGCTGCTCTTGCCAATGTACCGAATGGCCTCGCAGTTGACCAGAAAGCTGCGGTGAGGCTTGAGAAAGGGCCAGGGGACCAGCTGCGCCTCCAGGTCCATCAGCTTGCAGCGCAGAACGGTCTCCCCCTCGGCGGTGACCATGCGGCAGTCCTTCCGCTGGGCCTCCACATACAGCAGCTTGTGGACGTCAAAGGAGTAGATGTCCCCGGACAGGGGCTCCCGGATCTGGAGCATGTGCCGTTCCGACTGCCGCAGGCGGGTGAGCAGGGCGTCGGCCAGGGCGTCCAGCTGCCTGTCGTATTGGCTTTTTCGGACAAAGCGGAAGGGCTGAACCTCGAAGGTCTGAAAGACCAGCTCGTCCTTCTGGGAGAGAAAGACCACCAGGGCGTCAGGGGACTGGGCACGGATGCGGCGGCAGACCTCAATGCCGTCCAGACCGGGCATCTCGATGTCCAGAAAAATCATATCGTAGTGGTAGTGGGACTGGTACATGGCCAAAAACCGGTCTCCGGAGGGGAAGAGGTCGAACCCCACCGACACGTTCCGCGCCTGGAAGGCGTCAGCCAGGGTGGTCCGAAAATAATCCCGGATAACGGCGTCATCCTCCACAATGGCGGCCTGATACATAAAATCCCCTCCTTTTCCTCCAGTATAGCACAGGACAAGGCGGCGCTGTCAACGGCCCCTTGCTGCATTTCGTACCCTATTTGCGCCTTTCGTACCGATTTTCAAAAATGGGGAAAAAGCGTGCTAGAGTAGGGGACGAAAGGAAGCGTGCCCGTGCCCGGGTAGCTCCCGCAGACATGAAGGAGGAACGGAAATGGAACAGAAAAAGAAAGGCAGAACCGTCGGCGCGGTACTGCTGGTCATCCTGCTGGTGCTGGCCGTTGTGGTCAACGTGGTCCTCACCGGCCCGCTGTACACGGTCATGAACATGTACTTCGGCAAGGGTGACGCCATCATCGAGGAGAACGAGAGCAGTGCCGGCATTGATGGCAACTACTACACGTCCGACTATGCCAGCGCCGAAGAGCTGCTCTCCGCCAGTGAGGAGCTGGCCCAGCGCATTGAGGGCGAGGGCATCGTGCTGCTGAAGAATGACAACAGCGCCCTGCCTCTCTCTGACGGCGAGCGGGCGGTGTCCCTGTTCGGCCGTACCAGCGTGGACCCCATCTACACCGGTGCGGGCAGCGCGGCTACTGAGAGTAGCCCGGTGGACTACAAGACCGCCCTGGAGGAGGACGGCTTCTCCGTCAACCCTGACCTCTACGACTTCTACGCCAACCACGCCATCTCCACCACGGTCAATAAGGTGACCATGCCCACCGGCATGGGTGACATGCCTGTGGAGTACACCGGCCGCGGCTTCATCTCTTCCATGGGCTCGGCCATGTTCATCAACGACATCATCGCCGAGGTGCCCGTCCAGGACTACCCCGACAGCCTGAAGGACTCCTTCACCTCCTATAATGGCGCGGCCATCGTGTTCATCGGCCGGGTTGGCGGCGAGGGCTGCGACCTGCCCACCGACATGAGCGACTACGCCCCCCGTGAGGAGGACAAGGACAAGACCTACCTGGAGCTGAGCAGCATCGAGGAGGAGATGCTCGCCTACGTCAAGGAGCAGGAGGACGCGGGTGTGTTCAGCAAGATCATCGTGGTGTGCAACACCGCCAACGCCATGGAGCTGAGCTTCCTGGAGGACGAGGCCTACGGCATTGACGCCGCCCTGTGGGTGGGCTGCATCGGCGACCAGGGCGCCCGGGCCCTGGCCGACGTACTCACCGGCGAGGTGACCCCCTCCGGCCGGACCGTGGACACCTATGTATACGACCTGACCAAGGACCCCTCTTTCCAGAACTTCCAGGAGCTCTACTACACCAACGTGGACGGCTCCATCGGCGGCTATGAGTCCGGCTCCTTCATCGAGTATGAGGAGGGCATCTACGTGGGCTACCGCTACTACGAGACCGCCGCCGCCGAGGCTCTGGCGGGCAACTACCCCGGCTTTGACTACGACACCGCCGTCCAGTACCCCTTCGGCTACGGCCTGTCCTACGTCGACTTCACCATGGAGTACGACGACGCCCCCACTTACGCTGACGGGACCTTTACCTTCCACGTGAAGGTGACCAACACCAGCGGCACCTGCTCCGGCCGTCAGGTGGTGCAGATCTACGCCGAGGCCCCCTACACCTATGGCGGCGTGGAGAAGTCCAAGGTGGTGCTGGTGGCCTTCGGCAAGACCGAGGAGCTGGAGCCCGGCGCCTCCCAGACCCTGACCCTCACCGTGCCCGCCGAGGCGCTGGCCTCCTATGACTATAAGGGCGAGGGCTGCTACGTGCTGGACGAGGGCGACTACACCTTCTACCTCAGCGACAACGCCCACAGCTGGGCTGAGCTGACCCAGGGCGACGGCAGCAGGGTATTCACCCAGCGCCTGGAGAAGGTGGTCTACAACGGGGACAACAAGCGCCCCTCCGACGTGGTGGCCGCTGTCAACCAGTTCGACCAGGTGTCCGACGTGTTCACCGACACCCCTGTGGAGGGGGCGCCCCTGAACATGACCCGTGCCGACTTCGCCGACACCTTCCCCACCGCCCCCACCGCCGCCGACATGGAGGCCGAGGAGGCCATCAAGACCGACCTGGAGACCGTGTTTGACGAGAACACCGACCCCACTCTGGGCAATATGGAGGGCAGCCTGGTGTATACCGACCAGATGCCCGCCACCGGCGTCTCCAACGGCCTGACCCTCATCGACCTGCGGGGCAAGGACTATGACGACCCCAGCTGGGACCTGCTGCTGGACCAGCTGAACATGAGCGAGGTGGCCAACATGCTGGCCAACGCCGGCTACAACACCGCCGAGATGCTCTCTATCGGCAAGCCTGCTACCCTGGACTACGACGGCCCCATGGGCTGGTCCACCTGGGTGAGCGCTGCCGGCGGAGACGCCGTGTGCCTGGGCTTCCCCGCCGAAGAGGTGCTGGCCGCCACCTGGAATGAGGAGCTGGCCTATGAGATGGGCAAGATGGTGGGTGAGCAGGGCCTGTACAACGGCTTCAACGGCTGGTACGCCCCCGCCATGAACACCCACCGCTCCGCCTTCGCCGGCCGCAACTACGAGTACTACTCCGAGGACGGCCTCCTGTCCGGCAAGATGGCAGCCCGCGAGGTGTCCGGCGCCATGGAGAAGGGCGTGTACTGCTACCTGAAGCACTTCGCCCTCAACGACAAGGAGGACGGCCGCAACGGTATGGCCACCTTTGCCAACGAGCAGGCCATCCGGGAGATCTACCTGAAGCCCTTCGAGCTGTGCGTCAAGGAGGCCGCCGCCACCATCCGCTACACCGGTGAGGACGGCCAGATGACCAGCAGGGAGATTAAGGCCGCCACCGCCATTATGAGCGCCTACAACTGCATCGGAACCCAGTGGGCGGGCGGCAACTACGGCCTGATGACCCAGGTGCTCCGCAACGAGTGGGGCTTTGAGGGCGCCGTCATCTCCGACTACTACGGCGGCAACCCCTATATGGACCCCGACGAGGGCGTGCGGGCCGGCAACGACCTGATGCTCAACACCTTTGCCGACGGCTCCCTGTCTGACACTTCCTCCGCCACCGGTGTGGCCGCCATGCGCAACGCGGCCCACAACGTGCTCTATATGGTGGCCAACAGCAACGCCATGCAGGGCATCACCTCCGGTGTGACCATCCGCTATACGCTGGCCGGCTGGCAGAAGGCCCTGATCGCCGGCGATGTGGTGGTCGCTGTTATCGTGGCGGCGGGCGCAGTCCTGCTGCTGCGGAAGAGAAAGACCGCCAAGGCCTGAAGCGCTGACAAAATCTCGCCTCTTTATAAAAAACAGGGATGGCACAGCAAAAGCTGTGCCATCCCTGTTTTTTTACTTCACGTCCGGCAGATACTCCAACGGGTCCACATAGGCCCCGTCCTTCATCATGGCCAGATGGAGGTGGGAGGCGGAGAGACTCTCGGCCTTGGCGGTACTGCCCACCGAGCCGATAATATCCCCGGTAGTGACCACGTCGCCCACCTCCACAGTGGGCTGCTCGGCCAGATTGGAGTAAACGCTCACCATGCCGTTTCCGTGGTCGATGGTGACGGTTGTGCCCATAAAATAGTCCTGCTCGATGGCGGAGACGGTGCCGCCGGCGGCGGCCTTCACCTGAATCCCCAGGCCGGCGGCAATATCCACCCCGTTATGGGTCCGCCAGTCCCCCATGGTGGGGCTGAAGACCTGCTGATCCGGGGAGAAGGCGTTGAGCACCGCGCCCTTCACCGGCCAGGTGTACACGGAGGAGGTGACCACCTCAGAGGGCTTGGGCGTGGCGGAGGGTGTGGTGCTGGCGCTGGGGGTGGGAGTGGGTGTCGGCGTGGGCGTGGGCGAGGGGGTGGCCGGAATGGTCGGCTTCACCGCGTCCACGGTGGGGGAGGGGGAGAGGCTGGGCGTGGGGGTGACGGTGACCTGAGCGGTTCCGCCTGCCGGGGCGGCGGGATCGTCCCCGCCAAGGGTAGAGAAGAGGTAATAGCCCGAAATTCCAATTGCGGCGACGCAGAGGAACAGGACTATGTAAAAGCCCTTCCCCGCCATGAAGTCGCTGAAGCGGTCAGTCCATGTTTTTTTCATTGTGACGCTCCTGTCCTAAGATTTGAGGGGGCCGGAGCTCCCTTCGCGTCCTATTGTGGACAAGGGAGAGGAAGAATATACATGATAATACAAAAAAAGTAAAATAGGCATGATAATATGGAACGGCGGAAATGTAAACAAACTTAAAATTTTCCCGGCACTGAATTGACACATGACAACCTGTCAGCTATCATGTCTGAGAGATTATCAGATGCGGAGGGATGAGATGCCGAGCACTACATTCTTTAATCTGCCGCCGGAGAAGCGGGAGAAGCTGCTCTCTGCCGCCCGGGCGGAATTTGCCCGGGTGCCCTATGCGGAGGCCTCTATCAACAAGATGATCCAGGCGGCGGATATTCCCAGGGGCAGCTTTTATATGTACTTCCGGGACAAGAAGGAGCTGTTCCTATACCTGATGGGCGAGTACGGCCAGCGGCTCATAGCCCTGATGGAGAAACTGCTGGAGCGGCGGCAGGGAGATATTTTTGCCGCATTTTTAGATCTGTTTGACCGGATTCAGGCAGAGTACCGGGACCCGGAGAAAAAGGAGCGCTACCAGCACATTATGGGCATTGTCCGCAACAACAGCGGCGTCCAGCTCTTCTCTCTGCTGGGGATGGAGGACTGGCTGCCTATACCGGGGCGCCTGGTGGAGTGGGTAGACCCAAGGCTGCTGGACCTGCGCAGCGCCGACGATCTGGAAAAAATATTCTGCATCCTGATAGACGTTACCGGCCAGGCGGTGCTCCGGGGCATCCAGGCAGAGGACCCGGCGGCGGTGCGGAGCAGTTACCTGCGTATGTTGGACATCTTGAAGCGCGGCATGGCGAGAAAGCAGCCTGAAACACAGCACGAATAAAGGAGAATCAGCATGGAAAGCACAAAAATCAAAGAAGCGGCGCCCCAGGCGCCGGCTGCCGTGAAAAAGCCGGAATTCAAAATTCCAAAGCCAAAGAAAAAGCGCAGATGGCTCAAGGTGCTGATTGTGCTGGTGATTCTGGCGGCGCTGGCGTTCTGGTTTGTGGTGCGGCCTCTGATGAGCGCCTCCAGCCAAATTGAGAACATGCTCTATCAGACCGGCACGGCGGAGTACCGGGATCTGACAGTCTCGGTGTCGGGCACCGGCACAGTGGAGCCCGCCGACTCCTATCAGGTCACCGCTCTGGTGAAGGGCGAGATTCTGGACGCCCCCTTTGAAGAGGGGGACCGGGTGGAGAAGGGGGACGTGCTCTATCAGATTGACGCCTCCGACGTACAGAACTCCATCGAGCGGGCGGAGATCTCGGTGGAGCAGGCCCGGCTGAGCTATCAGAACGCCCTGGACAGCAGGGATGATGCCGCGGAGAACACCGACGTGAAGGCCAGCGACACCGGCGTGATTCAGAAGCTGTACTGCGAGGCCGGGGACACGGTGGCTGCCGGTACGCCCATTGCGGATATTTTGGACCGGGACACCATGAAGCTGACCATTCCCTTCCACTCCGCCGATGCAGCAGCTCTCTACGTGGGCGAGAGCGCCACAGTGTATGTGGACGGCACCGCCGAGACCCTCCAGGGCACAGTGGAGTCCATCGCTCCTGTGGATCAGGCGGGGACGGGGGGCACCCTGGTCCGGGAGATCACCATCGCCGTCCCCAACCCGGGAGCCCTCTCCGACCAGAACACCGGCACCGCCTCGGTGGGCGGGGCGGACTGCGCGGGCACCGGTACCTTTGCCTACGCAGCTCAGTCCACCGTTACCGCCAGGACCAGCGGCAAGCTGGAGTCCCTCACCGTCTCTGAGGGGGACCGGGTGACCAAGGACCAGATTATCGGCGCCTTTGAGGCCACCGATATGGACAGCCAGATCAAAAACGCGGAGCTCAGCCTCCGTTCCGCGGAGCTGAGCCTCCAGAGCACCAAGGATCAGCTGGAGAACTACACCATCACCTCTCCCATCTCGGGCACGGTGATTGAGAAGAATTACAAGACGGGGGATAACCTGGACACCTCTTCTGCTGCCGCAGGCTACCTGGCGGTTATCTACGACATGTCCAGTCTCAGCTTCACCATGAACATCGACGAGCTGAATATCGGGCAGATTGCTGTGGGCCAGGAGGTGAACATCACCACCAAGGCCCTGGAGGGCCAGGAGTTTACCGGCCATGTGAGCAAAATCAACATCAACGGCACCACCATGAACGGCGTCACCACCTATCCGGTCACTGTAGAGATTGACGACCCCGGCGACCTGCTGCCCGGCATGAACGTGTCCGCCAAGATCCTGGTGGAGCACGCCGAGCATGTGCTCTCCGTGCCGGTAGAGATGGTGGGCCGGGGCAACGTGGTGCAGGTGTTGCCTGCCGACGCCTACGACAAGGACGGCAACCCGGACTACTCCCGCCTGGTGGAGACGCCGGTGGAGCTGGGCCGCAACGACGACCAGTACATTGAGATTCTCTCCGGCCTGAGCGAAGGGGACACGGTGGTGTACAAGATGGAGCAGACCAGCCTGTTTGAGCAGATGATGGGAGGCATGGCCCAGTCCGGCGGGGCGGCGGCCTCTGTGACGGTGACCGCGCCATGATTAAGTTTACCGACGTCTACAAGATTTATCAGATGGGCGACACGGCGGTCCACGCCCTGGACGGGGTGTCCTTTGAGATCAGCGACGGGGAGTTCGTGGCCATTGTGGGCCAGTCCGGATCGGGCAAATCCACAGCCATGAACATCATCGGCTGTCTGGACGTGCCCACCAGCGGTACCTATGAGCTGGCAGGTGTGGATGTGTCCACCATGGACGACGACCAGCAGGCCGTCATCCGCAACAAGATGCTGGGCTTTATCTTCCAGCAGTACAACCTGATTCCCACCCTCAACGTGCTGGAGAACGTGGAGCTGCCCCTGCTTTACGGCGGCATGCCGGCCTCCGAGCGGCGGTCCAGGGCCATGAAGGCCCTGGATATGGTGGGCCTGAGCAGCAAGTACAGAAACCGGCCCAACCAGCTCTCGGGCGGCCAGCAGCAGCGGGTATCCATCGCCCGGGCGCTGGCGGGCAATCCCGGCGTCATCCTGGCCGACGAGCCCACCGGCGCCCTGGACTCCCGGACGGGCCGGGAGGTGCTCTCTTTCCTCCAGCAGCTCAACGCGGCGGGACACACCATTGTGCTTATCACCCATGACAACTCCATCGCCGTCCGGGCCCAGCGGATTATCCGCCTCCAGGACGGGCGCATCATTTACGACGGCGACGCCCACGACCCGCGTGCCGTGGTTCAGCCCACTGAGAGCGGCGCGGAGGAGCCCGCCGGCTTCGGAGAGGAGGATGAGGCATGAGCTTTTCCCAGTCCTTCCGCCTGGCGGTGAAGAGCCTGGCCACCAGCAAGATGCGGGCGCTGCTCACCATGCTGGGCATCATCATCGGCGTGGCTGCCGTCATTATCATCATTTCCCTGGGCGACGGCATGAACGACATGATTAACTCCGAGTTCGAGAAGATGGGCACCAACCTGCTCCAGGTTCAGATTATGGGCCGGGGCACCGCCCAGAACATCGGCGAGGAGGAGATGTACGCCCTGGAGGACGAGAACCCGGACTGCATCGCCGCCATGAGCCCCAGCGTCAGCTCCGTGGCCACGGTGAAGCAGGGCTCCGAGACCCTGAGCACCACCCTCACCGGCGTGGGGGAGGAGTATATCGCCGTCAAAAGTCTGGAGCTGAGCCAGGGGCGGTTTATTCAGTATATCGACACCGCCCGGATGCAGGACGTGTGCGTCATCGGCTCCTATGTCAATGAGGAGAGCTTCAACGGCGCCGGTCTGGGGGAAACCCTGAGCATCAACGGCAACGAGTATACCATTGTGGGCGTGCTGGCCGAGCAGGCGGACAACACCTCCTACGGCGGCGACAACTCGGTCTACATTCCCTACACCAACGCCACCCGGCTCAACGGCAACGCGGTCATCAGCCAGTACCTGTTCACCGCCACCAGCGAGGACACCAACGCCCGGGCCAAGGCGGTGATTGAGAGCAGGCTGGAGCAGTTCTACGGGGATGATGACTACTACATGGTCATCTCCATGAGCGAGATGATGGACATGATGGGCAATATCCAGGGCACGGTCATGACCGTCCTGGTGGCCATCGCCGCCATCTCCCTGCTGGTGGGCGGTATCGGCATCATGAATATCATGCTGGTGTCGGTCACTGAGCGCACCCGGGAGATCGGCATCCGCAAATCACTGGGCGCCAAGGGCAAGGATATCAGACGGCAGTTTATCATTGAGGCGGGCACCACCTCTGTGCTGGGCGGCATCATCGGCATTGTGCTGGGCGTGTCGCTGGCCGCAGTGGCGGGCAATATTGTGGGGATTACCGCCAAGGCCTCCCTGTCCGCTATCCTGATTTCCACTGGGGTGTCCCTGGCGGTGGGTGTAATTTTTGGCTATCTGCCCGCCAACAAAGCCGCCAAGCTCAACCCCATTGACGCCCTGCGCTACGAGTAAAGGAGCATACAAAGATGAAAAAACGGATTATTTGCGCGCTGATGTCCGCCGTCCTTGTGCTGGGACTGGCCGCGCCCGCCTTTGCCGCCCAGGCCCAGGTCACGGTGGACGAGGCCGCCCAGGTGCTCTCCGCCCTGGATATCATGACCGGCGATGAAAACGGCGACCTCCACCTGGACCAGCCCGTCACCCGGGCGGAGTTCACCAAGCTGACCGTGGCCGCCTCCTCCTGGGCCGACAGTGTTGGCCCTGCCGCCAGCATCTCCCCCTATCCCGATGTGCCCAAGACCAGCTGGGCAGCCCCCTATATCCAGGTGGCCCAGGAGAAGGGCATGGTCCGGGGATATCTGGACGGCACCTTCCGCCCCGACAGCCAGATTCAGCTGGTGGAGGGGGTGTCCATGGTGCTCTCCCTGCTGGGGTACGCCAACGAGGACTTTTCCGGCGCCTGGGGCTCGGGACAGATGGCCATGTACCAGTCCCTGGAGCTGGACCGGGGGGTCACTGCCGGCAAGAACGACCCCATGACCCGGCAGGACGCCCTGTGGCTGTTCTACAATCTCCTCACTGCGCCCACCAAGACCGGACAGATCTACCTGACCACATTAGGCCACAGCCTGACCGCCTCCGGCGAGATTGACCGGGTAGCCCTGATTAACTCTGCCATGGAAGGCCCACTGGTGGCGGAGGGAAACTGGCAGGCCTCGGTGCCCTTCTCCCTGACCACCGCCACGGTGTACCGGGACGGCAAGGAGGCCCAGCTCGCTGACATTCAGAGCCTGGACGTGGTATACTATTCCAAGCCTATGCACACCCTCTGGGCCTGGTCGGGCAAGGCCGCCGGCACCATTCAGCAGATTAGCACCACGGCCAACCCTACATCCGTGACGGTAGGCGGTCAGACCTATGCCATTGAGACCGCCTCGGCGGCCTACGACCTGTCCGACCTGGGCTCCTTTCAGGTGGGGGACAGCGTCACCCTGCTGCTGGGACGTACGGGCGGCGTGGCTGCCGTCCGTATCTCCAACGGGAGCAGCGCCGCCGTTTACGGCATAGTGACTGTCATTGGCGCCGGAACCTACCAGGATGCCGGCGGCCACACCTACACCGCCGATACCATCACCCTTACCGCCACTGACGGCAGCACCTACCGCTACCGCTGCGACAACGCGGACAAGACCTTCGAGCCCGGCGACCTGGTCCAGGTTACCGGCGGCACCCAGGTCAGCAGGCTCAGCTCCGCCTCCCTCACCGGCAGGGTGAGCGCCGACGGGACCTCCATCGGCAGCTATGCCCTGGCGGCCAACGCGGAGATTCTGGACACCTGCGGGGATACTCAGACCCTCCGGGTCTACCCCAGCCGTCTGGCCGGCGTGAACCTGACCAGCGGCATGGTGCGCTGGTACTCCACCAACGCCCAGGGGGAGATCGACCGGCTGATTCTCAACGACGTCACCGGAGACCTCCACCAGTACGGCGTCCTCACCGACGTGACCGAGCAGGCCATGGGCATGCTGCTCATGAGCAGCTATGTCTACGACATTGCCGGAGTACCTGGGGTATACACCAGTCAGACAACCATCTGGAATCTGGAGAAGGGACCCTGCCAGGTGCGGACGGACGGCAAAGAGGTGGAGCGGATCTATAACCTGACCGGTGTGGCACTGACGGCGGTGGACGGCAGGACCGCCATGGCGGGTACCCAGACCTGGACCATCTCCGACAGCGCAGTGGTATATGAGTACCGGGACAAGAATTACTACCTCTCCGACCTGAGCCGGGTGTCCGGCGGCGGCTATGACCTGACGGGCTACTATGACAAGGCCCAGAACCAGGGAGGCCGCATCCGGGTTATCATCGCGGAGGAAAATTGACAGAAAACAGGAGCCCTGAACCAAACGGTTCAGGGCTCCTGTTTTGACTGAGCCTGGAATGGCGGGGAATGTCAGCACCCGAAAGGCGCACAAAAATTCCCGGCGCTATTGGTCGTTCTGACAAATCGGGATGCCGGGCGGGAAGGTGCGTTGTTCTTTGAAGGGAGATGTGATATACTAATTTAGTTATGTGTTCTCAATTGGAATGAAACGTTTGATTTTTAGATGGAACAGAGAGGATGGGAGGGCGCGGCGCTGCGGCGCGCCGGGCCGGAAGGATGAACAAGATCGGATTTGACAACAAGAAGTACCTGGAAATGCAGTCCGCCCACATCCGGGAGCGGATCAGCCAGTTCGGCAACAAGCTGTACCTGGAGTTCGGCGGCAAGCTCTTTGACGATTACCACGCCTCCCGGGTGCTGCCCGGTTTTGCACCGGACAGCAAGATCCGCATGCTCAAGGAGCTGCGGGACTCCGCCGAGATCGTTATCGCTATCTGCGCCAACGACATCGAGAAAAATAAGGTTCGGGGCGACCTGGGCATTACTTATGATGTAGACGTGCTCCGCCTTATCGACGCCTTCCGGGGCGAGGGACTGATGGTGGGCAGCGTGGTGGTCACCCAGTACGCCGGCCAGGCCGCCGCCGACGCCTTCCGCACCCGGCTGGAGAGCCTGGGCGTCAAGGTCTACCTCCACTATCCCATCGCCGGTTACCCCCACAACATCGGCCTCATCGTCAGCGACGACGGCTACGGCAGGAACGACTATATTGAGACCAGCCGTCCCCTGGTGGTGGTCACCGCCCCCGGTCCGGGCAGCGGCAAGATGGCCGTGTGCCTGAGCCAGCTCTACCACGAGTACAAGCGGGGGGTCAAGGCGGGCTACGCCAAATTCGAGACCTTCCCCATCTGGAACCTGCCCCTCCAGCACCCGGTGAACCTGGCCTACGAGGCCGCCACCGCCGATCTGGG